>JBOGIV010000491.1:0-5008 GCA_050747925.1 Vicinamibacterales bacterium
GGCAGCGGCGCCGCGGTTCGGTTGGCTGAGTCTCCTTCGATTCAGCAGGTGCCCGTACCCTCGTCGGGTGGCAAGACGATGGTGTTTGCGCGGCTGGTCGCGGTTTCTGGACGCTTCCAGTCCGACCTCTTTCAGGTGGCGGATGGCGAATCCCCGGTCGCCATTCTTGCGACCGCCGCCGACGAACGCAGCCCTGCCGTTGTCGCCGGATGGGAACTGGCTGGCGTACGTGTCCGACGCGTCGGGACCAGACCTGCCGCGCGAAACCTTTGGCAACAGCCCTGACGTGGCCGACTTCGATGTTGCCGCCGACGGTAGCCTCATCTTGATCCAGCAGGGCGCGGCGCCGAAGGACGAGGATGTGAAAGTGATTCTGAACTGGGGCAGAACTCTAACCCGCGCTCGGTGACCCCTACAATCGTCATGGTCACCGCAACGTCATCGGAAACTGCGTCGTGCTGCTCCCGGTCAGCCTCGGAGCGCTCGTCGACTCACTGGACGACGAGCGTGACCGCAGTTGAGTGCTGCACTGCTCCTGACGTGCCGGCGACGATCACCGTGTAAGTGCCGCGAGCCGCTGTGCCGGCACTCGCTCGGGTTGAAATGGTCAACGTGGTGTTCTGGCCGGTCGCGCCCGGTACGACCGACGCAGGCTCAAATGCACACGTCGCGTTGGCAGGCAGCGACCCGCATGACAGCGTCACTGCAGCGTCAAAGCTGCGCCGTCTCGATGACAGCGCGAGTGAGTAACTCGCCGATGCGCCCGCAGTGACAGTGGCGTCGGCGGTTGTTGGCACAAGCCCGAAGTCGGGCCCGCCGAGATCGAGATCCATCTCGAGCGTGCCGCGGCCGCCGGTTGCAAGGTAAAACGGCTGCCCCGATTGCTTCGTGAATCCAGAGTGGGTGGGCACACGCGCGCGCCACTCGGCGCGCTCGGTCATCCAGCTGTAGAGCGACATCATCTCGGCCGACGCGAGGCCGCTCCTGGTGACCAGGATCGTCGCCAGTCGAAACCGCGACGGCGCCTCGCCGTACGGCGGGATGCGAGGCCCAGCGGCGTTGAGGATGTCGTTGACGCCAACTCGAAGCACGGGGCCCGTGAACACTTGCCCCGCGCAAGTCGGCGGGGTCGCGGAGGACTGATCGGGGAAAACGAATTGACCCCGAACCTCGGCAGCCGGCATCAAGCCCATCAGATACAGGTCGAAGTCGTTATACGCCGGCGCAGCGGGGCGAGGGTTGAACACGATGCCGCGGCTGTCCTCCACAATCGTGCACGCGAAGCTGCCGCCTTGTCCTCCCGCGCCGCCGATGCTGATGCCCATCACGCCAGTCGCCATTGACGAGTACGGCCAGTGCGGGACACCGGGCATGAACGGTTGGAACGACAGGTAATTGATCCATTGATGCCCCAGCTCGTGGATGAAGCCGGTCTCGGCGCCGTCGTAGAGGTTCTGGATCGGAAAAAACGAAATGCCGACGAGACGCCCTGCGCTGCCATATGCCGCGGCGCTGTCGCTTTGCGGCAGGCCGATGCCCTGCACTCGGTTTTTGACGACGGCGTGACTCCGGTTCTGGAAGCGCATCGGATCGGCCACGATGTTGAGCACGTCGTAGTCGTCCCGGAACCAGCGATAGAACTCCTGAGTCACCCGGGTAGCGCCGCTCGTCAAGAAGTACGTGGGGTCGTGAATGTTGACCAGGCGTGACGTGGCCTGGACGAACTGCGACAGGCGCACGATCGGGTAGACGCCCAGCTCGTTGGTGTAGACGTCGACGAACAGGTTTCCACGGAAGACCCGCGTTTCTCCGTTGAACAGATTCAGAAACCCGATGAATACGCGATGCACATCGTCCGAGGTCCGAGCGGCCAGAATTTGCGCGACCGGGAGTTGGGCCGTGTACGTGCGATCGCCGGCGATGCGATCGCCGTTAGAGCCGTCGTCTCGGAGAGGAACTGAGCTTGTGACCGTGCCGGCCGGGTTGAAGTCCACGCTCACGCTCGACGGCGTCCCGTTCACCTCGACTTCAATGAGCAGCGGCGCGGTCGTGCCCGCGGGAATGACGCTTGGCGTGTAGGTGAGGAAGCTGACGGACTGAGCGCCGGCGGAGTCTGCCGACAAGACGACGCCGCACCACGCTCCGAGCAGACAACTCGCCGCCCGCCGACGACGATGGCTCGCGTCCATTGTGGTCGCCACTACCTATGTTTATCGGGTCCTCAGGAGAGATTTCTGCGTGTCCTCCATGCGTGCTTTTTCCTTGTTTTTCTTCGTGATCTTCGGGTGCTACTCGGCGCGAAGCGCCACCGTCGGATCGACACGCGCCGCGCGGGAGGCCGGCACCAGGCACGCCATGAGCGCAACCGACGCGAGCAGCACGGCACGATCGCGAACGTCCGGTAGTAACCCTCCCGAAGTTCCAGCCCCCAATCAAAACGAAGGCTACGTAGCGACCAAGTAGACTTGAGACGGTGAAAACACTCAAAGCCCCTGCGGTGCGCGTCGTCCCGGCAGTGGTCCTCGTCAGCGTCACAGCCTGGATGGCCTGCGGTGGTCGATCGACGGCGTCGAACCCGATGAGCCCGTCGAGCTCGTCGACCTCCAGCAGCGGCACAATCTGCCGAACCTACCCCACGTCCGCCGATGTCACGACCACCACGTTAGGGGCCACGCAAGGCCTCAGGCTCACCGGGGCCTTCAATACGTCAACCAATCAATCGACGGTCACGACCCTGTTTGCCAACGGCACGCCGTGCACCACAACCGTCGGCACTTACCGGTCAACGGCTGATTTCGTCGATGAAGTGCGAGTTGTTCCAAGTGTGACCCTCCAGACCGCGTCGACGACCACCAATACGGGGACGTGCGGTTCGGGTACGTCGAACGTGACATTTACCTACGATTCGCAAAGGCGGTTGACCGCCTTCACGAGTACGGGCGCCGGCATTGTCGCCGGCACGACCACGTATACGGCATGGGACAGTTCCGGCCGCCCGACCACCGGTTCGTTTCCAGGCACGACCATTACGAACGTGTATAACGATGCGGCGCGGACCCTGACCCAAACGCAGACGCCGGCCACGGGTGGAGCGACATCGGTCACCGCCGTGACGTTCGATGCCAACGGCATTCAACTGATGGTCGTGAATACGACCGGTGCGGCGGTCTCGACCACGAGATTTACGATCACGTCAACCGAGCGAGTCTGTAGATAGTGCCCCGGCGATGTCGACGATTTTCAGCCCCGCGTGTTTTGTCGCGGGTCCAGCTTGAGGAGGCAACGGCCTACTGTAGGAACACGCGCGTGACGGTCCAGTAGAGACCAACGCCCGCGATCGCGACGGATGCCGGCACGACGATCGCTTGTCGATACCATTCGCGGTGCCTGAACCCTGCGACCAGCAAACCAGCCGCCGCGATCACTGTGAGCTGCCCGCCTTCGACACCGAGGTTGAATGAAAGAAGCGCTGGCAGAAACTCATTTCGCGGCAACCCCAACTCCTTCAGCACACCCGCGAAGCCCATACCGTGCAGTAACCCGAACGAGAACACCAATGCGAGTCGCCACGGCTTGATCTGATCGGTCACCAGATTCTCGATGGCCACATAGGCAATCGAGAGCGCGATGAGTGGTTCAACGATTCGCGGTGAGAGCGAGACGACGCCGTACGTCGTGAGGCCGAGCGTGATCGAGTGCGCGATCGTGAAGGCCGTCACTTGAATCAGGATCGTGCGGAGTCGCACGTTCAACAGGAACAAGCCGAGCACGAACAGGATGTGGTCGATGCCGTTTGGCAGGATGTGCGTATAGCCCAGCCACAAGTACTGCCGCATCACTTCCCATGGAGTCGGCCGAATGAACTGCCCCGTGAGATCGTTCGATCCACTCCAGACCGTGCCACCGATCCACTCAGTGGATGAGACGCCGTCTGACCGGACGACCACGAGAGGGTAGGGATCGGCGACGATCCCGTAGAACCAGCGGAGCGTACGCGCGTCTGGATCAACCCTCCCGCGCAAACGGTATGTGGCCAGCGCCGGCGGATCGTTCGAGCCTCCGGCAGCAGGCGGCAGATACTCGGCTGACCGCGCGCGCACTTCGTGTCCGTCGACGAAGATCACGACGCGATCGGCGAAGACGGGCCCGAGCGCCGTGAGTCGTCGGTCCCGCTCGGCCGGCGGCAAGCGGCCGGCGACCCGCGGAGCCGACGCTTTGAGATCGGGGAAGTCCTCGACAAAGGGCTCGAGACGCAGCAGCAGCCACTCAGGATCGTTGGCGACGTCGAGCACGAAGGATCCGTCGCGCCCAAACGACAGCGTTACCTTGGTTCGCTCCAGCTCGTGCGCCGCGAGCGCCGCCGTCGCCGCCACAACGGCGACCAGCGCCCACATGGCTATGGCCCAGGGACCGACCTGTCCTGAGCGAGACAGCCTCCGCTTGCGAAGGCTGTCGAGTCGAAGGATCACGTCAGGTATTATTTCTCCCGCCTTCGCTCGCCGGCTACTTGGCGAGCTACGGCGAGGCAGGCTTCCTTGGCTCAGCGACTGACGGCGTCGCAGGCGCGAGTCTCGCCGTAGCGGCTTGCAGCCGCCAGGCGGACAACCTGCAGGGGACCACGCAGACCACTCTATGGGCGAAGCAATGAGCATTCGATCGTGTTCCTGTAAAACAAAACTGATCTCTGTGTCTCTGTGTCTCTGTGGCCTGTACGTGAGTGCCGCGGCGCAGGAGCCTGCCGCCAAGAAAATCGACATCGTCAGCGTCACCGGCTGCCTGCGCGAGCAGGGCGCAGGCAATTGGATGCTGGTCGCCGCGACCGATCCGGTCCAAAGCATTGCCAACGCCGCGCCAGCATCCGAACTGCCGAAGACCGCGCCCGACGGCAAGAACTCGTTCAAGCTGATCGGCATCAGCGAGTTCAGCATGCCCGGCAAAAAAGACCATACCGTCGTGGTGCGGGGCCTCTTTATCAAGGCCACACCTGTGAGCCGCGTGAATGTGACCT
>JBOGIV010000492.1:0-24286 GCA_050747925.1 Vicinamibacterales bacterium
CTCGGACAGACCGGTGCCACGCCGCACGATCTGGGCATAGCGCACGGTATTGAGCGGGGTGCGTAGCTCGTGGCTCATATTCGCCAGGAACTCGCTCTTGGCGCGCGTCGCTTCTTCGGCGGCCGCCAACGCGTGGTGCAAGGCGGCCTCCGCTTCCTTGCGCCGCGTGATGTCGATGAGCGTGCCTTCGATCATGCCGCGACCGTGTGCGTCCTCGAGAAGGCTCGCGCTCACCAGGACCCAGACCGGTGTCCCGTCGGCGCGTTTGAGGCGGGTTTCATGATCGGTGACCGTCTTGTGGTCCTTCAGGCGCGCGACGAACGCGGCGCGATCCCGGAGATCGGTCCAGAGGTCGGCGGCCGCATGCGAGAGACACGATTCGCGCGACTCGTACCCGAGGATCGTGGAGAATGCCGCGTTGCAATCCACCAGCTTGCCGTCGAGCGTGCTTTGATAGACGCCCGCGAGGCTGCGGTTGAAGAGCATCCGGTACCGCTGTTCGCTGGCGCGCGCCGCCGCGTGGGCGGACTCCCGTCGGCCCCACGCCACCACAACGAGGGCGAGCGCGAGCAATAGCATGGCGAGCGCAAGCACCACCGAAGGTTCCACAAGCCTTCCTAGTTGTTCCTATCGCCGCACACGGATAGCTGGGTTGAGCCGATCCACCAACAGTGTCGGCTTGGCGCGTGTAGTTCTGTAACGCGTGTGCAATCGATCGACATCTGTGCGACACGAGCGTGCGGGCCGACCCGCGGTTGACGTGTGTTCCTGAGAATCGGCGCAGCGTTCAGCATTCAGCTTTCGGCGTTCACGAAGACAGGCTGGGCGCTGACAGCTGACAGCCAGACAACGCCCAGCGCCAACCGAACCGCGCGCTGGGCTGAGATTGACCGCTGTTCAATGAATGTCCCAACATCTCGAGCAGGACGAGATGAGCACACGGATGCTTGCGGCCGCGAGCCTGCTGTGGACGATCGGCGCCTGGCTGCGATTTCACGATCTGCAGGCGATGGAGTTCAAAGCCGACGAACGGACCTCACTGGAGCTGGCGATTCAGTTCATCGCGGCCCATCCATGGTCGTCGCCGGAGCCGTGGCCCAGCCACGGCATGTTGAGCTCGAACGGCGTCGGCAATACGCCGCTCTTTACGTGGATCGTCGCGCCGCTCTGGGCGCTCACCCATCATCCCGTCGGCGTGACCGCGCTCATCGCCGCCATCAACGCAGTCTGTCTCATCCCTCTGTGGTTCTGGGCCCAGCGACGGATGGATGCGCCTCGCGCGCTGCTCACGCTGGCGATCGCATCGGTCTCCCCCTTCGCGGTGCTCTTCAGCCGAAAAATCTGGCCGGTCGACGTGCTGCTGCCGGGGCTGCTGGCCCTGCTCTGGAGCATCGAATGGCTGCGCGAGAGACGAGTGTGGCGCGCCCTCGCGCTCGCGGGCTTCGGTGTCCTCTTGATCACACACCTGCATCAGTCGGGTCTCATCACGGCTCCGCTGCTTCTGGTCGCGTTGGCGGTTCAATGGATCGTCGATGCCCGGCGTGGCGTGGCGATACGGGTGCCGCGGCCGTCTCTCGGTGAAATGGTCGCCATCGCCATCGTGATCGCGGCGAATCTGTTTTTGTGGTGGACGTATCTTCCGTACCTGGTGACCGTGCCGGTCGCGGTGTATCAAGCTCGGCCGCGCGCGACGTCCTTCGCGCCCGAACTCCTTCTGAACGTGTTGTGGGAGATCGTTCCGCGGGAGGTCTCGAGTCCGTTCTTTGGCGAGCGCCTCATCTTCAGGGCCGATCCCTTCCGGTGGACGCTCTACTATGGGGCGCTGGCGCTTGGCACGCCGCTCGCCGCGTTTGGAGTGTGGCGATGGCTGCGCGCGCCGCTCACACTGCCGGTCGTCGGCATGTGGTGGTGGTTGATCATCATCGCCTTTGCCGTCCTGCGGATTCCTTCGCACCCCCACTACGTGTTGGCAGTGCTGCCGCTGCCGGTGATCCTCGCTGCCGGGGCGTTCGACGGCGCGCTGAAACCGTGGTGGGCGCGAGCCCTCGGCGTGTGGCGGTGGACATACGTCGCCGTGCTCCTGTCTCTCACGATCGTCACTGGCGCCTGGCTCACGGCTCGTGGGGGATCGGCCGGGGACTACGGGGTCGCCTTCGAGATCCAACAGGCACAGGCCCAGGCTCTGCTCGACCGGCTGCGCAGCCGTCCGCCGGTCACTCGCGACCGTTTCGGTGAGATGCTCGATGACTCGGCGCTCGACCTGCGCTGCCTTGAGCCGTCGGCGGAGCTGGTCTGGATCGCACGATGGCTGGACAGGGGCGCCAACGCCGACGACCTCGAGAGGTTCCGCGTGTGCGCGGCCTGGACGGCGGGCGCCGAAGCGTCGTATCGCTGGTCTATCCGCGACGCGTCGTCGATTGACGCGCTATCAAAGTGACTGGACATCTTCTAAGGCCTGCAAGGCGACAGTTGAAGCAAGTTTCTGGCAGGCCGCAGAAGCTGTCCGCCCCGCGTCCCTCGACGATGCTCGCGACGGCCTGAGCGCGAGTCGAAGGCCGGAGCGGGGCAAGAAGACACTGCCCCTTAGCGAAGCGGCGCTGACGTGTTTTTCTGGGCGGTTTGAGGCGAAGCTTCGCTAGGGTGAACAGCTGATAAGGGTCATGCGGATCGATGTCGAGAAGCTGCTGTCGACGATCGAGTGGGCGTCTGCATCCGCTCAGGCAGAGCCCCACTCAGCCGAGCCCGTCCGGTAGTGGTCCCAGAAGCCGTCAATGGCGGTTCCTGCGCATGGAGGAACCACCGATTGAGGACGATGTGCCGGACGAACTGCGGCTGCCGCAGCAGGAAGAGCCCCAGCGTCACGCCAAGCTGAGCCGGAACCACGTTGGCCGCAAGGGTCGACAATCCCGAGCTCCCGAATCGGCTTCGCAGGCGAGCATCATAGGACTCGAACGCAGCCTGTGAGTAGGCTTCGTGCGCCTCGAGAATGGTTTCAGCGGCCATCAGCCCCGATTCGATGGCGGGCCGAATGCCTTCGCCGCTTTGTGGGTAGGCGAGGCCCGCCGCATCCCCTGCCAGGAGCACCCCGTCGTCGATCACCTTGCGATGGGGCGGGATTGACAACAAGTACGCGTGTCCCCGCCAGCGCGACATCCATTGAGACGGGATTCGGCCTCTCTTGTGAAGAAACGAAGCAAACTCGGCGCTCGACTCCCGGACGCCGCGATCGCTCAGGTGGCCGAATCCCACGTTGACATAGTCCTGCTTGCGAACGCACCACCCATAGCCCTTGAGATCGCGTGAGAAAAACAACTCCGGCAGTTCGGGCGCCGCGGCCGTCGATCGCGCGTCGGAATCGATCGGGAACTCTCCTTCCTGTGCCGCGACCAGCTGCGGCGCGCGCGGCGAGCCGTTCAGGAACTGCGACACTGGGCAAAAGTGGCCGCCGGCGCCAACCAGCATCGGCGCCCTCAGCGCGTCGTTGATCGTCCAGACGCCGCCGTCGCGGCGCAGACTCGAGACGGCGTTACCGAGCTGCAGGCGCGCGCCCGATCGTTCGAGCAGGTAGTGGTCGAACTCACAACGCCGGATGCCGACGCTGATCGGTTGGCCATAAATCGTATCGATGTCTCGTGCCGCTCCGATCACGCCGACTCGGAATCCCGTGAAGGCCTGAAAGCGGCGGCCATGCCGGTAGTCGTCCTCGTCGAGCTCGAGGTCGGCCATGACCTGCGGTGTGATCCACCCGGCGCAGACCTTGTCTCGAGGAAAGACCGCGCGATCGACCACGACGACTTTCATCCCGGCCTGTCGAAGCTTCCACGCGCAGGTGGAGCCGGCGGGGCCGCCACCAACAATTGCGACATCGAAGGTGGGCATCTCTACTCTGACGTCAAGCCGGCGACGCGCAGCCACGGGATGGCGTTGTTGTCGCTTCGGGTGAACAGGACCTGGAACAACTGCATGGCGCCGGTGCTGAACGCCGCTTGCGAGCCGGCGAGATACAGCCGCCATGCGCGAACGAAGGGGTCGTCGAACATCGCCGCCACTTCGGCCTCGTGCGCGTTGAAGCCGCGGCGCCACCAGTCCAGCGTCTTGGCATAGTGGAGCCGCAGGTTCTCGACGTCCAGCACCGAGAACCCTCGAGGCTCGAACACACCAGCGAAGACCTCGGTCAACGTGGGCGGATACGCCCCGGGGAAGATGCGTTTGCGAATCCAGGCATTGAGGGGCGCCGGCTGATTGCGTCCAATGAAGTGCAGCAATCCGCACCCACTCTGCGTCAGTCCTTCGTCGATGACCCGGCCAAGCGTGGCGTAGTGTGCCGGACCGACGTGTTCGAGCATGCCAATCGACACGAACACGTCGAATGGTCCGCGCACATTCCGATAGTCGTCCTCGATGAATTCCACGTTCTGGTCGAGACCCGCCTGGCGTGCGCGGTGGCGCGCGTGGGCGATCTGCTCGGTGGACACGTTGAAGGCACGAACGGTGACGCCATAGTGCTCTGCCATGTACAGCGCCAACGACCCCCAGCCGCAGCCAGCCTCGACCACCCGGTCGCCGGCCCGCAGATCGAGTTTCCGGCAGACGAGATCCATCTTGGCGATCTGCGCCTGCACCAGCGACGTCTCAGCCGTCGGGAAATACGCGCACGTGTAAACCAGCTCCGGGTCGAGCCAGAGACGGTAGAACGCATTCCCGAGATCGTAGTGATGATGCACGTTGTGCTCGGACGTGCGAAGGTCGTTCGGTCGCTGCGAGCGCCGGCGGTGTCCGCTCTTGACCCGGCCGATGGCGCGGTTGATCGCTTCCATCAACGCCAGCAGGTCACCTCGCACCTCGATCGCGCCGGACATGTAGCCCTCGCCGAAGTTGAGATCGGGATTCCACAGGCAGGCGAGGAGCGCCGAACGAGTATTGAGGACAACCGTGGCAACAGGTGGACCGGAGGACGTCGACAGGGTGAACCCGTCCCACAGCACGAACTGGATCGGCGCGGACGCGAGCGCCTGACGTATCCGCCCCAACACCCATCGATCGACAACCGTGGATGTCGTTGCCGCGCTCGCCAGGCGCCGCCCTGTCTTTGTCGGCCCCAGGGGTTGGTAAGAGAGAGAGCGGTTTGTTACCCCATCGCTTACACCACAATAACTATTGGCAAGCCTGATGCCAATCTCGAGGCTCGAGGGGTCGAGGGTTCGGGCTTCGGGTTAATACTTACGTCGATTAGCAAGCAGTTCGCGGCGGACGCGATTCTGCTGGCTCGAGACTCGCGACGCCGTAGCCTTCCGCTTTCACGAGTCGTCCGTCTCTGACGACCGCCCACGGAGCCGCCAGGAAGCCGTCGCGTTTTCATTTGCGGGTGCACGTCGTCGTCGACCGGATCAGCGACGGCTGGCGAGGCGAGGAGCGCCAGCGTGAAGAGCGTCAACGTGGTCGATCGCATGCGCTCAGAAGAGCGAAGTCACTGAAAGCTCTGGCCTCCAGCGAATTCAGTCAGCCCTCTGGGAGACTACGGCCTCGATCGTAAGTCGCGCTGCTCCTACTCAGCCTCGAACATCGAAATTTTGCACACAGAATCGCAGTTTGTGGCGTTTGTGTCCTATGGTGAGTCATATAGGCACATCCGGCACGCGAGTTGCTCCAGGTTTGGCTCGCGACCGAGCTCCCCCTTCGGTCGCAGAAGAAAAGAATGTCTGGCGCCCTGCCAAATACGCTGGTGCTGTGGGTCCTTATGGGAGGGCTCGCAAGCCAAGCCGACGCAGCCACGCCCGGGCTGACGTCTGGCACTCCCGACGCTATCTCTACCGATCTGCGCGCGGTGGCGCCACCTGACGACACCAGCGCCAGCAAGTCGACGGCCGTCTCAGACACGTTCGCCATCGTTTCAGAACCCGGCGTGCTCGTGCTCTTGGGCCTCGGCCTCACCGGGGTCGCCGCCGCGCGCCGCCGCAAGAAGCACTAGTCGAAGACACGTCGGCTACGATGATCGCCACGATGAAGCTCTTGGCGATCGAAAATCTTCTCAATTGGCTGCTGATTTTTGTGCCGATCGCGATCGCGCTCGAGATCGCGCACGCCAACCCGGTCGCGGTGTTCGCGACGTCGTGTCTGGCGATCGTGCCGCTCGCCGGACTCATGGGCAAAGCGACCGAGCATCTGGCCGAAAAGATGGGAGAAGGCGTCGGTGGGCTGCTCAACGCGACATTCGGCAACGCCGCCGAGCTCATCATCGCGGTTGTCGCCCTCAGCAAGGGGCTGACCGATGTCGTCAAAGCGTCAATTACCGGCTCGATCATCGGCAACATCCTGCTCGTGTTCGGGCTGAGCGCGCTTTGTGGAGGACTTCGCTTCTCGACGCAGCGCTTCAACCAGACAGCGGCGAGCCTGGGCACGACCATGCTGACACTCAGCGTGGTCGGCTTGCTCGTTCCAGCCCTCTTTCATGAGGTGGCGAAAGCCCAGCCCACCTCAGACGAGCAGGAGCTGAGCCTCGAGATCGCGATCATCCTCATGGTGACCTACGCGCTCAGCCTCGTCTTTTCGCTCAGAACGCACAAGCATTTGTATGCCGGCGGCCACGGAACCGAATCGCAGCATGCGATTGGCACGCACGGCTGGTCGAAGACGCGGTCGCTGATCGTGCTGCTCGTGGCCACGGCATTCGTTGCGGTGATGAGCGAGTTTCTCGTGGGCGCGGTGGAGGCCACTGCGAAGACCTGGGGGATGACCGAAGTCTTTATCGGCGTCATCCTGGTCGCAATCATTGGCAACGCCGCCGAGCATTCGACCGCGGTGCTGATGGCCATCAAGAACAAGATGGACATCGCCATCAACATCGCGGTGGGCTCGTCGATCCAGATTGCCCTCTTCGTGGCGCCGCTGTTGGTGTTCCTCAGTTATCTCATCGGGCAGCGGCCGATGGACTTGCTGTTCACGAATTTCGAAGTGCTGGCCATTGCCCTGTCGGTCGGGATCATCGCGCTCATCTCACAGGACGGTGAATCGAACTGGATGGAGGGCGTGCAGCTGCTGGCCGTCTACACGATCTTGGGCATCGCGTTCTACTACCTGCCTGTCTGAGCGGAACTCAGGCTCGGCATTCGGGCGATGACACTTGCACACGTGGTCGGAGCGCGTCCCAACTTCATGAAGATGGCGGCCGTCTACCTTGCCGCCGCCGGACGAATCCACCAAACGCTCATCCACACCGGTCAGCATTACGACCAGGCGATGTCCGGCGTGTTCTTCGACCAGTTGGGCGTGCCAGCACCAGACCTGAATCTGGAGGTCGGCTCTGGGAGCCACGCCCTTCAGACCGCTGAAATCATGGTGCGCCTCGAGCGGACCCTCACGAGCCAACCCCCCGACATCGTCGTGGTGTACGGGGATGTGAACTCCACCATGGCGGCCGCGCTCGTCTGCAGCAAGATTGGCGTGCCAGTCGCACACGTCGAAGCGGGGCTACGCTCGCGGGATCGGACGATGCCCGAGGAAATCAACCGGATCGTGACCGACGCGGTCGCGGATCTGCTGTTCACGCCTTCCTCCGACGCCAACGCCAACCTTGCGGCGGAAGGCATCCCGCCCAGCCGCGTGCACCTGGTCGGCAACGTGATGATCGACACGCTCGTTCGCCTGCTGCCACAGACCGACCCAGAGGCGTGGCTCGGCCAGCTGAATGTCAAACGGCCATTCGCCCTCGTCACTCTGCACCGGCCATCAAACGTCGATGACCCGGCGATGCTTGGACCGTTGCTTGGCGCGCTGGCCGAGATCAGCGGCACACTCGATGTCGTCTTTCCCGTGCATCCTCGGACAAGAAGCAGGATTGCCGCTCTGCCGTTCCCGATCCCTGAAACGCTCCGGCTGATCGACCCGCTCGGCTATCTCGCCTTTCTGTCGCTCGAGCAGAGCGCGGCCCTCGTCATCACCGACTCCGGGGGTGTTCAAGAAGAATCGACGTTCTTCGGTGTGCCGTGCCTCACGGTGCGGGACAACACCGAGCGTCCTATCACGATCTCCCAAGGCACGAACCGCCTGGTCGGCAGGGATCCGAACCGATTGAAAGTCGAAGCGCTTCGAGCGCTGAAGTCCCCAGGAGCGAAACGGCCGGCCCCGCCGTTCTGGGATGGTCACGCAGGAGAGCGAATCGTCGATCTCCTCGTGGCGTTTTCGAAGGATCACACGCTGTAGACCTGTCGCATCCAGTCGATGGTCTTCGGCACTCCTTCCTCCAGCGTCGTCACGGGGTTGTGCCCAAACGCGGCCATCGCCTTCGAGATGTCGGGCCGCTTGTTCTGGACGTTGTGCCGGTCCTCCGGCAGGTATTCCACCAGCGCGCTCGATTTTCCACAGTGCTTCAGAATTAGGTCGCTCAATTCACGCACACTGCGGAACTCGGACCCACCAATGTTGTACACCTCGCCGGCCTTGAAGCGGTCGCAGGCGGTCGCCAGCGTGGGAATGAAGTCGTCGATGTACATGAATACGCGGTGGTAGCCTTCGTACACCTGATATGGGATGTCGTGGAGCGCGCGATAGCAGAACAGGCACACGACACTTCGATACGAGTGATAAAACTCACCCGGGCCGTAGGCGTTGAAGAACCGGAGCCGCATGCATTCGGCGCCGAACCGGCGCTCGAAATTCATCACTTGAATCTCGTTCACCCATTTCGTGGTCGCGTAATCGTTGTGCTGGATGATGGATCGCTGCAGGGGAATGCTCTCGGTGAGGGTCTCCTCGTGTCGGTCGCCGTAGATCTCTGACGAGCTGGCGAAGATCAGCCGGAACTTCTTCTCGCGCTGCACCTCCAGCACGTTCCGCGTGCCGAGGACGTTGGTCTTCCACAAGGTCTCGAAGTACTCCTCACCGTTGATCCGGCCGAACTCGGCGGCCAGGTGATACACGTAGTCGTAGGGTTGCTCGAACACCCGCCGCAGCTGCCGATATTCCGCGACGTCGGCACGGATGAACTGACGGTCGGCATGGTGCTGCAGATCGCAGCCCCACACGTCGTGTCCGCGACGGCGCAGCTCACGCACGAGCGGCCGACCCAGCGTGCCTTCCGAACCTGTCACGAGAATCTTCGACATGACCACTCCATCCCACGTTTCATCGAGCGCGAAGATCATAGCACTCGCGAACGACGCAGTCGTCGCTCCGGAGCGCGTGTGCGCACACGCATGACGCGCACACGCGTGATCGAGCGCGTGCCGAGAACGCCGTACCATATAATTTGGGTCCGAATGCAGCCAGCGACCTCGGCTCTGGCGCACGAGCCAGCAGGCGACGGCACGCGCTTCCCCGAAGTCAGCATCATCGTGCCGTGCCTCGACGAAGAGGACAACGTCCCGATCACGCTCGACGCACTGGGAGTCGCGCTTCGCAGCGGCGGGATCGAGTCGTTCGAGATCCTCGTGCTCGACGATGCGAGCACGGACGACACGTTTCAGCGTTCGGTGGCGTATGCCGAGCGGCATCCCGACATGCACGTCCGCACGTATCGCCGCCGCGAGCCGAGACGCGGGTACGGGGCCATCGTCCGTCATGGCGTCGCGCACGCGCGTGGCGAATTCTGTGTTCCCGTGTCTGGCGATGGTGTCGATCCCGTGCAGCACATCCCCGAAATGGTTCTGAAGGGACGGGCCGGGGCCGATCTGGTGCAATGCTCGCGCTATCACCAACCCGAGCACGCCAGGTCGATTCCGTGGTCGTACAAAACCCTGCAAACCTGTTGGCGTTTCGCGATCCGACTCATCACCGGCCGGAAGCTGCCAGATTCGACGTATGCGTTCAAGCTCTTCCGCCGCGTCGACACCATCTCCTACGGGATCACTTCAAACGGATTCAGCATCGGCGCGGAGCTGTTCTTCAAGACACTCCTGAATGGCGGCACGATCGACTACGTCTACTCGGCGCAATTGACGCGCCGGCATGGCAAGTCAAAGTTCTTCTTCCGCCGGGAGTTCTTCGGCTTCTCGTACGTGCTCGCAAGGGTCCTCCTCCACCGCTGCGGCGTCTTGTGGTTCTAGTCGCCGCCATGATCCGGTTGGTCGTCTAGGTCGCAGATGACACAGGTCTCAGAGACACGCTCCCCTCCGGGCACGAGAGGCTCACGACCATCTGGCGTCGCGATCGCCGCAATCGCTCTCGCGCTGCTGCTGGCAACTCTCGAGGTAGCGCGGTGGCGCGCGACGGCTCTGACTCCGACGGGAACGGCATCCGAAGTCGACGCCTTTCTCCGCCCGCAGCCCGAGAGGTTCTATCGCGTCGAATGGGGTGGCCTGGCACTCCCGGACACGCTGATCAGTGGGGACTTGGCCAGGGCGCTCGTGACGGTGCGCAACGTCGGCGACTTCACGTGGCCCGACGCTCAGATGGCGGACCCGGTGAAACGCAACGGCGGTGGCGCGGTGAGGCTCGCCTATCGCTGGTGGGCCGCGAACGAGGACATCGTCGTCCACGACTACGGGTCGCGAACGAGTCTGCCATGGCCGATCCGGTCGGGAGAAGCAGTGACGGTTCCGCTCGCCATTCAAGTTCCCGACAGTGCGGGAGCGTACCGCCTTGAGATCGATCTCGTTCACGAGCTCGTGGCCTGGTTTCAGAACCGCGGCGCCGATCGGTTGATGGTTCGTGTGCTCGCCCAACCGCGTGGCTAAGCGTGCCGGCCCGTCCCGCCACTCCGCCTGGCTGGTCCGCTCGTGCCTGGCGGCGATTGTGGCGGCCGCGATGGCGCTCAGCGGATGGTGGGCGTGGCGGGTTCCGATCTTCCAAGCCCCGGACGAGGACGTCCATTTCGATTACGTTGTGAGCCTGCGAACCGAAGGCCGACTGTTGTACGCCACCGACCGGCCAGTCGCAGAAATGGCCCCAGGGGGGTTCTTTCATCCTTACAACCCGCTCACCCACCCGTACACTTTTCACCTGTCGAGCTGGACACGGGCGAGAGAGATTCGACTGCGCCCGCAGATCAAGGTGCCGGCCAACTATGCAACGGCAGAGCATTTCGCCGCCATCGAACGAACGACTCAACTGATCAATAACCGGCCGTACCGAACGCCATTCGTGCTGCCGGACTACCCCGTCGGCTACTACGCGCTCGCCGCCCTCTGGACGAAGCTCTGGGCGCCACTCTTCCCGGGAATCGTGGCGATGTTCTTTGCCGCCCGGGCCTTCTCGATATTGCTGTTTGGCGCCGGTCTGCTCGCCACCTTCGGTGTGCTGCGACGAATGGGAGCAACGGCGACCAAGGCGCTTGCGCTGACGGCTGCGATCGGGTTCTTCCCCATGTCTTCCGCAGTGTCGTCGTACATCCAGCCTGACAATCTCGTGTTTCCGACGCTCGCCGCGTGCATGTGGGTGACATTCGACGCGGCTCGTGCGGCACGGCCCAGGCGTCGCGACCTGTTCGCGATCGGCGTCTTGCTGGCCGTGCTCCTGCTCGCCAAACTACATGTGTTCGTTGCCGCGGCCGTGCCGGTCGCGGCGACGCTGGCGCTGGCCGAGGTGCGGCGCGGCAGTGGCCGCTGGCTGGAATCGGGCCTCTTGCTGATCGGACCCTCGCTGATTGCCGCCGAACTCCAACTTTGGGTGAGTGCAGGTGGCGGTGGCCCTGAGCTGCGAGCGCTGCGTGAGGCGCTCGCGTCGCCTGTCGTGGCCGACGCTCACCCGTTGTCATCGGCGCTGCGCATGCTCCGCGTGGCAGCCTATGACTGCCTCGGGGCCCACGGTAGTACGTTCCAAAGCTTCTGGGGGCGGTTCGGTTGGGGCGACACGCCATTGGTGATCGGCTCGCAGGCCGTGCAGGATCGTGTGCTGCGCCTGCTTCAAGGCACCTCGCTGGTTGCCCTGCTCCTCCTCGCGCTGCGCGCCAAACACGTCGTGGCCAGGGCGATTACGCACTCGAGGAGCGGACGATCGAGCCGGGCGCTCTGGCTTGTTCTCGCGAACCCGTTCATCAACTGCCAGCTCATGTTCGCCGCGATGGCGGTCGTGGTCTACGTGCTCACCAACAACAGCTCGCCGGCGCAGGGACGCCATTGGTACGCCTTTCTGCCGGTCATGTTCTGGGGAAGCCGCCTACTGCGCACCCAGCGCGCTCTCGTCTCGCCGTGCGGCCCGTTGGCTTTCCAACCTCGTCGTGGCGGCGCTTCTCCTCTACAGTGCAATCGGCAGTTTCTGGGCCATGCGGGCGGTTGAGCAGCGGTTCTACGGTGCTCCGCACGATCGTCCGGCTGCCGTGAGATGGCCGTGACCCTGCATCGATTCGCGCTCGCGGCAATTGTGGTTGGGGCAATGCCCTATAATAGCCACCTCCCACGATGCTGTCGCTTGTCATTCCCGTCTATCGTAACGCGGAGAACATCTCTCACGAATGCTTGCGAAGATCTACTGGGCGCTCTACCGGCGCGTCGTGGAGCCGGCGTTGCCCGAAGGCGGCGTCGACATGTTCGCCTGCAACAAGACCGTGGTTCAGCACCTGCTGCAGTTTCACGAGAATCCCAACTCGATGATCGGGTTGCTGTTTTGGGTGGGGTTCCGTCGCGCCGTGGTGCCGTACGCGAGACGGAAGCAGATGCGCGGCGGATCGGCATGGACGGTGCGAAAGCGTTTCGGCTACTTTGCGGACACGGTGTTCGCCTTCACCGACCTTCCCATTCGACTCTTGATCCGAATCGGACTGCCTCCTGAGCCTCATATTCGGGCTCGTCGTGTTGGCGGCGAAGCTTTCGGGTCGCATCACGGTGCCAGGCGACGCGGCGACGGTCCTGGCGGTGACGTTTTTCGGCGGCCTCAACTGCGCCGGTCTGGGCATTGTCGGGGCCTACGTATGGCGGACCTACGAGAACAGCATGCGTCGGCCTCAATCGATCGTGGCGACACACGATGTCTTTCGCGGTCGCGCCGATCGCGCGTCGATTATCAGGTCCGATCCGGCGGTGACCAGGATGGCCGTCGCGTCTGACGTGGACGCCACGAAGTAGCGTCGTTCCTCCCGCAACCTGCGATGACTCGTTGGATTCGGCGTCGCGTCGAAGCGGCGCGATCGCTGATTACGAATGTCGGGGCCCGCCACCCCCTGGTGAGCGCCGCGCTGCTCCTGGTTGTCACTATCGCGGCCGCGTACGCCAACGTGATCTGCGCAAACAAGAGCCTCGTCTATTCCGACAACTACAACCCGCTTGATTACCGCCTGCTGGCCGAGAACTACGGGCCAGGCTTCGTGCCGGCGGCGGCGTGGCAAAGCCGCGGCCTGACGGCAATCCCGAACGTTCGCGACCCGGGCGCCACGATGTGGCAGTGGGAACCTGCAGCAGAGTTTCTGCACGATGCGATCGCCGATGGTGAGGCGCCCTACTGGGATCCCTATGTCGGTGCCGGCGCGCCGCTGATGGCCAATCTCACGCCGGCCTTCTTTTTTCCGCCGTCGTTGTCCGTGGTCCTGATGGGCAACGGATCGGCGCTGCGGAATGCCCTCCATCTGGGGCTGATCTTCGCGGCGGGATTCTTCACTTTCCTGTGGCTTCGCCGACACGAAATCTCCTGGCCGAGCGCGGCCGCAGGCGGCTTCGCCTTCATGCTCGGCGGCGGCGTCGTGCAAACGGCCGGTTCGTTCATCGGGCAGGCCGTCGTCGGCATTCCGTTTGTCCTCTGGCTCACGTCACGCTTCGTCGATTCGCCAACGACAACGCGCGGGCTGGTCATGGCGCTCGGCTACGCCGCCGTCGCCTTGGCCAGTTTCCCGCCGGTTTTGCTGCAAGCGTTCGGATTTGCGTCGCTGTACGCCATCACGATGATCGTTTGGCCGGGCGGTCGGCCTCGCTTCAGCTGGCGCGACGCGTGCGTGTTGCTCGGGCGCTACGCGGCGTTCGCCGGTCTGTCGGCTGCCCTGGTCGGCTTCTATTACCTGCCGGCGATTGAACTCGCACGCGCCACGCCACATGTCGCGGCGTTCTACGAGCGTGAAGGATTGGGGACGCTCGAGCTGCGGAATCTCGCGCAACTGTGGTGGCCTGCGCTCGCCGGCGGCCCTGGCGTCTACGACATCAAGTCGCTGGCAATGCCCGAAGGCTACCTTCCGTATGCGGGTGCCGCCGCCTTGTGTCTGACGCTGTTCTCCGATCGCCGCGGTCAGGGCGACCGCGGACCGCTCTGGGCGTTCAGCCTCGGGACGTCGACCATCGTCGTGCTCAAGCTTCTGGGTGTGCCGCCGGTGCAATGGATCGCGCATCTGCCGGTCTTCAACAGCATTCACTTCATGCACTACTTCGGGATCGGGTTGGGGTTCCTGGCGGCCGTACTCGCTGCGATTGGCTGCGAGAACCTTTGGCACCATCGGCTTTCGATTTCGCGAGTGATCGTGTCCACGGGACTGGCCGCGGGCGTGCTCGGATGGTTCCTATGGGAAGGCAACGCCGAGGGGTTGTTCCGCTGGTGGCCGCCGAGTCGTTGGCTGTTTGAGTGGGTCCTGAGCGCCGGCGTGGCGCTGTTGACGCTGCTTCTGGCCGCCGCGAGCCTCTGGCGTCGCGGAGGAGGCGCGACGCCGCGGTCGCACTGGCTCGCGGTCGTTCTTCTCGGCCTGGTGGCGGGAGAGGGCGTACGCAATGCCGCCTTCCCGCGGCAAGTGCGCAACGATGTCTTCAATCGCCCGCCGGCGTATCTCCGAGCCCTTCAAGCACGAGGGCCCCTGGTCCGCGTGATGACTCTGGGCAACGCCCCCAACGCCAACACAAACTCACCCTTCGCCGTCTCGCAGCTGGACTCCCTTCACACCTTCAATTCGCCGCGGGTGTTCGAGCTCTATCGACGGTATGCCGCGCCGCGAGCCTATCTCTTCCTCCGAGAGGCGACTCAGCTTCCGCCGGAGCCCGTGTTGGATGCGGCCGGGATCGGACTCATTGCCGTGCGGCTGGCATTTGAGCAGCTCCTCGACGAGGTTCGGGCACGGTCGTACACTCCGATCTTCGCCGACGATTACATTCAGATCTTCGAGCGGCCCGCTCCATCGCGGTGCTTCTTCACGTCGGATTTCCGCGTGCTGCCTGCCAATGGAGTGCTCGACGCCCTCGCCTTTCCGCGCCCGACCCGTCGAATTCTCCTCGAGGCGGCTCCGCCGATCGTGGTGCCGGCGCTGAATCGACACGACGATCCTCTGCCCCAACGCATGACGCTGTGGAGGAACTCTCTCGACGTATCCCTTCATGCACCGCGTCCGGGGCTGGTCTATTGCGCCGACGCGCTCATGCCTGGCTGGCACGCCACGGTGAACGGCGAGCCTCGGTCGCTGTTGTTTGCGAACTATGGATTTCGGGCGATCGAAGTCCCGGCCGGAGATCTCGAGATACGAATGGCCTATCGTCCGCCTGGGTTTGTTGCCGGACTCGTGGTGAGCTCGACGGCACTGGCGATCGTTTTCGCGCTGTTCGTATCCCAACGAAAGCGGCGCGCCGCGATCGCCGCCGCCGGTCAGTAGACTGTCTCGATCACGGTCTCCGGCCGCCGGCCGACCTCGTCGAACACACGCCAGAGATACTCGCCAAGCACACCCAGCATCACGATCACGAGGCCGAGCAGGAAGGCCATCAATGCAACGATGGTGGCAAAGCCCGGCACCGGCACTCGATTCAGCAGTCCGTTGATCACCATCCAGGCGCCGTACGCGAAACTGAGCGCCGACACCATCAGGCCGACCAGAGAAATGAGCCGGATGGGCACGATCGAAAAACCGAGGAGCGAATCCAGGAAGAACGTGATGCGCTTGGCCAAGGTCCAGCGAGACGATCCGGAGCGGCGTTTCTCACGTGTGTATCGCACGACGTGTGGCTCGAACCCGAGCCAGTATGCGAAGAGCGGCGTGTTGATGTTCTTCGCGCTGTCAACCATGTGCGACAGCATGGCGCGGTCCATCAGCGCCAGGTCGTACCCGCCCATCGGATAGTCGGAAATGACGAGCTGGCGGACCAACCGATAGTAGATCGCGGCAAACGCGCGCGACGGCCAGGGATCGTCGCGGGCCTCCCGTGCGCAGACGACATACTTGGCACCCGCAAGCCAGCGGTCGGCCAACTCCAGGATCAGCGCCGGCGGATCCTGGAGGTCGGCCGCCAAGATCATGAAGGCGTCGCCGGTCACGTAGCGGAAGCCCGTCTTGGAGGCGTGCACCGCGCCAAAGTTACGAGTCAGCTTGACGATGCGCGTGTCCGGCCGTCTCTGTTTGAACACGAGCAATTGAGCCAGCGACCCGTCTCGCGATCCATCATCGACAAAAATCACCTCCAGATCGAGGCCACGTTTGCCGAGCTCGCCTTCGATCGCCACGAGCTCGTTGAACAGTGGCGGAAGGGACTCTTCGTTGTAGTACACGGGAATCACGACTGAGATGCGTCGTCGTGGGGACGTCACGCCATCGCCCCGCTGATCAGCGTCGGGTCGCAGTGTTCCAGATCGATCGTATAATGGTCGTGCACGATTGCCCGCGCGCCGAACCCCTCCTTTTGGTCGACCAGACCGTGATTGAGCCACCACCCATTGTCGTCGTCCGATGTCCCGAAATCGAACCACGACTTGTGCGCGTACTCGCCGGCGAGCAAGTCCGTAAAGAGCAGATCGAGCGCCTGACACTCGCGCCCTCGGTCGTTGGCGGCCACATATTGGCAATGGGCGACGCGACGCGACTCGTAGACGACGACGCCAGCCACGATGTCGCCGCTGTGCGCCAGACAGGCAAACAGCTTGATGTTGTCCGGGAAGCGAGACTGCAGCGCGCAGATCTCCTCGAGCGCGTGCACGGGCCGTACGCCGTGCGACGCCCAGAGCCGCTCGGTCAGCAGCGCCCAATACCCGCGCCAATCGTGCGACCTGGCGATCGTGAAGCCCTGCTCGCGCGCCTTCTTCGCACCGCGCATCCGGCGTTCCTGTATCGCGGGCCTGTTCGTGTTCGTCACCACAGTCAAGAGTCCACGCCGTTTGACGCTGGCCTTGGCGAGGAACAGCGCGTATCGATCCTCTTCGGCAGGCAGCGAATGGTAGATGTGGGGCACCGTTTTGTACTCGAAGACGGCGAAGCGGTGCTCCTTCAAGAACGTGATGGCTCGCGAGAACAGCTCCAGCATGATCGGCGTTTTCATCCTGGCGTCTGTGATGAACCCGCCGTAGGTGAGGCCGCCGTGACTCACGAGCGATTCGCTGAGACGGTTGGCCGGCAGCAGCGCAATCAGTCGCCCGTCATCTCCGCGAACGACCAGCGAATGATCGTGGAACCCCTCGCGGTGGTACTCCATGTAGTCGCGGAGGATGAGGAAGGTGCCGTTCTTGCTGCGCCGGACGAACGCGTCCCACTCGGATCGGTCGCGGTCTTCGTAGACGTCGATCCGCAACACGCCCACCTATGGTGACGCCGGACCTGGACGCTTCTTCCAGAGTCCGACCACGGATTGGTCGTCGGGCACGTCGCCGAGCACGAGTGCGCCTGCACCGATCAGACAGCGGTCGCCGACCGAGAGGTTGTTGGCGAACGTCGCGTTGACGCCGACAAACGCGTACTCTCCCATCGTGACGAAACCTGAGACCACGACGTGGGACGAGATAAAGCAGTGGCTGCCGATGTGGGAATGATGGCCAATGTGATTGCCGCTCCAAAGCACCACGTTGTGGCCGAATCTGGTGAACGGTTGGAGGACATTGTTTTCGAACACAAAACAGTGCTCGCCGATCACGACGTTTCGCCAGACGAAAGCTCGAGAGCTGACATACGACGCCGGTTGAAACCCTTTGGCTTTGGCCTCGCGGTAGAGTCGAGCTCGGAGCCGGTTGGCGTCGGTGTAGACGAGGGCGGCAAAGAACCAGTGATCGGCGGGCGAGTAAGTGTCCTGCAGCGTTTCGAAGGGCACAATGGGCAGACCGAAGAGCCGCTCTCGCTTGAGATACGCCGACTCGACGCTGAACGCCACGACGTCGTACGGCGAATCGTGCGTGAAGTACTCGTAGGCCACTTCTGCGAAAGCACTGTCCCCAAGCAGTACGAGCTTGCGGTGCGTCCCGACCTTGCCTCTGCCGGCGCTCGCGTCTGTCTGTGGAATCTGCGGCATCTGCGGCCTACGGCCGACGAAACAAAAGGTCTTCGCGCCGGTTTGCCATAGGCAGATCGGGACCTTGAGGCACGACATACGCGTCGAAGCCAGCACGACGGGCGTGCGAGACGAGCCCGAGGATGGCGTCGTCATCGATCGCTCCGGCCTGGATCCACGTGCGTGTGTCCGGCGATTCGTCGGTCTGACCTGTATTGGCTCGATGAAAGCGAACGCCGGCCGGCGAGGTGAAGAATCGCTCGAGCGGAATGTCACCGACGAGCATCTCCCCGCCGTGGTCGAGCAAGCCGAGCGCCGACTCGACGAAGCCGACGGGGTCGCTTTCGGCGAACACATAGTGCAGCACGCTGTAGACGAGGATCACGTCGAACGCGTCGCATTGAACCAGCAGGTCGTGACTGTCTTCTGGAAAGCGGCCTGGAACCTTGGTCGCGAACGAATGGTCGGGCAACTGCGCGAGCACTTCCTCGGAATCGACGAGGACCAGGCTCTGCCCAAGATGCCGGCCGTGCTCGATCAGTCGAAGCGCCAACTCCCCGCACCCGGCGCCGATGTCCAACACTCGAGCGCCTAGGGTATCGAGGTGAGTCAGCTTGCTTCGGATGTCGGCCAGGATCGACTCGGTCTTTCCCGCGCGGTAGGCATCTGGGAATCCGATCTTTTCGTGCCTCGACAGGCTCGCGTCGAGAGCGAGCGCTCTGAAATCCTCGAACGTCAAGTGCGCGAAGCGCTGCGGATCGACGCTCATCGGGCACGATCTTAGGTGTCGAAATTCTGTCGCGTCAAGGCAAGCGGTCAGTCCGATTCGAGCACGGCGATCCCGAAGCCGTACCGACCGAACTCGTTCCAGTTGTAGAAGCATAGCCGTTGGCCGTGCGCGTCAACGACCGCTGTGTACATGATCGCGTCGGAGTCCCATCCGCTCGTGCTCACATCCAAGCCCAGCGTGTCGAGCCGCGTCCAGTTTCGGCCGTCCCGCGATTCCGCATAAGCGAGTCGATAAGCAGCCGTCGAGCGACGGCGAACGGAAAAAAACAATCGATGGCGGTCGGGGTCCCTGACCAACCACGGCCGCCCGAAACCGTGTTCATCCGGATCCGCCGGCGTCAGACGGACACGCCCGGCGGCCGGCCAGTGAATGCCGTCGTGTGACTCAATGGTTCGCAGGTCGTACACCGGCAATTCCTTGCCGGCGACCCGGGTCCAGTCGCTACCGGCCACATACCACATGCGATAGCTCGACCCTTCCTTCCACACAAACGGGGCAACTCGAAACAGCCGCTCCTCGTCGCTACGCTCGAGCACAGGTGTGCGGCTCACTCTTTCGAAGCTCTCGCCGCGCTCTCGAGAGATCGCCAGGCCGGTTAAGAGTCGGTATCGAGTTTGCGTCCCGAGCTCGAAACCAACGTAATAAAGAAGCCAACGATCGGCCTCCTGCACCAGCGAGCAGGCGACGACACCGTCCTGATCGAAGTCGCCTGGGGCCCCGGGGTCGAGCAGCGGTCCCTGAGGGCCGCGCAGGATCGTCGTGGGCTCGCGCGCGTCCAACTCGACAAAACCCAGGTGACCTCGACCACGAGCGTCAAGCGACGTGAAATACACTCGGATGCGATCGCCCATCACCAGAGGGGTTGGCACCATCGCGTGGCTGAGACCCCAACCGGGATGGGTGTCTGGGCGAAACACGAGACCGAGCTTCCGCCAACGCACGCGGAATGATACGTCGCTAACGCCGTCGCGTGACTGCCACGGGAATCTGGGCCGCCGTCTCGCGCCTAGCTGTGCGAGTGGTAAATCGTGTACTGCTTGTTCGGAAGGTGGCCCATGACCGACATCATGCCTTCGATGTGCGTCAGATCGTGACCGGCTCGAATCATTCGCTCAGAAATGTCCTGATCCATCCACGAGAACGGGAACCTCACCGGGTCGTACGCCACCTGACGAAGCGCGTGGGTTCGGGCGACGAAAACGCCGCCCTGAATATGTTGCCGCCCGTCCGATCGCGTCAGCGTCCCGCCGATGACGCCGTCGCCAAGTCCATCGACGAGCGTGTCCAGCCAGTCTGCTGACACGATGTGGGTGTGGCTGCCGCAGAGGTACACGAAATACTGGCCAACGGCCAACTCGAGTGCCTTGTTCGTAGCTCCCGCAAGTTGGCCGACGTTGCGGTTGTGGTAGTTGAGGCAGCCGTCGTGCGCCACCATGCTCTCATCGTTGTGGATGACGATCGTCTCGAACGTGCGTGACGATCGAGTGATCCGTTCCATCTCTCCGAGGATGCGTCGAACGTCTGCGGCGTTTTCGTGCTGGACAATGCAGACGGTCACATCCACTCGGGCTCGCCGTGGTGAATCGGCTCGTCCTTCTGACGGTGTGCCATTGGACCGCTGGGTCAACCGGCGAATCGCATTCTGGAGATCGACGCGCGCATGTTGTTCGCGACGCAGGGCGGAGGTCAATTGTCGGACGACCCGAATGACCTCCCCATTGAACTCGCTCTGCTGGAACCAGTACGGCCGCAGCGCCCGGAACAGCGTCCGCTGCAACGCCACCCGCAGCTTCGGAAACGAGCGCCCTTGAGCCCCCACTTGGGGTGAGGCGAGCGTTTCCAGCAGCGGCCACGTGCTCGGGTTTGGCGGACCCAGGGCAAGGCTCGTCGTCACGCGACTGCGACGCAGGCTTCGAATCTGATCGAGACGATTCGACAGCGCGGCCGCCGCGACCTCGACGGTATGGTGCTGTCGGATGGCCACGCTCGCGCGCCGCGCCCGAATCGCGGCCAGATCGGGACGCTCGTAGACTTCGCGCATCAGTGTCGCGGCATGCCCGAGGTCGGGCTCCGCCCAAGGTGCGCCGGTCGGGTACGGATCGCAGCCCCCTGGGACTGCTCCAGTCGTGTAGTCCACGAGATAGCTGTTCTCCGAGGTCATGAAATGCAGATTGCCAGAGTAACCCGTGGCGATCACCGGTTTGCCTGCCGCCATCGACTCGGCCATCGACAAACCCAGCCCCTCCGATCGATGCAGTGACACGTAGCAGTCGCAACGGCACAGCAGCGCGTCTTTCTGCTGGGACGTGTAGTAGTCGTCGACAATCCGGATGTCGGAACGGTCCTTGGTCAGCGACCGGAGGTGGTCGAGCTGTGCCGTGCGCAGGTGACCATTGATGCACTTCAGCATCAGCACCGGTCCCTCGTTTGGCGCAAACGCCTGCGTGAACGCGCGAACGAGCCCCATCGGGTTCTTGCGTTCGACAATGCTCAGGAAGTCGAAGACAAACAGGAATGCGAACCCATCGGGAAGGCCGAGTTGCGCTCGCGTCAGGGCGGCTGAGTCGCGCGGCGTGGGCACGGGCACCGGCATCGTGAAGACCGGTCTGATGTTCGGCTTTCGAATCGCGTTGGCGACAAAATCGGTCGCCGCCCAGACCTCGTCGACAACGCCGAACGCCTGATGCATCGTGGGCGGGAAGTCCTCGAGCTCCCAGAACCAATAGCCGGCCGTATGACGCCGGGCAAAGAAGTCCGAGCCCACATGTCGAGCAAAGGCGACTGTGGAATCCGCGTTGATGCACAGGACGTTGACGTCGTGGTCGGCTCGGGCGGGTCGTTCCTCAAACGCGCAGGACTGGCGGTTGAGCGTCTTGTCGTACGTCATCGTAGCGTACGCAATCCCCGCGGCATCCGCGGCCAGTGTCAACAACCGAGCGCTCTCACCGATGCCTAACTCCGCGCGAAAGTAGCCGGCGATCGTCAGACCTTCGGCGGTCTCACTCGTCGCACCGGCCTCTGGCGTCGCCCCCGTCGAGGATGCGTGCGCGGGCAGCAACTCGGCGGGGATCTCAGTCTGCGCCACACCATCTACGCGCACCCAGGCGAGGTAGGGCTCGACATCGCGCCCGAAGAGATCCGGGAAATGCCGCTGAAGATCGGATCGTTCCTTGTAGTAGGTATACAGATAACGAGACACGCGAGGTGGGCCGTCGTCCGCCGGGTCGTTCAACCAATCGACGAATCCATACCGATCGGACTCGTTGAACGGATCCGGCGGTTCTCCAACGCGGCCTTGCTCAGCCCGTGTGACGCCCGCCCAATACGCACGTCGCATGCGGGAGTCGATCGGCATCCCGCACGCCAACCAGCCCCACCCATAGGGAACGTTTTCGTGGACGCCGGCGTGTTCGAGACTGGAGGCGTACTCTCGGCAGATCTGCGCCAGCGGCGGACGATCGCTGGTCAGGATCCTCGGCCGATCGCCTTGGTGACGACTGAGTTGCCCGGGCTGCTTCGGATTGAATCCACTGAAATGAAAGAACCGCAGGGGGCGACCGTCCACCAAGTACCTCTCGCCGTCAAGGGTGAGGTTGCGCCCATGCAGATTCCAATACGCCACGTTGCAGGCGGGATCCTTCAGGATATATGGGTCGAAAAAACACGGTGCGAAGTCCACCCATCGCTGATCGGTGAACATCATGCCGGCGACGTCGACAAGGGCTTCTCGCCGCGTGACCTGCCACCACCATTCGAGGAATTCATCAGACCCCGGTCCAATGCCGATAAAGCCAAGGTTGTAAACGCCGGCGGCGAGAACGAAGAAGGCGTTGACCCGTCGATCGTCCTTGGGGAACGGACGCATCGTGTGCGGTGTCAGTACGATCCCCCGCTGACGGGCAAGCTCTGCGATCTCGTCCAATGAGTCGTAGAGGCGGATGTCGGGATCGAAGTAGAGAACAGCGTCGCTGCCAGTGTCCCGAAGATGTCGCAGCAGCTTCGGTTTCACCGCAGTCGCAAGCTCAGTGACGTCGTACATCGCTGCCAGCCGGTGAATCTCTCGGCGCTCCAGCCCGATGTCGCGAAGCCGTCGCCATCTAACCCGCGGATCCGGCCACGCTTCGGCGCGTCCTTCGTCGTCGATGACGAGGACCGTGAACGAACCGCCCGGATGATGCGCGAAGAACGAATCGGCTAAGACGCGAGCGTACGGAAGGTAGTTGCGAGCGACGATGGTGCAGACATGAGTCGCCATCGGCATCCGCTCAGTCGGAGTTGTCGGGGTACTCAATCGGAGCCATAGAGGCGTCGTTCAACACTCGCCGAGGCCGTCGTCAACGTCAATCAGTCGAATCTTATCGCAACACCGGTGATTGCGAGCCGGCCAATTTCGCGCCGAACCGACACATGAGGCAGATCGCGAGAATCGATCCGCCATCGCTCGAGCGAGCTGACCGGCTGAAATCAGTGCGCATGAGATGATTCGAGAGATGACTGGGGATCTGAGCGACAAGGAAGTGCGCGACCAGATCGCGTCCGTCGGGCGGTGGTATCACCAGATCGAGCTGCGGCCAGGCATCGTCACACCCGGCATCAACGATTCTCCAGTGCTCCTCAGGAACCTCCGTCTGCCAACCGACTGCTCAGGGATGCGCGTGCTCGATCTCGGCACGCGCGACGGGTTTTTCGCGTTCGAAGTGGAAAAGCGCGGCGCCGCAGAAGTGCTCGCGGTGGACTCGATCGATGCCAACCGGACCGGCTTTGGTGTCGCGTCGCGCGTCCTCGGGTCAAACGTCACGTACCTCCACAAAAACCTCTACCACCTGAACGAGGCCGAGATCGGAACCTTCGACATCGTTCTGTTCCTCGGTCTGCTGTACCACCTCCCGGATCCGATTGGCGGCCTTCGAATCGCGCGTCGTTTGTGTCGTTCACGCTTGTATCTCGAGACGGTCATCATCGATCACGAGCTGACACTGGCGGACGGTTCTCGCGTAGCCATCGAACAACTCGATCCCCGCCTGGTTGACACGCCATTGATGCGTTTCTTCCCTGGCGACAGTTTCCGCGGCGACCCGACCAACTACTGGGGACCCAACGTGCGGTGCGTGCGCGACATGCTGGCGGAAACTGAATTCTCAGTCGTCCGCGTATCGGCGAGCCGGGACCGCGCGGCCTTCGAATGCGTGGTCGCGTCGCGGCCCGAGAGGGCCGGACACCTGGACCAAGCCACGGGGCTCGCGCCGCGCGGCTAGTGTTTCGTCTCCGAAGTCTTGTTAGCATCGAGGGTCGCGATGCGCCCGGCCGGCAAGGCGCGACGACTGAGAATACTGGGGGTATTTGAAGGAGGAGCAACGCCGCCCGCCGGGATGCAGCGCGAGCCGAATGCAACAAGACTTCGGCGACGAGACACTAGTCC
>JBOGIV010000493.1:0-17155 GCA_050747925.1 Vicinamibacterales bacterium
GCGTGCTCTACGAAATGCTCACCGGCGTCCGTGCGTTCGAAGGCAACGATGTCACCGACACGATGGCCGCGATTCGGCGCGCGGATCCGGATTGGACCAAGTTGCCGTCAGCGACGCCGGAAACCGCGCGACAGCTGCTTCGCGGTTGTCTCGACAAGGACAGGCGCTCCCGCGTACCCGACATCGGCGTGGCTCGCTATCTGGCTGATGCTCGTCAACGACATCTCCCACTATGCCGAGCGTCCACGCGACGTCAGCACAAACCTGTCGCGCTGGTGACTCGCCGGCTGAGCCGGACGAAGGAAGGTGATGACCAAGCGCTGGCTCTACGTCGGCGCTCCCTTTGGCGCTGTCGCCATCACGATGGCGGCGCTGGCCATTCTCGAATGGCGTTCAAGAGGCGTCGTGGTTGAGACGGGCCTGCTGATCGACGGCGTGACCTTCGACATCTCGGAGCTCGACGCCAAGCAACTCGGCGGGAGAGTTACCGACGAGGAACGGGCCATGATGCGCCGGGTCGTGTGGGAACAGGTCCAGACCGCTTACGCCGGCCTGCGGCTGCGATTCACCGAAAACCCGAACGCGTTCTACAAGGTCCGGCTCGTGCAAGGCACCCTGGTCGCTTCCTCCAAGATGTCTTCGGGCGCCTCCGGTGAAACATACTCGCTTGGTCCGCTTGGGGGGATCAGCCAGGTCAGCGTCACCATCGCCGTCCGCGGCGCGTTTGCGTACGCGCCGGACGGCGCGACGCGGCGCGACATTCTCGAAGCGATTGGCCGAGGCGTCGGCCGAACGATCGTGCACGAGCTGGGGCACCAGATTCTGGGCTCGCGGCATCCGCACAGCACGGACGTCCGCAGCTATGAGTACGGTTCGCCGGATAGAATCGGCCAGTACTACGGTCCGATCCATTGGAGCATCTGGCAGGAACCGCTTCGGGACGTGTTGGGGAAGTAGCGCAACAAGAACGTGACGAAGACAGAAGCAAGAAGCTCTAGAAGCAAGAAAGCGATGTCGAGGATCGCGTGACAGCTTACCTGTTACTCATCGGAGCCATTGTCGTCTCGTCGCTGTCGCTGACAGGGCAGCAGGCGCCGCCGGCCACTGCTCAGAAGCCGGCCACGCGCGCGGACATTCTGCGCGGCGAGTACGGTCGCTACCGCGCCAACAACGACTTGCTGTTCTACAAGCTCGACGTCCGCGTGAACCCTGACGAGAAGTTCATCAGCGGCACAAACACGATCCGGTTTCGGATGCTGAGCGACGACACTCGCATCCAGCTGGACCTCTACGCGAACCTGAAGGTCGAGCAGATCCTTCTTGGCAAGACTTCGCTGAAATTCATGAGGGAAGGCAACGCCGTTTTCATCGACTTTCCCGAGACGCTGACGAAGGGGCGGGAATACACCATCGAGTTTACGTACGCCGGCAATCCGCTCGAGACCGGCCGCTTCGGGGGCATCGCGTTTCGCAAGGATCCGGCCGGACGGCATTGGATCAACACCGCGTGCGAAGGCGAGGGTTCGAGCATCTGGTGGCCGAGCAAGGATCAGTGGCGCGACGAGGTCGAGAGCATGGAGATGAGCGTCTCGATCCCGAACGATCTCGTGGACGTCTCCAACGGGCGTTTCCTCGGCACGACCGACCTTGGCGACGGCTACTCACGATGGGATTGGCGCGTGCACTACCCCATCAACTCGTACAACGTGTCGCTGAACATCGGCCATTACGTTCATTTCGCGGAGCGTCTGGACGATCTCACGTTGGATTTCTACGCGTTGCCGGAGAACCTCGACAAGGCGAAGACGCAATTCGCGCAAGCCAAGCCGATGCTCGAGGCCTTCGAGAAATACTTCGGCGAATATCCGTTCGCGAAGGACGGCTACAAGCTGATCGAAGTGCCGTATTCAGGCATGGAGCATCAAAGCGCCGTCACCTACGGCAACCGCTTCGCCAACGGCTACCTCGAGCGCGACTGGACCGGCGTGGGCGTGAGCCTGAAGTTCGACTTCATCATCATTCACGAGAGCGGGCACGAATGGTTCGGCAACGCCGTCTCGGCGGCCGACGTCTCGGACATGTGGATCCATGAGGGCTGGACGACCTATCTCGAGTGCCTCTACGTGGAGCACATGTTCGGCTATGACGATGCGCTGAAGTACACGAATGGGTACAAATCGAAGGTCAGGAACACGGAGCCGATCATCACGCCGAGAGGGATCCATCGGTCGCCGCCCGGCGATCAGTACTTCAAAGGCGCGCTCTTCCTCAACACGCTTCGCCACGTCGTGGACGACGATCGCAAGTGGTTCGCGCTGATCCGCGACGTCTACCAGCACTTCAAGTATCAAAACATCATGACCGAGGATCTCGTGCGCTACGTGAACGAGAAACTGAGAGCGAACCTGACCCCGATCTTCGATCAGTACCTGCGGCACGCCGGCCTTCCAACGCTCGAACTGCGCTTCGAGGAGGCATCGGTCTCGTATCGCTGGAGCGCCGATGAAACAGCGTTCGCGATGCCCGTGCGCGTCGGCCAACCGCAGCGCTGGCAGATCATCGAGCCGACCAGCGACTGGAAGACGATGAAGACGCCGCTGGGCCGAGCCGGATTCCAGGTGGCGACGGACCTCTATTACGTGAACGTGGCGATCCTGGACGGCGCTCGCTAGGCCGCAGATGACGCAGTCGACGCAGAGAGGGTCCTAGCGTGCGATACGTCGCATTCCTTCGCGCCATCAACGTCGGCGGGCATACCGTGGCGATGGAGCGGCTGCGTGCGCACTTCGACGCGCTCGGCTTCGCCCACGTCGAGACGTTTATCGCCAGCGGCAACGTCATCTTCGAGACCCGCTCGAAGGACGCCGGCGCGCTCGAAAAGAAGATCGAGGCGCATCTGCAGAAGTCGCTCGGCTACGAGGTGAAGACGTTCCTCCGCAGCGATGCCGATCTGGCGCGAATTGCGGCCTCTCAGCCGTTTCCACCCGGCAACGTCAAAGCCGCGCGCACGCTTCTGGTGGGATTCATGGAAGCGCCGCTGTCGGCCGGCGCAGCGAAAGTCTGGCTGGCGCTCAAGACAAAGGAGGACGACTTCCACACGAAGGATCGCGAGGTCTATTGGCTCTGCAAGGACGGGCAAGGCCAGTCGAAGTACTTCAACGTGAGCTTCGAGAAGATGCTCGAGACGCGACTCACCTTTCGCAGCATGACCACCGTCGCCAAGCTCGCCGCAAAGTACCCGCCACCGACGACCGCATGATCGACTACAACCCCTTCGTGCTGTTTGGCATCGAGGAGATCGGCGTCGAGATCGAGAATCCATTCGGCGTGGACGCCAACAATCCCCAGATCTGCGGGACGATCGAGCGGAACCTCTTGGCTTTGCTCGAGCCACCTCGCAGCCCTGACTAGAACCACAACAAAGCCGACCACGGACGGCACTAACCACGAGAAAGATCAACCACGAGAAGGATCAACCACGAGAAAGATCAACCACGAGAAGGATCAACCACGAGAAGGATCAACCACGAGACAGATCAACCGCGAGACAGATTAACCACGAGAAGGAACCACGAGAGGGATCAACCACGAAAAGGTATTGGTTGGGCATGGATCACGAACTCGACGGCGGGCAGACGGGCGAGCGTAAACACGCGCGGCACGAACCACATCATTCCCGCGAAGGCGAATGCGAGTCCGCCAAAGACCGCTTCGAAAATCAGCAGTGCCGTGCCGTACCCTGTTCGCAGGAAAACCGCGCGCTCACCGGGGACAGTCGACGGAAGGTCGAGAAGAACCCGACTCGGCCGGGTCGCGGATCGTACTCGATCGCGCTGATGTAGCATCACGTGATGACCAACGAACAGATTAGCGAGCTCCGCTCCCAAGTTCTCGGGCCCGTCGTGGTCCCCGCCGATCCTGAGTACGACACGGTCCGACGCATCTACAACGGGTGGATCGATCGCCGGCCGTGTGCGATCGTTCAGTGCGCGACGGCGTCGGATGTGATCCGATCGGTCGCGCTCGCCCGCAACGAGGGCCTCGTACTGTCGGTTCGCGGCGGCGGACACAACGTGGCCGGCCGCGCCGTGTGCGACGACGGCGTGATGGTGGATCTGTCGCGGATGAAGGCCATTCGCGTCGATCCGGCTCGGCGCTGTGTTCGTGCCGAGCCCGGCTTGACCTACAAGGAGTTCGATCACGAGACCCAGGCGTTCGGTCTCGCAACGACGGGCGGCACGGTATCGGCGACCGGCATTGCCGGGCTCACGCTCGGGGGTGGTATTGGCTGGCTCATGCGCGTGCACGGTCTGGCCTGCGACAACCTGATCGCCGCTGATGTGGTCACCGCCGACGGGAGATTGATTCGCGCGAGCAAAGACGACAACACCGATCTCTTCTGGGGCCTGCGCGGTGGCGGCGGCAACTTCGGCATCGTCACCTCGTTCGAGTACCAACTGCACGAGGTCGGTCCCCTGCTCGCGGGAATGGTGGTACATCCTGTGACGCGCGCGCGCGATCTGTGGCGGTTCCATCGAGACACGCTGCAGAACGCCCCCGACGAGGTCATCGCCATCACGGCTCTGCTCTGTGGACCCGATGGCCAGCCCATCGCCGTTGAAGTGCCCGCGTACGTCGGCCCGCTGGCGAAAGCCGAGACGGCTTTGCAGCCGTTCAGGGCCTTTGGCCCGCCGCTCGCCGACATGGTGGCGCCCACCCCGTATTGCCAGCTTCAGCAGATGTTCGATGCCGGATTGCCTGCGGGTCTCTACAACTACTGGACCTCCAATTTCCTCAAGAAGCTGACCGACGAGGTAATCGACATCGTGGTCGACGGATTTGTCCAGGCGCCGACGCCGCTGTGCGTCCTGCTGCTGGAGCCGCTCGGCGGCGCGTTGCGACGCGTGCCGGCCGCCGAGACGGCATTTACACTTCGCGACGGCGATTTCAACCTCGCCATTGTCGGGCGGTGGGCCGATCCGACCGATTCCGAGAAGACCATTGCATGGGCGAGGGCGCTCAACCGTCGACTCGCGCCCCACTCCGCCGATTCGGTCTATGTGAACTACCTGCCAGAGGACGAGGGCGAACGGGTCGCGGCCATCTATGGTGCGGCGCGCTACAAGCGGCTGGTGGATCTCAAAAAGAAGTACGACCCGCAGAATTTCTTCCGCATGAACGCGAATATCAATCCTGCAGGATGAAGTCGGGGATCAGGGATCAGGGATCAGGGATCGGGGATCAGGGATCAGGGATCGGGTCGATCACCGATCCCTGATTTCCGATCCCCGCCTAAATGTGCCGCCGCTTTCCACGCCGAGCCGTCGGCTTCGCAGGGCCGGCTGAAGTGGCCTTGTGGTCAGGTGCGGCCTGCGATCGGCCGAGCTGTTCCAAAAGCTCGGCGGCCCGGCTGAGCACAGATAGGCTGTCCTGATCGAGCGTGGACAGCTCACGCGCGAAGGCCTCGACCCGCCGCCTTCGTCCCGCCGTCAGCAGCCGTGTGCCCTTCGCGGTCGGCCGAATCCAGACGACGCGCCGATCGGTCGGGTCGGGCTCGCGCTTCAGGAGTCCCTCTTCCTCCATGGCGACCACCAGCCGTGTGATCGTCGGCGCGCTCACCTGCTCGGCCTTGGCCAGGCGGCCGAGCGTGACCGGGCCGGCAAACACGGCGACCGAGAGCGCCGAGGCCCGCGCGGCCGTGATGCCCATGGCCTCGTCGTGCCGGCGCAAGCGTCGCAGCAGGTGGAGGGCCGCCGAGTGCAGGCGGTCGGCCACGGCGAGGGGCGTCGCGGCAGGACTGGAAGGTCGGCGAGTCACCGAGTCACCGAGTCACCGACACAATTTGGCGGTTGATCCGAAATACTTGCCTATGCTAAATACTTACTTAGCTAAGCTAAGTGTAGCGCGAACCCCAGCCGCCCGGCAAGGCTGAAGGAGAACACCGTGGATCTTTCCGATGCGACCGTTGGCCAGTTGTTGATTCCGGTGACCGACCTGGAGCGCGCCATCCCGTTCTACCGGGACTCGTTGGGCTTGCGCTTTCTGTTCTCGGCGCCGCCGCAGATGAGCTTCTTTCAGGCCGGCTCGGTCCGGCTCCTCGTCGGCGTTCCCGAGTCGAGCCGCTTCGCCGAACGGGGCTCGATGGTCTATTTCAAAGTCGGGGACATCAACGCCGTCTACGAGACGCTGAAATCTCGAGGCGTCGCCGTCGGCGATCCTCCGCACGTCGCGCATCGAACCCCAACGATGGAGCTGTGGCTGTGCGAGTTCAAGGATCCGGATGGGAATGGGCTGGCGCTGATGAGCGAGGTTGCCAAGTAAGGCGGGTCTTCAGTGCGAGGAGAACGTGTAGAGGCGAGTCTTTAGACTCGCCTGGGAAAGGCGGGTCTAACCGCCCAAGCTAAAGCTACGGCGGTCCGCCAAAGCCTACGGCGAAGGCGGAAGGCCCGCCTCTACGTGCGGGTCAGCCAGCGTCGAGAGCTGATCCACATCGGTGAACGCGAGCGACTCAGAGTTCACGCAGTGGCGCTGCCTCGTTGGCGGCGGGCCGTCGGGAAAGACATGACCCAGGTGCGCGTCGCAGCGCGCACACAGAATCTCGACGCGCACCATTCCGTAGCTGCGGTCGGAGCGGGTCGCGACGTTCTCGTCGGCCACCGGCTGAAAAAAGCTCGGCCAGCCCGTGCCCGAATCGAACTTGGCGTTCGACGCAAACAGCGGCAGGCCGCAGCAGACACAGGTGTAGACGCCGTGGCGCTTGTTGTCGAGCAGGGTGCCGCAGAACGGCCGCTCGGTCCCGTGCGCACGGGCAATCTGAAACTGCTCGGGCGTCAACTGCCGCCGCCACTCGGCTTCAGTCTTCTCGATTCGAGGAGACTGCACGGGGCCAACGAGCAGACCATGAGCGTTGAACACTTTGACGGAGACGGTGGTCATGGCCACAGGAAAGTTGAAAGTTGAAGAGTTGAAGAGTTGATAGTTTCAGTTGAAAGTTGAAAGTTCAGTTTGGGTCAAGTGTGACAGTGTGCGCCAAGCTTCAGTGCACAGAACTGGAGTGAACTGTGACCTGGCCCACTGAAACTCTCAACTCTAAACTCCGCAATTTTCAACTTTCTGGACTCGCTCTCCTCGCACGTTCTTCGTCACCGTCATCTCGGGCAGCCTCGTCTCGCCCGACAGCAACGGCGACGCGCGTCCCAGCAGCTCCTGATCGAAATACTCGCGCACGATCATCCGGGTGATATCCGCAGCGCGCGCTGGGGCATCGCACCAAAGGCGCCTCGACCACCGAGCGGCCCCGGCCACAGATTCATGTCGCTGAAATCCAGATGCAGCGTGTCCTTCACATCGACTCGGTAGTATCGGGCTGCCGACCGCTTGTAGATCAGATCGCTGGCGCCCATGCGGCCGACCAGAGCCGGAATACACCATCAGGAAGGGCGACGGCATCGGTGTATCGATCATCGTCCCGTACTGCGGGATGCCGTCGAGTTCAAGCCTGCGCGGCATCGCCGATCCTCAACAAAGAACTGACCGGACGCGACGCCGCCCATCGAGTGGCCGAAGAAGCCGATTCGCGTGAGATCGAGCCTCGCCGCCAACGCCGAACCCGCACCGGACTTCGGCAATCGATCGAGCATGAGCTTGGTGTCCAACACCCATCGGCGGACGACATCGTCGGTTTTCTCGAGCGCGGCGAGGTAACCGCGCATCAACTTCTCCTTTTCGGCATCTTCGGCGGCGGCCGTGACCTTGGTCATCGTGTCGCCTTCGGGGCCCACTCGTTGAGCACGTCCATGATGCCCTGGTGCATTGTCCCCTTCTCGTTGAGGAAGGTCACCACCTTGCCGTCTTCCAGCGTTGCAGCAGTCGCTTCGTATGGATGGATGATGCTGAGCACCGCGTAGCCACGGCTCGCGAGATCCTCCATCAGCGCGGTGTACGAGCTGGGGATGCCGGTGTAGCCATGCTGGAAGACGAGAACAGGGAAAATTCGCCCCGCCGGAGCGCATGGCCGAACGCCCACTCCGGGTGCAGCCAGCGGCGCATCGAGGAATGCGTGCGTCTGGACCGTCGCCAGCTCGTCGAACACCGTTGGCTGCTTCATGAGCTGCGCGAAGGCCTGTGCCTCGGCCATCGTCTCCCGCAGATAGATCATCCCCCACTGCATCACTTCCTTGTAGCCCTTCGGAATGTGCTTGCGCACGAGCGCCCGCGCCGCCGCGATCGTCTTTCGACGATCAGGCGGCGGCTCAGCCAGATACTCCTTCACCGTCGCTGCGTTACTGGAAGCCACGTCTAAACCGTCTGCCGGCTGCCGGCTGCTGGTATTAGTCGATGACCATGTAGCGCCAGAACCTCTTCACTTCCTTGGCGTTCACGTACTTCCCGATCTCTTTTTCGAACTGCGCCTGCGCCTTCCATGGGCGGTACTCGTCGAACTCATGCGCCATGCGCTTGCCGACGCCAGGAATGGTCATGAAGTCGGCTTCGCTCGCCGTGTTGAGCCGCAACGGAATGAAGGCGTATTGCGCCAGCCTGGCCACTTCCTTCGCATCGACGTACTTGCCGATTTCCTTGTCGAACTGCGCCCATGCCTTCCAGGGCCGGTACTCCTCGAACTCGTGGGCCATGCGCTTGCCTGCGCCGGGAATCAACCTGATCTCTTCCGCCGTCGCGGTGTTCAGGTTGATGTGAACGAAGGCGTTTCGGTAGAACGCGTTGGTTTGATCCTGCGTGAGCTTCTGTCCGAGCAGGAACTTGTTCAACTCGATGGCGCTGTCGAATGGACGCGCCGCCACGAGCGCCTTCGCGATCGCGGGCGTCATGCTCGGCATCTTCGCAAGCTCGGCCTCGGGCACGGTGTTGGCGTCGGCCAATCCGATCGACTTGCCAACTTGCGCGTTCGAGGTCACCGGCATGGCAATGGCGAACGCCAGAAGCAGAACTGTCAGAAATGTCGTTTTCATGTCTCGCTCCTACGGGGCCTGGCCCCGGTGACATCAGAAGACAGGGCCTGGCCCTCCGTTTCATTCGAAGACAGGGCCTGGCCCCCCGTCAGAGCTCCCGGATGTCTGAACGTGTAAACCAGGCTCAGCAACCCCAATTGAACCATGACTCCCGGCGCCAGCCCAGGCGGCGACTTGGCTCGAATCGCCTTCTGCCAGAGCGCCCAGCCGGTCAGTGACGGATCGACCTCGCGTTGAAACTCCAGATTCGCCTGGTAGTGGAGGACCACGCCGACGATGCCGCTCAGGATGAAACACGCGGCGACGATCCTCACCACGCTGACGGCGGCTGACCCGGGGAGTACTGCCAGCCATCCGAGCGACACGAACCCGGCGCCAAGAACCACCAGCGGGATCCACTGGTTCAGGTCCTCGTCGTGCTCCAGCAGCATGAGCTCCGTAGTCGTACCGGCCATACCGAGCAGCAGGATGAAGAGGACGAAGCGGCGGGCGGTCTGCGACATTAGGGCAGCTCTCAGCGTTCGGCTCACGGCTTTCGGCTCTAACGGCAGCGCTCTGCACTCCGCGTCGGCTCTCAGCTTTCACCGCAGTTGCTGATAGCCGATCGCTGATAGCCGATGGCCGAACGTAACCGATAGCCGAAAGCAGTCTGGGTCTGTATTATCCCCTCTCGATGGCGCTGTCCCCCGGGGACGTGATCGGACCCTATCGCGTCCTCGCGAAGTTGGGCGAAGGGGGCATGGGCGAGGTCTACCGCGCTCTCGACACTCGCCTCGACCGCACCGTCGCCATCAAGATCTCACAGGCGACGTTCAGCGAACGCTTCGCGCGCGAAGCCAGCGTTGTCGCCGAACTGAACCACCCGAATATCTGCCACCTCTACGATGTCGGGCCGGACTTCATCGTGATGGAGTACGTCGACGGCGCGCCCATTTCGCGACGAGAAAGTTTCCGGCAGCTGCTCGACGCCGCGGTGCAGATTGCGGACGGTCTCGCCGCCGCGCACGCCGTGGGTATCGTGCATCGCGACCTCAAGCCGGACAACATCCTGATCACTCCCGAGGGTCGCATCAAGATCCTCGACTTCGGTCTCGCGAAACACGCCGGCAAAGCCGTTGGCGATTTGACGGTGGCCACGCGCGCCACCGACCCCGGAACGATCCTCGGTACGGTCTCCTATATGAGTCCGGAACAGGCGCGTGGACAGGACGTCGACACTCGCTCCGATCAGTTTTCGCTCGGCCTCGTGCTCTTCAAGCTCGCGACTGGGACGAAGGCGTTCGCGCGCGAATCGGCGGCGCAGACGATGACAGCGATCATCGAGGCGGAACCCCAATATCACCTTCTCGACAGCCTGCCGGCGCCATTTCGATGGATCGTCGAACGCTGCTTCGCGAAGGATCTCGCGACCGCTACGACTCCGCGTGACCTCCACGGCGATCTCGAACAACTGAAGCGTCGTCAGAGCGAGCTGAGCGTGTCGGGTGCCGCGGTGCCGGTCGACCGACCGCAGCAGCCACGCCGCACGTGGGTTCCTGCAGCCGTTGCGGCCGGCGCGCTCGCATTGGGAGCCATCGGGTGGATCGCCGGTTCGATGTCGCAAGCCACGCCAGTCGCTCGCTACGAGGTTCGCCCAGTCGCCGTTGATGGGCACGCGGCGACAACGCCAGCGTGGTCACCGGATGGCAAGATTCTCGCCTACGCGCAGGAGAGCGGTGGCTACTATCAGATCTTCACGCGCCGGTTCGATCGACGCGCAGATCCGCCCGCGCAGCTCACGACGCTCGACGCCGACTGCCTCGTCCCGTTCTGGCACCCGTCGGGCGATCGCATCTACTTCAGGGCCGCCAATGCGCTATGGTCCGTGGGCGCCGCCGGAGGCCAGCCAGTCAGGATCGTGTCGGCTGCTGGCGCGGCGGCGATTTCTCCAAACGGCCGCACGCTCGTGGTCTACCGCGCTGTCGAGCAGGAGAACATCCCGGCAACCATGTATTCGTTTGCGGGTGGAGGCCTCTGGACCGCCACGCCCGAGGGGCAGGATCTGGTCAAGGTGCAGGACGTGCCGAACAATGTGGGCATCTATTCGCTGAGCTTCTCGCCCGATGGCCGCCAGCTCGGCGCGACGGAAGGAAACTCACGCGAGCTCCTGGTGGCGGATGTGCCCCTGCGTCCCGGACGGTTTCCTGAACGCACCGCCTCAATCGGCCTACCACCATCGGCGCTCCTCCACAGCATCTCGTGGCTTCCCGATAGCCGACACGTAGTCGCCACCGTCCTCACCGAGTTCTCGCGGTATCACCTGTGGCGCGGCGACCTTCGCAACGGGTCGATGGCCCCGCTCCCGTCATCGGAGCTCCTGCAGACCGCGCCAACTGTGTCGCCGGACGGCAGCCGTATCGCGTACGCAACGCTCACGCTGAATTGGGACGTGCTGCAGATCGACCTCAAATCCGCGAAGGTCTCGCCGCTGGTCGCCAGCGGCCGCTACGACGGCTGGCCGGCGTGGACGCCGACGGGGGATCACGTGATCTTCACGACGACGCGGACGGGGCGTGTCGAGTTGTGGTGGAAGAGCCTCGCCGAAGGCTGGGAGCGTCCACTGCTCACGGCCGAGGATTTTGCCGACCCATCGACCCGAATGTTGTCTCAGGCCGCAGTGTCGCCCAACGGCCGTACTGTGGTTTACCAACGCTTCAGCGATACGGGGATTCAGCTATTCATGTCGCCCCTCTCAGGTGGCAAGCCCGTCGTTCTGACCACGCCGGACTTGGGCAGAACCGACTACGCGGCGTGGTCACCAGACGGCACCTGGATCGCCTTCTTCGCGCGAAGCCGCATCTATAAGCTTCGTCCCGGCCAACAGACGCCTCCGGTGGTTGTCCGCGACGATGCGGTTCAAGGTCAGGTACGGTGGTCGCGAACCGGACGCATCGTGTATCTGTCGCGCGGGGGGCTGACCGTCACCGATGAATCGGGCCAAACGGTCAGTGTCATTCACACAAGCCCGCTGGAACTCTGGGATTGGTCGCCAGACGGCTCCGAAGTCTTCGCGATGCGTCAGGGCGCCAACCGAAAGCTGGAGCTCATTGCGATCGCAACTGCGTCGAAGGACGTCCGCGTCATCGGCGAGGTTGGACGGATGCCGGTGACGCCGGAACCCTTCGGCTACCAGAATTCCATCCGGCAGTTGGCGGCGTCGCCCGACGGGCGGAGCGTCATCTTTTCCTACCTGCAGCCAGACTCTCAGATCTGGATGATGGAGGAAATGAACCAGCAGTAGGAGCAGTCGCAGACGGAGTCTGTGAACGCGCTATTATCCGCTAGCGATGGCACTCTCCCCCGGCGACCGGCTCGGGTCGTATACGATCGTCAGCCCCCTCGGGGCAGGCGGAATGGGTGAGGTCTACAAGGCGCGCGACGAGAAGCTCGACCGCTTCGTCGCGCTCAAGATTCTCCACACGACGCGCGCGACCGACCCCAACTTTCGCCATCGCTTTCAGCGCGAAGCACGCGCGATTGCCGCGCTCACCCACCCGAACATCGTCACGGTCCACTCGATCGAGGAGCACAACGGCTCGCCGTTCCTGACGATGGAACTGGTCGAGGGGCGAACGCTCGCCGAGATCATTCCACCGGGCGGTGCTTCTCTCCAGACATTCCTGCAGATTGCGATTCCGCTGTCGGACGCCGTGGCGGCGGCGCACGCGCGTGGCATCACGCATCGCGATCTGAAGCCGGTCAACGTGATGGTGACCACCGACGGCCGGCTCAAGGTACTGGACTTCGGCTTGGCGAAGCTGGCCGAGACGTCGGCTGGGCCGGGCCGATTCACGTCGCTCCCCACCGAGCATCTGACGGGTCACGGACAGATCCTCGGGACCGTAGCGTACATGTCGCCAGAACAAGCCGAAGGCAAGAGCGTCGATCACCGGTCCGACATCTTCTCGCTCGGCATCATCCTCTACGAGCTGGCCACCGGACAGAAGCCGTTCAAAGGCGATTCGAGCGCGTCGCTCATCTCCTCGATTCTGCGTGACACGCCGCCGCCGGTGAACGACGTGAACGCGGCGATTCCCAAGGAGATCGCGCGCCTCATTCGCAGATGCCTGGAGAAGAACCCGGCGCAACGTCTGCAGAACGCGCTCGATCTGAAACACGAGCTGGAAGATCTGCGCGCCGAAGGGACCTCGGGCGTCACCATGTCTCCATCGTTAACAGCTTCGGCGCCGCCGCCGGTCACAAAAACATGGTCGAGCACATCGCAGATCTCGTTCGTCCTGCCGACACTGGGACGGATGCTGGCGTGGCTCGGTGCTGTCGTTTCGGTCCTGCTGCTCATTGGTGGCTACTGGATCTGGACACGCGGCTCGACACAGGGTCCTGAGACGACGGCCGGCCCAACGGCGGCGGCGCCATCCGGCGAAGGCCGAGTCACCGTCGCTCGCTTCGAGAACCGCACCGGCGATCCGTCGCTCGATCCGCTCGGGCAGATGGCCGCCGATGCCATCTCTGGGGAGTTTCCGCAAATCACGTTCATCCAGCAGCCGGTTCGACAACGAGTCGCCCTGGTTGCGGAGCCAGAGCAGAGGCGCCAGCCCACAGCGGTGACCGGTGCGTACTATCTCGATGGTCAGAACTTGCGGATCCAGGCGTCGCTTTCGGACAAATCAGGAGCGTTGCTGCACGCCATCGAGCCGGCGGTCAGCCCTCGCACGGATCCAGGCAAAGCGGTTGAGCTCGTCCAACAACGGGTGCTCGGCGCCATCGTCACGATGCTGGATCCCGACTACTCGCCTTCGAGTTCTTCACGGCCACCGCTGTACAACGCCTACCGCGAGTTCACCGCTGGAATGGACTTGTTTGCCGACGAGCCTCTGCGAGCCGTGACGCATTTTCGGCGCGCGACAGAATTGGACCCCGGCTTCTTCAACGCCTGGTTGATGATGGCGCACACCTACTCCAACGCCGGAGATCGCGGCCATGAGCGCGAGGCCATCGATCAGATGAACACGATGCGCGACCGTTTGGGCGTGTTCGAGCGCCTGGAGCTGTCGCAGCTTGTCCATGCGTTCGAAGGACGCCTGCTCGATGCGCTCACGGCGCTCCGCGAAGTCGAGAAGCTCGACCCGGGTAATCTCGTGGCCAACTATGAGATTGGCCGCTACGCCATTCGCCTCAACCGGCCACAAGAGGCGATCGATCAATTCGCCAAAGTGAACGCCGAGACATGGAATGCGAGGACGGTTGGACGGTGGAGACATGGCCGGCTGGCCATGGCCAATCACCTGCTCGGCCGGCACGAAGAGGAGCTGCGAATTGCGACGGTCGCCAAGGGTCTGTTTCCCTCATCGCTCGCCACCCGCAACGACGAGTTGTTCGCGCTCGCCGCACTCGGTCGCCTGGACGACCTGCGGCGGGCCGTTGACGACACGCTGCCCATCACGCCGCTTGGCGTTGGGACGCCGGCCGGCTCCATGCGGCTCGCGGCCGAAGAGCTTCGCGCGCACGGTCGTCGCGCCGAGGCCATAGACTTGGCGAAGCGATCGGTAACGTGGTACCGCAATCAGCCGCAGCCATTCTTCACGCCAGCCAACCGCCTGGCCCTCGCGCAAAGCCTCTACACGGCCGAGGAATGGCCAGAGGCTGGCAAAGCGATCGCCGCACTGCTGAAAGAGCAACCCGCCAATACCTTGTACGTCGCGCTCGCTGGCGCCATTGCCGCTCGAATGGGCGATCGCGCGCTCGCGTCCAAGCATGCGGCGACACTTTCGCAAGCACCGTCGACGCCCGGCGGGGCCATCGAGCTGCGCCGCGCGCAACTCGCCGCCCTCCTTGGTGAACGTGAGCAAGCGGTTGAGCTGTTGCGGAGTGCGTTTGCGCGCGGTTTGTCGATGTCGACGGCCCTTCATCGACAGATGGATTTCGAATCGCTGCGCGGCTACGCGCCGTTCGACGAGCTGATGAAACCGAAAGGCTAGGGCGCGTGGGCCGGGTAGGGCTGGTAGGGCGGGTGGGAAAAGCCTCTGCCATCAGCTGTCTCAGCGTCTGTTGACCAAGAACTCCTGAACCTTCCCATCGGGTGTGCGATACATCAGCGTTCGCGCGGGCGTGGAGCCGAGCATCAGCCGCACCGTCGACACTTCCATTCCGCCGCACTCGCTGATCGGTCCGGCCTCGGCCTGGCTCACCTCGCCCGCATCCACGAGCGACTTCGACATCACGGCAAGACGCTCGGGCGTGAGAAAAGCGTTGAACTCGTCGCCAAGCTGCGCGCGATCGATTTTTCCCGCGTGCATCTGTGCAAGTAGATCAAGCGCGACCTCCTTCCCTGGCCTTCCGGCGATCACGGGCGCGTCGGCCGCCGGCATCAGCTTGGCGAGCACCGCATCGGCGATGGCGCTGAGCGCGCCGCCGGACCAATCGGCATTGGCGATGACGACGACCCCTGATTTCGTCGACGGAATGAACGTGTTCGTGGAGTTGAACCCGCTGACGCCACCGTTATGGGTCAAGACCAGCACGGGACCGCGATCGCGCAGCGCCTGGCCGCAGCCGTACCCGCTCGTGCGGTCGTCGGAGAGCGCGCGAGGCGTCGTCATCGTCTTCCACGACGCCGGCGAGATCACCTTGCCTTCGATGAGGGCGAGATCCCAGGTGAGCAGATCAGTCGGCGTTGACCAGATGCCGCCGGCGGCGCCAATCCATCCTTCGCCTTCAGGAATGGATGGCTCCGCTGGTCCGAGTCCTAGCGGCGTATAGCCCTCGGCGAGGCCGGGCTCTCCCCTCTTCGGCTCGTATCGCGTGTGCTGAAGCCCGAGTGCTGTGAACAGCCGACGCTGCAGCGCCTTGGACATGGGTTCGCCGCCGGTCTTCTCGATGATCTGTCCGAGCAGCAGGTAGCCCGTGTTGCTGTAGGAATAGCGAGAGCCCGGCTCGAAATCGAGCGGCCGCGACGCGAAGGCCTTGACGATCTCGTCGCTCGACAGCGGCCTAGCCATCGGCCGATCGACGAAGTCGAGCGGGTAATAGTCGCGGTAGCCCGAGACGTGATTGCCGAGGTCGCGAATCGTGATGTCCTTGGCGCGCGTGAGCTCCGGCGCGTACTTCGAGACGCGATCGTCGAACGACAGCTTGCGCTCCTGCTCGAGCTGCAGGGCGACCGCACACGTGAACTGCTTGGTGACCGACCCGACTGCAAAGAGCGTCTCGGGCGTCACCGCAGCAGCCTGCGTCTTCGTGTTCGCGAGGCCGTAGCCCTTCGCGAAAATCACCTTCCCGTTCTGCATCACACCGACGGTCACGCCGATTGCGTGCTGATCCCGGATGACGCCCGAGATAAAAGCGTCGAGGGCGTCGGGAGTCAAAGACGAAAGTGCCAAGGGTGCCTCGAGTGCCTGAGGTGCGGGTGCCAACGGTGCGGGTGCCGACGGTGCGGAGTTGCACGCGGCGCACGACACGAGCAGCAACGACGACAGAACTCGTTTCATTTGATGGTCACTAGGGTTGTAGGCTGAGTGGTTGTCCAGACTGTCGTCGGTTCAGCGTAAATCACCACCGTGGCGAGGCTCGGAGCGCGCGGATTCGCTCGATCCACGATGGCAGTAAAGGCACGCTCTTCGCCGTCGTCCACTCGCGCGCGACCGGTGAAGCTCGCCCATCCGTCCGTCACCTGCAATTCGCCGATCGACGTCGAACGGATGGATTTGGTCGACTGCAGGTCTTCGAGCACCATCGTTCCTGTCGCGGTCGTCATCCCGGATGCCTGCGAGATGTCGATCGTGATGCGGGTGTTCTGTGCCGCGACCTTCAGGGACACAGCACGAGCGCGATCGGTTTGCAGCGGCCGGCTCGGCATGTGCTCGGTCCGCACCAGGGCGCGGCCGCGCCTCTCACCCGTCGCGACGCCGTCCTTCAGCGCCACGCGCCCGTTCACCAAGACGTGCCGGATGCCTTCAGATGGCAGCGCCGGCTGTTCGTAGGTCGCGCGATCGATGACGGTATTGGGATCGAACGTGACGATGTCGGCCGCCATGCCAACCGAAATGAATCCGCGATCGACGAGACCGACGGTCGCCGCCGGCAGCGCGCTCGACTTTCGTATCGCCTCTTCCCAGCTCATGATCTTCTGCTCGCGAACGTAACGGCCGAGCACCCGCGGGTACGAGCCGTAGAACCGTGGGTGCACG
>JBOGIV010000494.1:0-7432 GCA_050747925.1 Vicinamibacterales bacterium
GGGCAGTGTCTTCTTGCCCCGCTCCGGCCTTCGACTCGCGCTCAGGCCGTCCCGAGCATCGTCGAGGGACGCGGGGCGGACATCTTCTGCGGCCTGCCAGAAACTTGCTTCAACTGTCGCCATGCAGGCCTTAGAAGATGTCTCTAGGCCTCTCGCGGTCTCTTGCATGCGAGAAACAACGAGAAGTGGCGGGAGTCAGAAGGAGCGGGGCGGGCTCGTCGAAGGCGGGCCGTTCGTCGCAGACACGACGTGCAGGATCGGCCGGCCGGCAGGGTCGAACGCGGTGAACGCGGGCACGCGACCTTCGTTTCTGAGTCGCGACCAGGCAGCACCGCTGTCGAAGACCACAACATAGGTCTTGTCGGGCGGGTGTGGATACGGCGGTTGCGGGACGCCAGGTGGTCGCAAGCCGCCGGGTGCGCTCGCGCCGGCCATCAGCTCGACGTGCACGCGCTGGTTTCCACCCGCAAGATAGCGAAGCGGCCAGTAGGCATACCAATCCTCTGCGATGACCGAGACGACGTCGGCTGGCTGGCTGTCGGCGACGACGAATTCTAAGGCCGCGATCTTGGGATCGACCGCGCCCGATCGCAGCCCGGCCCGCGCGTTACCCCCGCGCGCGAGGTAGGGATAGAAGTAGCCGCCAAGCATGACGCCCACGAACGAGACGACGAGCAGCATGATGCCGACCCTCGCCCAAACCGGTCGCGATTCAGCCGCTCGGTCGAGGCCGCGCGCGCAGACGATGAACGTCGGCGCGAGCAGAAACAGTCCGTAGCGTTCGCGTCCCGACTGAAGCATGACCGGCCCGGCCACGATGTGAAACAGGATGAGGCTCACGCCGATTCCACCCATCAACCATGCGCTCGTCGACCCGCGCTTTCCGCCTGAGGCTCGCCAGCCAAACGCAATCGACGCGACGAGGACGATCGCGACGATCAGATCCGGTGCCATACGTGCCTGTGTCGCGATCGGACCCGCCATGTCCGCCACCGTTGACACGCCTGAGAACAGACGCAACACACCCAGAAACAGGTCGGCCCATGACGCAGGCGTGAGCGCTCTTTGCACGACCAGCTCGATCGAGGGCACCGGGGTCGACGGGGTTTCGGCGAGGCGATCGAGGATCCAGAGCACCGCCAGCGTCACGACGGCAACCAGCGTCGCGGCCACGGCGAGAAGCCGTCGGCGAAACGCGTCGCTCAACGCGAAGAATCGCTCGAATTCCGTCGGCGCGTACGCGGCAAGGACGATCGGCACGACAAAAACGTTGGCCGGGTGAATCACCACCGCGCTGAGCGTGGACACGGCGGCCGCCATCGGCCGATTGGCAAGCGCGAAGCCGACGGCCAGCAGGCACACAAGCGGCGTGGCGGCAGGATCCCAGCCGAAGCGTGAGTGCCCGATCGCGGCGGGCGACAGCGACAGCAGAACGGACGTGATCATCGCGGCCCGCGGGCCGACCGATCCGGCCAGCAACGGATACGCGAGCAGCACCGCGACGAAACCCCACAGCACTGCGGGCAGCCGCAGCGTGACAGCGGAGGGCTCCAGCATCGCCGAGAGCGCCAGCAACGGAAGCGAGTGAAATGGATTGAGCGGGTTGCCGACGCCTGTGCTCAGAAACGGCGTGCCGCCGTCGAGGAACACCTGGACGTTGACGCCGTACCACGCTTCGTCACCGTCGATCCCAGGAATGCGATCGAGGAAGGCGACGCGCGCGATGAGGCCCAGAGCGATCGCAGCGGCGAGGCCGAGTGTCGCGCGGCGAGTGAGGGGAGCGGCGCGGTCGGTGACGCCGACGTGGTGGGCCGATCGGTCCGGGCTCACTCGAGCAGTCGGTCGGTCGGTGGAGGGCCGCTGCTGGACATGAGCTCGCGAATGGAGATGTCGAGCCGCAGCAGCGAAAGGCCGCGCGCGCGACACAGGGCTTCGATGGCGGCCAGCCGGTCTGGGGCGACCGGTTTGCGGTTCAGGATGATCGTGTCGACCCGCTGCGCCTCGATGATCCCCTCGAGCGCGTCGAAGCCGCCCAACACGCGATACCCTTGCAAGCGCACCCGGGCCATACGTGGGTCGTCATCGATCAGGCCGACGATCTTGACGGGGTCGGCCTGGCGATTCTGCAGCTCGCCAATCGCAATTTGCGCGTGCTCAACCGATCCGTACACGAGGGCGCGACGGCCTGCGCGGCCCTGCCGCAGGACAAACTCTCCCATCAGCCGCCACGACGCTCGCGATGCAGTCACCAAGACGCTCAAGAGCACGGCATAGATGAGGAAGACCGATCGTGAATAGGCCGTGTCTTGATAGAAAAGGAGGATGACGAGCTGAGAGGCGACAGTGCCGAGCGCAACGCCCGCGGCGACGACGACGCCGTCCATCAAGCCGAAGTAATGCCAGGTGCCGCGATACACGCCCACGATGAAGAACGCTGCGAGCTGCACGGCCAACAGCATCGGCAGCGAAGCGTAGAAGCGCTCGGCGTTTTCAAGATACGCCTCGGCCCCGAAGCGCAGGCGAGTGGCCGCGTAGTAGGCCATGCTGATGAGGCAGAAGTCCAGTATCACCTCGGCGACACGCCGCTTGTACATGATGTCGCCGCTCAAGGGCGTGACATCCTCCGCGTCCAGCTGAGTGGCATCCTCATAGACGCGAATGCGAGCGAGGTAGACGGCGAACAGGCACATCAACACGAGAAAGAGGCTGCCGGCCAGAAGCGACCAGTCCGGACTGGCGTTGCGCAGCAGCAAACCGACGGCGCCGCCGGCCGCGGCCAGGAACCACAGGACGAACACGGCGGTTCGCTCGGACAGCCCGACAGCAACCAGCCGGTGCGAGGAGTGATCGCGGCCGCCTGCGGCCGGAGACCGGCCCGACAGCAGGCGTGAAATGGTGACCAGCGTCGTGTCAAAGATGGGAAGCAGCAGGACGAACACCGGCCCGGCGATGACGGCAAGTACGTCGGATCGGCTTCCACGAACGCCCTCGTCGCTGAGCGTCAAGGCCGCAAGACTGAACCCGAGCAACAAGCTGCCGCTGTCGCCCATGAAGATGGACGCCGGGGGAAAGTTGTAGACGAGAAAGCCGGCCGCCGCTCCAGCCAGCGCGCCCAGGAAGATGAGCTCGGGGCCGGCGCGCTGTGGACCGGCGCCCCCGATGAGCCCGGCGGCCAGCATCACGGCCACGACCAGCGCGGTGCCGGCGCAGAGTCCGTCCATGTTGTCGAGCAGGTTGAACGCGTTGGTCAGCCCGACGACCCACACCATCGTCAGGACACTGTCGAGCAGGCGCGATTCGACCCAATTGAGGCGGTATCCGAAGTACACGAGCCACGCCGCCACGGCGATTTGAGCCACCAACTTCGTGGACGGCTTCAGGTTGAGGATGTCGTCGGCCAGCCCGCCGACGAAAATGAACATCGCCGCGGAGAGTGGCACCGCTATTTCACGAGCGATGCCACTCACCACCGCGACAATCAGTACGCTCAGCGCAATGCCGACGCCGCCCAGCAGGGGCACCGTCGTGCGATGCCAGCGGTCGTTGCGCGGATGGGCGACGAGGCCCGCCTTTCTCGCGGCGACACGACACGCGGGAACCAACCCCAGCGTCAGCGCGAACCCCATCGCAAAGCTCCACAGGGCCCCAGTCACGCCGCCGTCCTCCACGAGGGCAGCAATTGCAGCCACCGTTCGAACGTCAACAGCGTCCAGAGGCGCTGGCCGTGGTTGGCGCGGCGGGCGGTGTGTTCGTCGAGGAGCTGGCGCACGCGATCCTGGGACACATAGTCGCGCAGTCGGGCCGACGGCACCAGCAGCGTTTCGCGGAGGTAATTGCCAAGCTCGCTCCTGAACCAGGCATCGATTGGAACCCCGAATCCGCGCTTCGGCGCGCGCTTGACGGCCTCGGGCACGAGGTCGTCGAAGGCATCGCGCAGTACGACTTTGGTGGTGCGTCCGTTCAACTTGTAGTCATCGGGCAGCGCCGCGACGTACTCGATGAGCGCCCGGTCGAGGAACGGAGCTCGCGCTTCCAGAGAGTTGGCCATCGACATGCGATCGGCTTTCACCAGCAGATCGTCATGCAGGTAGCTGTGAAAATTCGCCGCCAGGAGTTGGCTGAGGGGGGACGCTCCCTCGACCCCGCCAAGATTCTTCAGGTGACGATACCGATCGATGGCGCCAACGCGGGCCTGGAACTCGGACGTCAACAGGGTCTCGAGGTCGTCGTAGAAGACGCCCGCCCACGCCGTGAGACGACTTTGAAGCGGGAGCTGCATGAAGCTGGTAAACCTGCGCGCGCGTGCGATCAGATGGCGTTCGTTGCGAGGCATCGGCAACACGGATAACGCGGCCGAAGCAGTCCGTCCGGCCCACGCCGGCACGCGGCTGGCCGCCATGGCCGCGCCAAATCGGAGGTAGCCGGCAAACACTTCGTCGCCGCCGTCGCCGGTCAACGCGACGGTCACGTATTGACGCGTCAGCTGCGAGACGAGATACGTGGGAATGGCCGACGAGTCGGCAAACGCGCCGTCGTGATGGTAGACGAGCGTATCGAGCAGATCGATCGCCGACGGTTGGACACGGAATTCGGTGTGGCGCGTCCCGAACCGCTTCGCCGTGGCCCGCGCCACCTCGGTCTCATCGAACGCCGGGTCTCCTTCGAAGCCGATGCTGAAGGTACGCACCGGCTTGTCGAGCAGGCGGCTCATGACGCCGACAACGATCGTCGAGTCGATGCCGCCACTCAGGAAAGCACCCAGGGGCACATCGCTCATCAGCCGCCGCTCGACCGCCGAGGTCACCAACTCGCGAACTCGCTGGGCTGCCGCCGCCCGTGTTGGAGGCGCCGTGCTGTGAGGGTCGATCGGAGGGAACCGAAGCTGCCAATAGCGCCTGGCGGTCTCTAGTCCGTCCCGATCGAACCGGCAGATCGATCCGGGTTCAATCTGCCGCACACCTTTGTAGAAGGTCTGCGGATGCGGCACGTACCCGTACAGGAAGTACGAGGGAATCGCATCCTCCTCGATCTCGATCCGAAGATCGGGATGCGCGACAATGGCCTTCGTCTCGGAAGCGAAGATGACGCGTCTGGCGTCTCGCCAAACGTAGAGCGGCTTCTTCCCGGCGCGATCTCTCGCGAGCGTGAGTTGGCCCGCTCGATCGTCCCAAACCGCCAACGCGAACATGCCGTCGAGCTCGTCGACGGCGCGATCGCCGAGCTCTTCGAACAGATGAACGATCACCTCGGAGTCAGCGTTCGACCGGAAGATATGACCCCGCGCAACGAGCCCTCTCTGAATGTCCCGGTAGTTGTAGATCTCGCCGTTGAAGACGAGCTGAATGCGTCCGTCCTCGTTGCCGATGGGCTGGTTGGCCGCCGATCGAAGGTCGATGATGCTCAGACGGCGAAAGCCAAGGCCGGCCTCTCCGTCCGAAGCGCGATAGGTTGCGCCATGATCGGGGCCGCGGTGCTCGAGCGTCGCCGTCATGACCGACAGCGCCTGCTCCGATACCTGTCGACGATCGAACGCCAGCTCTCCGCAGATGCCGCACATAGGACTAAGGCCGGACCCGAGCGGTCAGAAGCTCGCGGGCATTGGGGACAACAGTGGAGGAAGGACGCGAGCCTTGAGATAGTCGAAGAGCACCTCAGCTTTGACGCGGTTGCTGTTGCCGATCGAGTGGCCGCTCGCCGCCGGCATCTGCGACGGCCGGTAGTGCAGAAACGCGCGCGTGCTGCTCGCGACGTGGGTGCCCTCACCGAGCACGGCGCTGAGGGTCTCGTCGTCTTGGAGCGAGCCGCCATCGGCGAACCGATCCCCGTCAGGACAGATCCGCGGTGCCATGTTGATGAAAAACATCACGCGATGAATGCCCTCCCTGTTGAGCCGTTGGAGCTCGGCGACGGCTCGACGCCAGGCAGCCACCTCGCCGGACGTCGAGCGAAGCCGTTTGACAAGAGAGTCGGCACGAGCATCACCAACCGCCTCCTCCAGGCAGGCGAAGCTGTTCACCGCGTCGTCGTCCAGGTACTCCACTTCGGTCAAGCGCTGTTCGGGCCGGTCGCCGGCCCCTTCGACCCGGCCGAGCAGGACGCTCTCGCCCTCGAGCTCCCTGAGCCGCCCGTCATCGCGCGCGTCGGTCGTCAGGCGCCACCGAAGCGTCAGCGCAACGCGACGGTAGAACTCGTAGGAATACAGCCAGCGCTGCATCGTTCGCTGGACGGCACTTCGAGCGCGGGCCAGCCACGTCGGGCGCAACTCCTGGGCATTGTCAGCGAGATCGTTCTCGTAGAAGCCGATGATCACGAGATCGGGATCGTAGCGCCCGCCGACCTCCTTGAGGTACGCCAACTCCTGGCTGGTGTTGTAGCCCGGGACGCTGAGGTTCCAGACTTCCCATTTCACATCGGGTCGCCAGGCCTTGAGCCGAGCTTCGAGCAGAAACGGATAGGTCGTTTCGAAGAGCGCTCCGTGACCAAACGTGACCGAGTCACCAAACACGAGAATCCGAAACGTGCCGGCAGGTTTCTTCACTGTGTAGTCGCGGAGGTCGCGAAAGCCAAGACTGTTGATCCGGACGGGCACGCCTGCAAACCAGCCGTCGTAGCCCGGCGTCAACCGCTGACCGAGGATCGGGTCGCTCATGTAGAAGCCCGGCATGCCGCGACGCTCGTCCCAGCGCATGCGAACCCCCACTTCGATGGACGCCATCGCAGCAGCGACAGCAACGACGCCAGCGCCGAACACGGCCATCATCCTGGGCACGAATCGCGTCACGGCTGACGGAACCGATAGAGATAGGCGCCGTCGAGCTCGCCCACCGTTTCGAAATGCGATCGAAAAGCGGTGACGAGCTCCGGCGGCCATCCTGGAACGTCGTCCTGCTCAAATAGAGAGGTGAAGAGGACGAGGCCTGCGATACGGCCGCTCCGCAGGTCCTCCAGCATGGGGTCGAGCTTGAAAGCGCCATTGCGCACGACGATGGTCAGGAAGAACGGATCGTTCAGCATCGGACGAAGTCCGGCTTGACGCGCGGCCGCCAGGAAGCGCCAATCGACGAAGACGGACGTGTGCGGCAGTTCCGCTCGAAACGACGACAAATCCAGTGGCGGACGATCGCGACGAATGGAGCCTGCGGCCGCCGAACCCGCCCACACGATCAGCACGGCGCTGGCGGCCCACAACACGACCGCGGTCCTCTGTGGGCTGGCTCGCCAGAGCGGGCCGACGCCGTAAATCCCAATGATGATCGCCGCAAGTGCGGACGGCTCCAGGAAGAAGTTCGTCGAGGCGCCTTCGATCCCGCTGAACGCCGCGGCGATCACCGATGCGACCAGCAAAGCAACGACATATTGGCAGCGGCGCAGTGGGCCGGGCTGCAGGAGCCATGCGCAAACGAGCGCGACTCCGGCGAGCAGAGTCCAGCGC
>JBOGIV010000495.1:0-19575 GCA_050747925.1 Vicinamibacterales bacterium
GGTGTGAGGACCCACCAGCATCGTGAGTGGGTTCCGATCCTCGAGAACGATCAGGACATGTCGCGGCTGAGCGGCGCAGTTCGACAGATGCTGAGTCGCCATCCGACCGCCCACGCGTTCCTGCTGCGCCGCCACGGGATGTACACTTGGGGGGAATCGCTGCCGCAGGCCGTGCGCCACGTCGAGATTGTCGAGTTCCTGCTCGAAGCCGTGGCCCGAAGCTAGCGAGGCTCAGCGTGGGACCGGCGAGCATATGCGGTTCGGCTGCGCCTCGCTAGGCAGTGTCGTTTTGCCCCGCCTCCGGCGGGGCGAGACGTCTCGAAGGCCATCTGCGTAAGGATTCATGGCCTTCAAAGACGTCTAGGGAGGTGCCATCATGGCGGTCGTCAAAATCCCAGCCCAGAATCACGTGATCGGCGAAGCCGAGGCGGTGACCGCCTTTCTGGCTGCTCACGGCATCGACTACGAGCGGTGGGCGGTCGATCGTCCGATCGAACCGAACGCGACGCCCGAGATGCTGCTCGCCGCCTATGCCGCGGAAATCGACGCGCTGAAGGTGCGCGGCGGCTATCGCACGGCCGACGTGATCGACGTCGGACCCGACACGCCGAATCTCGACGCGATGCTGGCGAAGCTCAGTCGCGAGCACTGGCACGACGAAGACGAAGTCCGATTCATCGTCCAGGGTGGGGGCTTGTTTCACGTGCACCCGCCGGCAGGCCCGGTCTTCGCGATCGAGGTCGAGGCCGGCGACCTCATTCGCGTGCCGCGTGGCACACATCACTGGTTCGATCTCTGTGCCGATCGCCGGATCCAGGCCATCCGGCTGTTCCAGGACACATCTGGCTGGACGCCGCACTACACCGAGACTGGGATCGACAAAGGGTTTCAGCCCGTGTGCTTCGGTCCTTCGTACGTCTCGTCGGCCGCGCCTGTGTGAGCGCGAACGCCTCGCCACGTACATGCCCGGCGATCTGAGGCGAAGCCTCGCTGGCATTCAGGCAATTCTGCTGGACATCGAAGGCACGACAACGCCCATTGCGTTTGTCTACGAGGTGCTCTTCCCGTTCGCGAGGAAGAACCTGCGCCGTCATATCGAGCAGCATGCGTCTTCGATCGAGTACAGCGTCCTCTTCGATCGACTGCGTGACGAGCATGCCGCCGATCGGCGCGCCGGCGAGACCGTGCCGCCATGGGTCGAGACACCGCACACGGCGCGACTCGCGTCGGTTGCCAGCTACAGCGAGTGGCTGATGGAGCGGGATCGCAAGTCCACTGCTCTGAAGGAGCTGCAAGGGAGGATTTGGGAAGAGGGGTACACACGTGGCGAGCTGGTCGGCGAGGTCTTCGATGACGTGCCTGGCGCGCTCGCGCGCTGGCACGCTCAGCACGTATCGATCGGCATCTACTCGTCGGGAAGTGCGCTGGCCCAACGGCTCCTCTTCCGTCACTCGTCGGCCGGCGATCTCACCAGGTTTCTTCAGTGGTACTTCGATACGACGGTTGGGGCGAAGATCGAGAGCGACAGCTATCGGCGGATCGCAACGAAGATGTCGATGCCGGCGCAGGCCGTTCTCTTTGTCTCCGACGTCATCGGCGAGCTCGATGCGGCCCGAGGCGCCGGGATGCAGACGACCCTGTCGATCCGGCCGGGAAACACGCCGCTTCCTCACACAAGCGGCTATACCACCATTCGAAGTTTCGACGAACTGTTCAACCCGGCGAGTCACGGCTGAAGATCGCAAGACGCCACCGCCAAACGATCGCCGGTTGTGACTGGAATGAAAGCCCTCGAGGGCGGATGAAGTGCGTGGCTCGGAGGACTCCTGCCGGCAGCTCGAGGATGAGCAATCCCTCTAGAAGCGGCGACCTGCTGGAACGATCGCTGTTGCTCACTCCTGCCGATCAGCCTTCGAGAGAAATGTTTCGATGGCCTCGACAAACCGCGGATACAGCGTCAGCAACGTGCCAATCGCCGTCAACACTTTTCCGTCGTCGATGGCGTCGTACTCATGGACGAGACGGTTCCTCAGACCAGCCGACGGGGCGAGCTGGTGCGCGAGCGCATCCGGAATGATCTGAAGTGCGCCCAGCGCAATGAAGCCGAGGTAGTAATCCTCTGGGACTGCGCCACCCTGCTCGGCAATCAGGTGTGCGTTGATGTCGAGGGCCGCTTCGATGGCTTCCTGGAGCAGGCGTTCGGCGGCCTTGCGCTCATACAGTCGTGCCCGGTAGTCGTCGAGGGTCAGTTGCGCCAGCGGTCGGAGCGCGTGCAGCGTCTCGGCTATGTGGCCCAGCTTCCGCCGAATAATGGCGGCATCGACGGGGCTCACGCGCGGTGCTCAAGCGCGAGAAACACCTGGATCGCGCGGCGCTGCGCATCGCGCAGCTTCTTCGTATCGGCGTACTTCCTCTGCGCCAGCGACTGAAACTGCCGGTAGATCCCCGGCGAGCGCTCGAACAACACGACGCCCGATCGAGCGATGTCGAACGCAAGGAGCGGCCCGGCGCGACGAAGGTTGACGATGTCGAGTCGATCAGTTCTGAACGCGGGGGCGAGGGCCAGATAGAGCGCGTCCAAATCAGCCGTGGCGTCGGTCGACACGGCGACGTCCACATCGCTCTGTGTCCCGGCTCGTCCGCGCGCGGTGGAGCCGAACAAGACGATCAGCTGGAGCTCCGGCATCACGGAGGCAATCCGGCCAATGCGCTCGGTCAACGCATCGGTGACAGCCGGAGACATGCGCTCAACTGTACCTCAGCTCACTGTGGAACGACGCCAACAGCGGCGAGACCAATGCCCAGGACCATCATCAGGAACTGCTCCGCTGAAAGGCCGCAGTATCGCTTACGCTCTCGCAGTTGTTCCTGGATCTCGATGTAGACAACCACACGCGTGAGGGCGTCGTCGTGGATGCGCAACCATGACGGTGGGTTCGTCAACGTGTACGCGAAAGATGTGTTCGCGCGTCGCGGCTACTTCCAGATGGCTCGCCGCGGCCTCCCACTGCCGCCGGTCTCCTCGCGCACGTCACTCGGTCAGCGCGCGTTGGAGCTGCTGACGATTCTGGCGCTGATGGCCGTCGTGCTGTCCGGAGTCACGCTTAGCGGTCAGGCGATGCGGTCGGTGCCGCGCATCACGATCGACGAGCTGAAGACGCTCATGGCCCAACGGTCGGTCGTCATCATCGACGTCCGCGCGCCTGACGAGTTCGCGCAAGGACGAATTCCCGGCGCCATCAACATCAACTACACCGAGGCCATCAGTCAGGCCGCCCGGCTCGCCGGCGAGAAACGTACGATCGTCGCCTATTGTGCCTGCTCGAACGAGATGACTGCGGCGCGAGCCGGCGTCGACCTCTCTGCTCGCGGCGTGCCCGGAGTGAAAGTGCTCAAAGGCGGCTGGAACGAGTGGCTCGAGCGTGGTGAAGCCGTCGAGAAGTAGGCGCTGTGGCCCGATCGCTCGAAACGCCGGCGTCGGTTCCAGGACATCTCGCAGCGACTGATCGAGATCGGCAGGCGCTTCGACGCGCGCGGGTGGGTGCTCGGAACCAGCGACAATTTCAGCGCCGTCCTCAATCGTGATCCGCTCCGCCTGGCGATTACCTCCAGCGGAACCGCCAAGGGCGATCTCACGGCCGACGAAATCCTGGAGATCGACGCCGAAGCTGCACCGATCGGTCGCTTTGGGCAGCGGTCCCAATCGCGCAAGCCATCGGCCGAAGCGCAACTCCACGTCGAGATCGTCCGCGCCCGCGGCGCTGGCGCCGTGCTGCACACGCATTCGATGTGAAGCACGCTGCTGTCCGGCAAGTATCACGCGTCGCACGGGCTCGCCATCGAAGGCTACGAGATGCTGAAAGGGCTCGAGAGGAACGATCTCGATTCGGGGATCCTCCTCGAGCGCGCCGGATTACAGAGCCTGGATGAATTGCTCGCCGATTTCGCCAACTTCATCAACGCGGTCGCGCTCAGTCCAGGCCGGCGAATCAGAAGCGCCGTCGACATGAGCCGGTTGGCGCCGTTTGTCGATGCCGCTGTGTCCATCGACCGCACGGCCTGGTCGAACACCTTCATCTCCTATTACACGTACGGATCGGCGATTGGTTTTGGACTGGATCTCGCGCTTCGCGACAGAACGGATGGTCGACTGACGCTCGACTCCTCTATGCAGGCGCTGTGGGCCAGCTATGGACGGCCGGGACAGAAAGTGCCAGGTCTTGTCGCGACGCCGTACACGATGGATGACCTCAAGTCGACGCTCGCAACCCTGGTCGGCGACCGCGATTTCGCGGGGGATTTCTTTGCGCGCTATGTCGAAGGACGCGAGCTGGTGGACTACGGCAAGCTGCTTGGTCGAGCGGGTCGCGTCGCGCGAAAACATACGCCCGGCAGAGCCTGGGTCGGCGCGACGCAGTTTCAATCGGGCAGCAACGCCGCGCGCGTGGCTGCTCTCGTCCCCTTCGCGTCGCCGCTCTATAACGCGGGAGTCGAGCAAGATGATCAGGTCATCAGCCTCGATGGCACCGAATTGAATTCTCCTGCCGCGCTCGAGCAGGTGCTCGCGCGACATGCAGCTGGTGACACGATTCTGATCCGCTACGTGCGGCGAAGCGGAGAGATGGTGAATGCGACGGTGAAGCTCGAAGAGGACCCGCGAATTGAGATCGTCCCGATCGAGCGTACTGGGGGCGCGCTGACACCTGAGCAGAAGAGATTCAGAGACGAGTGGCTGAAGTCGCCGGCAAGACGATGATGAAGGCAGAGGAGCTGAGGCGACCAGCCGCTGCCGAGCACTCGAAGCGGCTCGGCAGAGCGGCCATTGCGATCGGTCCGTCGCTATCGCTGGATTGACGCAAGAATCAACAACACTTGCTTGAACGCGCCCAATAGGCCCTGTGCCAGCTGCGAGGCCTCCACCTTGAGGGTCGGCACGTTGACGTCGATCACGTTGACGCCCAAGGTGTCTCCCAGGCTATTGAGGCTCGAGTTGACGTCCTGTACTTTGAAATTCAGGAGCGCCAGGTCGGCAAAGACCGCGGCGGCGCCCGCCAAACGGCCAGCGTTGTTTTGCGCGGTCGCAACGGAGTTAAGCGTCCCCGCCAGCCCGGTGAACGACTGGGCGAAGTCCAGGACCTTGCTCGTGAACTCCGAAAGGCCTGAGCCGATCGCAATGAGCTGGTTTCCGTGGTCGTACAGCTTGTACGCCCACATCAGGACATCCGGGTCGGACGACGCCTCCAGAATTTGAAGCGCACCATAGCGGTACCTAAAGCCTGGTTTGAAGAGGGCGTCGAGAATCTTGACCTCAATGAGGGCGAAGGTGAAGTGCGTCAGCGCGATGGAGCTGAGCACACCCGAGACCGACGCTGAGACCGACACCGCCGCGAGAGAGAATTTCCCCGACGGATCCAATCGATTGACGGGGTTGTTCAGCGCATACACGTACTTGTGGAGCGTCGGCGGATCGAACAGGAGTCCCGCCACCGGATCTTCGCTGATGAAGCGCCCCTGCGAAGCGGCCAGCCAGCGAGCCCGCAGGTAGTAGAAGCCGCTTTGCGGATCGAGGAACTCGCCGGTGTACAGATGCTGATTGGGCGTCGTCCCTGTCCGGCGGAGGAGCACGCCGAACGCGTCGTAGTCGTAGGCATCGGTAATCGCCCCGGTGGCGTCGGTGAGCTGACGCGTCGACATCTGACCGTCGTAGTGATAGAAGGAGCGCGTTCCCGCGCGTGTCTGGCTGATGAGATCGTCGCCATGCACGTAGATCGCGCCTGGTGTGCCGCCGCTGGTCTCCATAATGACCTGCGCAAAGGCGCGGTTGGTGTCGACGAGGAAATCAGTCGTCGCTGAGCCGTTGAGCACCGCACGAACGCGATTGCCGTCAACGTCGTAGACATACTCGGTGTGGCTGCCACCGTCGTCGACCGCCACCAGTCGCCGGCGGCTGTCGTAGCTGTAGGTCGCGAGCGCCGATCCTCCGGCTCTACCGACGAGGTTGCCATTGAGATCGTAGGTGTAGGTGACCGGTCCCTCGGCGATCAGCCGATTGTTGGCATCGTAGGTGTAGAGCGTCAGGCCGGTCAGCGTGCTCGTCTTCGAGCGCCGATTGCCGACGGCATCGTAGCTGTACGTGATCGTGGGGTCGTTACCGCCCGGATCTGTGACCTGCTCACTTGTCAACCGGAACAGCGCGTCATAGGTGTATTGCACGCTCCGACCTGATCCTTCATCCACACGAAGGCGATTGCCGGCTGCTCCGAGTGTGTAAGCGAATGACGAGATCGTGGACGCGTTGGCCGCGCGGTTCGCGACCGCCACCAGCCGGTTCAACGCATCGTAGGTGTAAGTTGCCGTGCTTCCGTTGGGCAGGATCTCCGCCATCCGGTTGCCGACCGCGTCGTAGCCATACGTCGTCACCCCGCCCTGCGGGTCGTTCACTCGCACAAGCCGGTTGATCGCGTCGTATACATACGTCGTCGTGCCCGCCGGCGTCGTGTCAGCGACGCGGTTGCCCGCGCCGTCGTAGACATAGCTGAGTGCCGTGCCGCCGGGGTCGTCGCGTGAGACCAGCCGATCGCGCAGGTCATAGGTGTATCGCGTCAGACCGCGCGCATCGGAGACGGTTGCTCGCTGGCCCGCCGGGGTGTACGTGAAGGTCTCAATGGTGCCGTTGGGCAGCGTGGTTTCGATCCGCCGGTTGAGAAGATCGTAGCGATAGCGTGTGATCTGACCGTCGAACTCCGTTCGCGCGATCAGGTTGCCCGCAGCGTCGTAATCGGATCGCTGGGACATCCCCAACGGTCGTCCGATCCGGATGACGCGTCCGAGAACGTCGTACCCAAAGGTCGTGGATTGATTCAGCGCGTCGGTTTCGCGAATGCGGTTCCCGAGCTCATCGTAGGCATGCGTCGTGATGCCGCCGAGCGCGTCGGTCACCGACACCAGCCGGTTGAGTGCGTCGTAGTTGTACCGCGTCGTGTTCCCGGCCTGGTCGGTCTCGGATACTTTGCGTCCGATCGCATCGTAGCCGGTCTCGCGAGTCGACAGGTCCGCGTAGGTGGTGCGTAGCAGACGCCCTGCCGCGTCGTAGTCGAAACGGGTGGAACGGCCGAGGGGATCGATCGCGCCAATCCGGCGTCCGTTCGCGTCGTATTCGAAGGCGGTGACGCCGCCTAACGGGTCCCGGCGCTGCAACAACTGGCCAGCAGCGTCGTAGGTTGAGACGATCGTGCTCCCGCGTTCGTCGGTCGTTCGAATGATTCGATCGCCGGCGTCGTAGGTCGTCTCAGTCGTGGTCCCATCAGCGCGCGTGATGACGACTTGGCGATCGACCGCGTCGTAGGTGGTTGTCGTCGTGCGTCCCTGCCGATCGGTCACGGTCGTGCGCCGGTCCTTGGCGTCGTAGCCGTAGCGTTCCTGCAGACCGTCGGGGTCGATCCTGGCGACCAACACGCCGGCCACGTCGTAGACGTACTCTGTGCGTCGACCAGCCTTGTCGACCGTCGCGACCTCGTGGTTCTGCGCGTCGTACTCGACGCGCTCGACCTGGCCCAAGGGATCGGTTGTCGCCACCAGGCGGTTCTTGGCGTCGTATGCGAAGGCGGTCACCAAGCGTGTGACGCCTGCGGGACCAGTCGAGAAGACGGCTTCGCTGACCCGATTGCCGTTGGCATCGTAGGTGTACTCCTTCCGATTCCCAAGCGCATCGATCTCAGTGCGAAGGTTGCCGTCAACCGTGTATTCGTAGCTGGTGACCGCGCCGATCCCGTTCCGCGTCGACAGTCGGCGGCCAAGTGCGTCGTACGTGTGCGTGGTCGTGCTGCCGACAGCGTCGTTCTCTGTCAGGACGTTGCCGCGGGCATCGTAGCTCTTCGCGATGACCTGGCCGAGTGGATCGGTCGTCGTCAAGACCTGACCTCGGGCGTTGTATGTGAAGGTCGTGGTACGCCCAAGCGGATCCTGCTTGGTCAGGATCTTGTTGTTGAGGTCGTACGTGAACGTCGTGGTGTGATTGAGCGGATCGGTGTCCGTGAGCTTGTTGCCGCGGGTATCGAACGTGAACGCGCTGATTCGCCCCAACGCGTCCGTCCGGCGAATCACATTGCCGGTACCGTCGTACTCGATCACGGTCGGGTTGCCGAGGCGATCGCGCGCGACCTCCGTGCTCGCGGCGAGATCGTGGCTCATCTCGATTCGTTCGCCCGTCGCATCGGTCACCCCTATGAGCCGGCCGTCCGCATCGTACTCCTGTCGGGCCACGGGCCTGCCGAGCGGATCGCGGATCTCGAGGAGATCGTGATGCTGGTTGTAGGCATAGATCGTGGATACGCCGGTCTGATCGATAAACTCCACGAGATCGCCTGTTGCGTCATAGACATACCGTGTGGTCATTCCCCCCGGATCGGTCATGCGGACGATACGATCCTGGGTGTCGCGCTCGAAGACGATGCTCTTGCCGGAGCTGTGAATGATACCCGCGGACGTGATCGTCAATGCATTGGCATTGCGATCCTCCACGCGCGTGATTCCAGCTTTGCGATCGAAGTCGATGACGCGCCCGTCGCTCGTCGTCAGGCGAACACGAGTTGGATTCACCACATTGCCGGTATCGATGCTGCCATCGAACTCGGTCAAGACGTCGCCGCCGCTATACAAGAAGTCTGTGTTGTCCAGGGCTCGAAGGATCGCGCCCGATGAAGAGCCGGAGACGAACTGGAACTCGATGGAGCCAACGCACCCACCGGCGACAGTCGCGATGTGTGCCGGCGTCGAGCGGAACACGTAGAACTCTCGATCGGAGAGGCGCACTTCGGTCACGTGTGAGCGGAGCTCGTTTACGACCGTGCAGGGAAGCCCAAAGGGTCCGCCCGCCGTGGTGATCGTCCACCCGTCGCCAGGGCGCCGATTATTCGAGTACTTCCCGGTCTTGACTTGAAGACTCCAACCGACTCCGAAGTCTCGCGGCGTCTTGACCCGGCTGTCGTAGTTGCGAACGACCGTGATCGGGATACCGGAGACCGGGATCTGCAGATCCACGAATGAAAGCGTGAACACACCGATCTTGGCCTCACCCGCGACCTGATAGGTCCGATCGGCGACGGTCGTCTGCCCATTGACGTCTTCGACAACGAGGCGCACGCGATACAGACCGTTTTCGACCAACGTGGGATCGAGCCGTCCGAACACGCCGTTCAGAACCGGTCCGGACCCTATCGCCAGCGTCGTGAAGCTCGTCGAATCGACCTCTGCGACCGCCAACGTGTAGCGCAGGAAGTTCGCGTCGGTCGCCGTGCCGATGATGTCGGTCGGCATGGTAATCACGGCATCCTCTACAGGACTGTCAATGCTTGCGCTTGGCGCCGTGTTATCGCCCGCGATCGAGTCGCGCCCGTTGCAGTTCTGATCGATCCCATCGCCGGCCGCATCAACCGCGCCCGGATGGATCGCCGCATCGGTGTCGTTGCAGTCGCCTTGATTCCCCGTGAACCCGTCGCCATCCTGATCGCGATCGCCGGGTGGCACACCTAGCGAGACCACGAGATTGATTGGGGAGCCCGTATTCGCCTGCGTCCCCCCAGCCGGGTTCTGCCCGAGGACGATGCCCGCTGCCACCGTGGCGTTGAACTGTGCATCGATCACGCCTACCGCGAATCCCGCGGCGACGATGTCGAGTTGCGCGCTCGCCTGCTGTTGCCCGACAACATCAGGCACGGTGCCCGCTGGCGCCGGCCCGATCGACACGACGAGATCAACCGCAGAGCTCGGCGCCACCAGGGTGCCCGCGCTCGGGCTCTGGCTGATGACGGCATCTTGCGGAACCGTCGGGCTGTTGCGGGTGCTGACGCGGCCGACGTTAAGCGTTGCCGCGGTCACCAGCGCAGCGGCCGCTGATTGCGATTGCCCGATTACATCGGGCACGGCAACGGCAGTCCCGACCTGAATCTTGTAGCCCTGCAGCGCGAACAATCCGCGCGCGTCGTGCACTTTGACCACGACATCATGCGACCCGAGCTGCGTGCCCGACGGTGTCCAATGGATCAAACCCGACGCCGAATCGATGGTCATGCCCGTCGGCGCCGTCGGCAGCGAAAAGGTGAGGATGTCGCCCGCATCCGGATCGACGGCTTCGACCGCGTAGATGTAGAGGACGTCACTTGCGGCCATGGGCACACCGCTGGATGTGATACGGGGGGCGCTGTTGGGCTTGCGCACGGCAAGATGAACGGTCGCGATGTTCGAATCGAGCTGCCCGTCGGTGGCGACGTACTGGAATGTGTCGGTGTTGTCTTCGCTCCCGTCAGGTACCAGCGCATTGAGCCGGAACGAATTCAGTCCACGCAGCAGCCAATGCGGTGTCTCCGCAAGCGGAACCGTGCCGTCTTCGTTGATGTTGGTGATGTGATAGCTGTGCTGGTTCCAGATGCGCCGCGTTCGTACCCAGCGGTTGGCGACATCCTGCAACACGAACACGCCCGTGTTGGCCAGGGTGGTCTCGAAGAATCGATCGGTGGTGACGACGATGTCGGCGTGGCCGTCGTTGTCCACGTCGGCGACGACCGGCACCTCCGACCATGTACTCGATCCAATCGGCATCTTCGCGAGCAGAACGCCGTCGGTGCCACGATAGATTCGCAGATGCGCTTCGTCGCGATAGATGACCTCGATGCTGCCATCGCCGTCGAGGTCGAAGACGGTGGATCCTGTCGCATTCGACGTCCGGTCGCTGATCACCGCCTTCCAGCGAATCGATCCATCACGGTTGAACACGGTGTAGAATCCGGCGCCAGCCACACCGATCTCGGCAACGCCGTCGCCGTCGACGTCCGCGATCGTCGGTGCGCCACCTTGTCCGCCACCAGGAAGCGGAACCGGCATGTTCGATGGCGCGTTCCAGAACGGCGCATCGGTCCCGTCATGATTGAGCGCGTACACGAGACCGTTAGAGACGACGACGATCTCGGCGGACGGATCATCGTCGAGGTTCGCGATGGCGACGTAGCCGTCGAGGCGATCGACGCGCTGCCAGACTACGCTGAGAGTGCCGCCTGACAAACGGTAGGCCGTCGGACCTGCAACCAGTTCGGGCACACCATCGAGATCGATATCCGCGACCGCGGAGATCGCCGACCGTAAACCAATGCCCGCCGTCGTGCCGCCTAGAGTGCGGCCGTCGCCGAGCAGGTGCCCGTTGGCATCGAATACCGAAGCGCCGACGATGATCTCCGACGGGCCGGCCGCGTCAAGATTGGCAATGGAGACCGCGCCGGTGGCGATGCCAGATCCAAGATTGAATGCCGGCATCGGATGGCTGTCGCTGACCCACTTGACGTTGCCGTTCGCGTCGAATGCGATCAGATGATTGCCGTCGGTGTGAACGCCGATGATTTCAGGACGTCCATCGCCGTCGATGTCTCCGACTGCCAGCTCGGACCACGGCGATACGAGATTCGGTCCTCCTATCGTCGCCAGATCGCGACCATCGTCACCGCTGATGACCTTGATTTCCCCGGTCAGCTGATCGGTCGGATTCTCGGCGACGACAATGATGTCGGGCACGTCGTTCTGATTGACGAGGCCGTCGCCGTTGTCGTCAGTGAGGTTCGCCACGATCGGCGTCGAGTGCACTTCGCGGTCGAGGAGGGCCTGATACTTCTTGGTGACGGCAAAGGGAGGCACGCTGACGGAGGCGGAACCGAAGACTCGGAATTCGGAGAAGCCCGGTGGGAAGGATGGCCCGCAGCCCGCAGACGTGTAGCGAACTCGCTTCACACCTGTGACACTCGGGATGCCCAACGTAAACGTGACACTGGCATTGATGCCGCCGGACGGTTGATTGACCAAGCCGCTGTCGAAAAGCGACGTGCCGTCAGTCGCCAGCAGCTCGAAATTCCCCGAGCAGTTCATTTCCAACGAGGTGCCGAATCCGTCAGGCGTCGCTGACGGATTGGAAGTCAGCAGCTCGTTGACGATCACTTCCACCGGGAATTCCAGTTCGATGAACTCGCCCGCGGCGCCGGACACCGCGTACCAGTTCCGCACGGTGTCGTCGATGGCATTCTCGGGAGCATTCGCGAAGCCCCGGAAGCTGCTGTGGAAGCTGCTGGTGCGCACCGTGGTTGGCAGCAGGTAAGCGAGATTGGATTCGACGTGTGTTTGGCGCCGAATGAACGCGGATCCCAGGACTCGAAACTCCGCGAGGCCGACATTGAAACTGGCGTCGGCGGTGCCGGTGAATCGCGCCCGCCGTATGGTGCTGTTGAGTCTGGTCGTGGAGGGTTCGGCGCTCATGATCTCGAGCTCGCTGATGCCGCCGCGCGAGCCGGCGGTCTCCAGAGAGGTTCCGGTCACCCGAACTCGCCGGGCGCCGCCCAAGCCGCCAATCTCGACTGTTGCGTCGGAGTTGTCGGCGGTCACGTTGATGGTTCCGCTGTCGAACAGGACGCTTCCTGCGGCGTCGAATACCTGGACGACGAACGACAAGAAGTCCTGCGAGGTACTGCTGCGATTGCCGAAGATCCGCACCCGCTGAACGGCGACATCGCTCGGGAACTCGGCTTCCACGAACTGCGGCGGCGTGGTGAAAAACTGATTTGTCCATTCGGTCTTGAGGTTGCCGTCGAAGGCGAGCGCGGGTTCAAACCCTGACGCAAAACTGCTCGCCCGGTAGACCGCGCCCGGCATCGTCCGCGCGATGTTGCGACTTCGCTGGAACAGATCTGGAACGGTCACTCTTCCGTCGCGATTTGGCGGCAGCAAATCGACGACGCCGCTGTCGAACAGCTCGGCGCCGTCCGCGTCGAAGAGCTGGAACTTTCCCGCGAAGATTTTCGAGCCGGCCAGACTTGGGTCACGATGGCCGACCACTTCCAGGTCTGTGACCGTGACGCTCTCAGGGAAGGTGACTTCGATGAACGGCAGCGCGCCGGTTCGCGACCGTGGCCCAAAATTGGCGGCGTCAGCACCCAGCGTGAGCCACGAGGTTCCCGGACTGCCGTCGATGGCGCTCTCCGGCTTTCCGTCCGTCCCGCTATAGATGGAAAACGTGCTGGCGCTGACGGTCGTGCCGGGAAGATTGGCGGCGAGGTTGACATGGTCCGCAAGCACGAGCTCTCCTTCGTGGAACGTGAACGGTGTGTAGACCAATGAGCCATCGGCGGCGAGCAACGCCGTGCCGTTCGACGGCTGCGTGAGCGCGCGGGCCTTGAGCTGGTTGCCATCTGGATCGGCATCGTTCGCCAGCACTCCAGGCGCGGGAACGCTCAGCGAATCGCCGCTTCGCGCGTCGTACCGATCGTCCTCCGCCGTCGGGTTTGCATTCTGGGCGCCGGGCGTCACCTGAATGCTGAATCCTTGCGCGGCAAGCAACCCGAACGCGTCGCGGACATGAACGGCGATATTGTTGAGACCGGTCTGACTTCCGGTTGGAATCCAGCGGATGTGACCGCTGGCGTCGACAGTCATGCCCGCTGGGGCGATCGGCAGGGAGAAGGTGAGCGCGTCACCGGCATCCGGGTCCGAAGCTGAGACGTCGTACGCGTACAGCACTCCGACGACTGCGTCGGTAATCGGCGAGGAGAGAATCAGCGGCGCGCGGCTGGGCGCTGCTGCCGTGATTGTGACCTCGTCTGCGACGCTCGCGGCGCCATGAGTGTCGGTGACGATGAGCTGCACGACGAATTGGCCGGGCCGATCTGGAACGAACGATGGGGTGGCCGTCGATGCGTCCACCAGGACGGCCGCACTGCCCGCGGGTTGCGCGACGAAGGCCCACGCGAACGACAGCGAGTCGCCATCTGGATCGGTAGAGCCGGTGCCGTCCAATACGACCGTCACTCCGGTCTGCACCGTGCTGTCCGACCCAGCCGCCGCTGTCGGCGGCCGATTCAGCGGCGCGGTCTCGGCGGTCACTGTCAATGTGTCCGGTGCACTCAACAGCGTTCCGTCACCGACGATGAGCTGCACCACGTAGAGACCTTCCCGATCGGTGACAAACGCCGGATTGATCGCCAGGGGATCGGACAAGACGGCGGCACTGCCAGGGGGCTTGGACAGGATCGACCAGGCGAAGTCGAGGGGCGTGCCGTCGGGATCGAACGATGCACTGCCGTCGAGTTGAACTGTGGCGTCGACCGCAACCGTCTGATCGCCACCTGCGACCGCCACTGGAGCCGAGTTCTCGGTCGAGATGGTCACGGTGTCGCTTGCGCTGGACAGCACGCCGTCGCTCACGATCAACTGCACGAGATACTCCCCCCGTGTGTCGGCGACGAAGGTTGGCATCGGACCAGACGGGTCGGCGAGGACGGCACTGCTGCCGGTGGGTGCCGACAGCAAGGCCCAATTGAACGTCAGGGAATCGCCATCCGGATCGTTCGATGCGGTGCCGTCGAGCTGAACCGTCGCACCCAGCGGAACCGTCTGCGCGATGCCGGCCTCCGCGACCGGCGCGCGATTCTCCGTGGTCAGGATCACGACGTCTGGATCGCTGTTGGTCGTGCCGTCGTTGACGATGAGCTGCGCGATGTAGGTGCCGGCGACATCGGGCACGAGCGTGGGATTGACGCTGGTTGCGTTTGCCAGGGACGCGACGCTGCCCGCCGGTTGACTGGTCAACGACCACGAATAGGTCAACGCGTTGCCGTCGGCGTCGCTCGAGGCGCTGCCGTCGAGCTGGGCGGTCACGTTGACGAAGATCGATTGGTCGAGGCCGGCGTGGGCGACGGGAGGCGAATTGATCGTACTGATGACGACCGTGTCGGCCGGGCTGCTCACCGTTCCATCGTTGACGACAAGCGCGACCACGTACGCGCCGAAGACATCGACGGTGAAACTCGGATTGATCGCGCTCGTATTCGACAACGCTGCCGTGCTGCCGTTGGGCCGCGTGACAAATGACCAAACGAACGTCAACGGATCGCCATCGACGTCGTGAGATCCGCTGCCATCGAGCGTCACGAGCTCACCGACGCGGGCCGTGGCGTCGGCGCCGGCGTTGGCGACGGGCGGCGAATTGATCGTCGATATCGTCACGACGTCCGGAGCGCTCGGGAGCACCCCGTCCGACACCGTGAGCCGAAGGACGTAATTGCCAGGTGCGTCGATGGCGAAGGTCGGGTTGATCGCCGACGGATCGGAAAGCGTCGCGGCGCTGGCGGCCGGCTTGGAGTCGAATGACCATTGAAAGGTCAGCGAGTCGCCGTCAGGATCGCTCGACGCGCTCGCATCCAGGTGCGCGAGGCTGCCGACGGCGAGCGTCTGGTCGGGGCCGGCGTTTGCGGTGGGGCGGGAATTGCTGGTCGAGATCAGCACGGTGTCGGGCGCGCTGTCGAGCTGGCCGTCGTTGACCACCAGCCGCAATTCGTACGTGCCGGCTGCGTCTGCGGTGAACGTCGGCATCACCGCTGTTGCGTCCGAGAGAACCGCTGCGCTTGCAGCGGGCCGGGCGACGAACGACCAGGTAAACGTAAGGGGATTCGAGTCCGGATCGCTCGACGCGCTGCCATTGAGCGTGACCAGCGCGCCGAGCGTCACGGTCTGATCCGATCCAGCGTTGGCGACCGGCGCACGATTGCCTGGGCCGCAGCTCCCAGGGGCGAGCCCGCGGTTGTAGTCCTCGAGGGCGCCCGCCGTCGCCGTCATGTCGGCGCCAATCGGGGAGTTGGGAGCAATCCCGTACGGAAGCTTTCCTTGGAACGCTCCCAACAGGCTGTCGGCTCGCGACAGGCTCGCCGCGATCGGTGTCGGATTCGATCCGTTGGCGACGTTGAGCTTGGCCGCAATCAACTGGCTCGCCAGATTGAGGCTGGCGTCCCTCTTGATGGCCGCGTCGAGAATCCCCAGCAGCTCACTCTTCGTGTACAGGTGCCGGGAATTTGCCGGATTGCCAAGGACCAACGAGGCGACCGGCCACGACGTGTGGGTCCGCCAATACCCCTTGGTAAAGACACACAGTTCAGCGGCGCGCGCGACGATCTCGCCGGGCGTCACGCGCGATCCGATTGGGAACACCGCCGCGGCCGCAAGGACCCAAAGGAGAGGGAGTAGCCTTTTCATGACAGGTCACCTGGACCGGCGGGGCGCCGATCGGTGTACCTGGCGTAAGAAATGGCCGGGTTGGCTCAGGGGTCAGGACGGCAAACGGCAGACGGCGGCAGCCAGAAGCGGTCAGCGCGCCGACTCGCTCGCGCAGGTCGCGAGGTCTTGCGCAATTTGACGGCCAAGCGCCGCAAGGTCGACATCAGTGACTGCCTGAGCCTGAGGTCGTCGCGTGAGCGTCATCGCGTGACGGAGATCGCTGCAGGCACTGTCGACGAGGGCCGCTCGGCGCTCGACCCCCGCCAACTTCACCAGGTAGTTGATGAGCTCGGCGTGGTTCTGCGAATCGACGGCCGCCCGACTCTCGGCGATCTGAACCGCCTCTCGCGCGTGTCGCAGGGCGTCGTCATGGCGGTTGAGCCTGGAGTAGATCGGCGACAGTTCCGCAAGCACGTACGCCAGCCGGCCGCGCGCGTAATCATCCTTCTGATCGGTCTCCGTAAGATGGCGTCGAATATCACGGCTTTGCTCGTAGCCCGCCACCGCGGCCTCGAGGCGCCCGGCTGAGTGGTGGACGGCCGCGACGTTGCCGAGGTCGATGGCGACGTCAAGCTGCGCCTGGCGATTCTCGGGTGTCGAGGCCATGCGCCGCTCGTCGAGCTCCAGAGCTCGCTTGTAGTGCGAGAGCGCCCGATCCAGATCGCCCGCCTCCTGGTAGTGACCGCCCAGGTATTTCTGCACGAGCGCGACGTTTCGTTGGCGATCGGAATCGTCGGGCCGATCCGCAAGCAATGACTCGAACACGACGCCGGCTCGCTCCCAGTGCGGAACACCCGATTCGGCGCCAGCAACGGCAAATGCCATGTTGAAATGCGCGTTGCCCAGCAGCCGTCTGGCCTCGTCGTCACGCGAGTCTCGGGCCACCAGCGCCTCGGCCGTCGCGATGGCCGTCCGCATGGCGGAAATCGCTTCGTCGTTCTTGCCCGTGACTCGGGCGAGGCGGCTGAGTGCGATCTGAGCGTTCCCCATTTCCAGGGCGACGTCACGGGACGGATCGCCGCGCGCGGTAAGCGGAGCGAGAAGCGACACGGCTTTTCGAAGGCTGTCGAGCGCGCCCTGCCGGTCGCCGAGGTTTGGCACACTCTGCACGCCCTGGACTGTTCCGATCCGGATGTAGCCTCGTGCCAGTTCAAGTCGCAACGCGGCGTCCGCGGCGGGATCAGCGCTCAAGCGCTCCAGATACCGGAGCGCCTCGGCGACGATCAATTGCCGGACCGGCGTGGAACCGGGCAGCGGCTGCACACCGTCATGAATCTTGAAGATGAGGGCGTTGGCGATTTCGCGGGCGTCATTGAAGCGCGCGTCGGCACGATTGCGCTCGGCAATCGCGATGTCGGTTTGCCTGAGCGAGACGCCCAGTGCCGCCAGCAGAGCGACCAGCGATACAGCCGCGGCGGCAAACGCCGGGCGATGCCGTCGTGCGAGGCGCCCCAGGGTGTAGCCGAATGACGGTTCGTGCGCCACGACAGATTGGTCGGTGAGGTGGCGCGAGAGGTCATCCGACAACTCGCGCGCTGAGGAATACCGCCGCGCGGGCTCCTTGCTCATCGCCTTGAGCACGATCGCGTCGATGTCGCCCTTGAGACGGCGCGACTCGTACGGGACGGATTCAGACGGGGGGCTGGCTGAACTCGGCCGACTCGGCTCACGCTCCACCACGGTGGTGAGCACTTCATCGAGTGCCAACCCGATCGTGTCGTACGGGCGCGAGCCGGTGACGAGCTCGTAGAGCAACACGCCGAGTGCGTACACATCGCAGACCGTGGTGACAGGTAGCCCGCGCAGCTGCTCAGGGCTCGCGTAATTCGGCGTCAGCGGACGGGCCAGTGCCGTGCCGGTCGCTTCGAGTCCGATGCCCGACGGATCCAGGAGTTTGGCGATACCGAAGTCGAGCACCTTCGGCGTACCGTCAGCAGTGACAAGAATGTTCGACGGCTTGAGGTCGCGGTGAACGATGCCGTTCTGGTGCGCGTGCTGCACCGCCGCGCACACGCGCTGGAACAACTGGAGACGTGGCTCGAGTTCCAACCGATGTTCGGCACAATACGTGGTGATCGGTACGCCATCGACGTACTTCATCGCGAGATAGGCCTGTCCCGCTTCCGCGATGCCACCATCGAGCAGTGTGACGATGTCTGGGTGGTTCAGCGTGGCGAGTATCTGCCGCTCGACGCGAAATCGTCGCAGCGCGTCGGCGTTGTGCGAGGGGATGGCGATGAGCTTGATGGCCACGTCCTCGGCGAATTCGCCGTCGGCGCGTTCGGCCCGAAACACGGCACCCATTCCGCCTTCGCCGACTTTGTCGAGGAGGCGGTAGCGGCCGATCCTTCGGCCGGTCTCGGTCGACGTCGGCTGGGCGACATCGGCCGGAACGTCCATGAACCGGCCCGACCCGGCGTCCGACGCCAGCAGCGACTCGATCTCGCGGCGCAAGTCGGGCCGACCTGCACAGCGCGCTTCGAGAAACGCCGCCCGCTCGGACGACGGCAGCTCGACGGCATCGGCAAATGCCGATTCGACTTCGTCCCACGAATGCGGATCGCTCATGATGCGGCGCTCAGCTCACGAAACAGCCACGCCCGTGCAGTCTTCCAATGCCGCTTGACGGTGACTGGAGCGATCTGCAGAAAGGCGGCCGCTTCGTCGATCGACATGCCGCCGAAGTAGCGGAGTTCGACGACCTTGGCCGGCCGCGGGGCAATCGTGGCGAGACGATCGAGCGCATCATTGAGCGCGAGGAGATCGGACCGCAAATCGATACCGGCGTTGTGCACGTCGTCGAGAGTGAGCAGCGTTGGATCGGCGCCTCGGCGAACCGCCCGCCGTTGTCGCGCATGGTCGATCAGGATGCGGCGCATCGCTTGCGCGGCGGCGCCATAGAAGTGCACGCGGTTGTTGAAGTGGCCGCTCTTGACGCCGGCCAGCCTGAGGTAGGCTTCGTGCACCAGCGCCGTCGGCTGCAGCGTGTGATCCGTTCGCTCCCGGAGCATGAAGTGAGCGGCCAGCTGACGCAGCTCGGCGTAGACCAGGGGCATCAGCTCTTCAAGCGCCCCGACGTCTCCGCTGTTCCACCGAGCGAGCAGGAGAGTGACATCCCCGCCCATAACCGCTGAATTCTACGCCTACTTCTTCTAAAGCGCCTCAGCAGGGAACCGGCGGGCCTCGGCGGACTTCGGATCGACGTCCACCCAGCGAGTAGCGCGCATCTGCCCACTTGGGCAGCGCCTTTCAAATCGCAGCTTTCGTACAACGCAGCTCCGAGTTCGGGATGGCGGCACCGAGACGCCCGCGCTCTCGAGCGCGGCGAGGCGGTAGAGAAGTTGTCGTCGTCCGATCGGTGAGCCTTCACCCACCGACCGGACTCGGTCGACGCTAGAAAACTTGACTCCCAGAAATTCATGCAGTTGAGTCAAGTTTTCTCGCCCGGCCGGAGGCCGGGCAAAACCAACACTGCCCCTGGCGAGGCGGAGCCATACC
>JBOGIV010000496.1:0-28038 GCA_050747925.1 Vicinamibacterales bacterium
GTTCAGAACTGCCGATGACGAGGTGAAGACGATTCGCGCCGAAGCCGTTGGCATCGTCCGCACCGTCTCGGGGGACGCGACGTACAACGACGTCAACTACGTCTTCCCGACGTTTGTGACCACGCAGTTGCCGATTGGGGTCGTCGGGTTGCTCGTCTCTGCCATCCTCGTCGCCGCCATGTCGGCTTCCTCGGCCGAGCTCAGCGCACTCTCGACTGCGTCGGTGATCGACATCTATCAACGCATCATCGCGCCGAGGGCGAGCGAAGCGCATCTGCTTCGCGCGACGCGCATTACGACGGGCTTCTGGGGATTGTTCGCTTCGATCGTCGCCATTCGCGCCTCGGAGCTGGGGTCGCTGATCGAGGTTGTGAATCGCTTCGGGTCGCTTTTCTACGGCTCCATCCTCGGCGTGTTCGTGCTGGCCGTCGGCTTCAAGCGCGCGAACGGCAACGGCGCTTTTGTCGGCCTGGCAGCCGGCATGACCACCATCGTCTACGTCGCCACCTACACGAACGTCGCCTTCCTCTGGCACAACCTGATCGGCACCATCGTCGTGTTGATCGTCGGCCTCACCTTCAGCGCGCTGCTTCCGAAGAGGACGTAATGGGCCGGTTCATCATTGGACCACTGCTGCTGGTGATCCTTCTGATGGTGATCTCCTGGGCATTAGGGGAGTACCTGCGACAGCGACGCAAGTGATCACCACAAACCGAGATCGACCACGGAAAAGCAAGATCAACCACGAACACAGATCAACCACGAACACAGAGCAACCACGAACAAGATCAACCACGAACATGATCAACCACGAACATGAGCAACCATGAACATGATCAACCACTGAAGACAGATCAACCACGAAATGAACCATGTTGTTTTCTCGTGGTCGATCTCTCTCGTGGTTAGTGTTTCTCGTGGTTTTCGATCCCACGAGCAGATGGTATTGGCCTTTTCTCGTGGTTAGTCTCTCTCGTGGTTTTCGATCCCACGAGCGAATGGCATTGGCCTTTTTCTCGTGGTTAGTCTCTCTCATGGTTTTCGATCCCACGAGCGAATGGCATTGGCCTTTTCTCGTGGTTAGTCTTTCTCGTGGTTTAGATCCTCGTGGTCCTGTGGGTTCCGTGGTTAGAGGCGATCGAGGTTCTCCTTCCCCATCACCACGTTCCACAGCAACACCTCGTACTGCACGACTCCCGCCTGGTAATACGGGTCCGCATCGCGGATTGCGTCCAGGGTGGCCAAAGGGTTTTGGTCCGGGATTCGGACCAGGAACATGCCGCCGAATCGCGGTTCATGAGGGCCGGCGGCCAGGAGAGTGCCTTCCTCCTTGAGCTTCCGTTGGAAGGCCCGATGCGCCTCTTGATGGACGAGGATCTCTTCGATCGGGCGGCGGTAGCGGACGATCATCATGGCGTACATGCGGCAGAGCATACTTCCCGTGAAGTGCCGTCCGCCTTCGCTCTCTGGATCAAAGCGAGCTACGGCGGGACGGGCGCCGATGGCGGTGGACTTTCGAGGCGCCCGGCGTCCCGCAACCGGACACCTCGGGCGCCAGGCCAAAAACAATACCTCCGCCAACCAACCTGTTTGCTTGGAGTTACGTCCAACTATCAGGTTGGTACGTTCCTCGCTATAGACCCAGCGAGTTGTTCAGATGTCGCCCAGGCCCAAGACCGATCGGCCGCGAGTCGCCCCGCCAAAGGGCCGACTACTTCGCAAGCTCTTTAGCGCCGTCAGCGTCAGTGCGGTCGTCATGGCGCCGGTTGCGGCATTGGCCCTGTGGCTACTGCTGACCGACCCGGTCACCGCGGCCGGGGTGATTGAGCGCGGCGATCTCTTTCCGGTCGTCAAGGCGCTCGCGACATTGGTCGGGAAAGCCCTCACCGCCGTCATGCGGTTCCTGTGATCGGGTAGAGGCGGTTCGCGAACCGCTCTCTCGCATCGGCGCTGCCGTTCGCGAACGAGGCCGTCCGTCGTCGGGCATGCTTGCCTTCTAGTACAGTGGCGAGCGATGGCGTCGTTGACCTTCCTCGGTGCGGCCCGCACCGTGACGGGATCCAAACACCTGCTGGAAGTCGATGGCCACCGCATCCTGTTCGACTGCGGGATGTTTCAGGGGCTGAAAGAGCTCCGACAGCGCAACTGGTTGCCACTTCCCGTTCCTCCAGATTCAATCGAGACCGTCGTCCTCACCCACGCGCACATCGATCACAGCGGATGGTTGCCGCGGTTGGTGAGAAGCGGGTTCAGGGGCAAGGTCCATTCGACGGCCGGCACGGCCGATCTCTGCAAGCTCGTTCTGCCTGACGCGGCCCGGCTGCAGGAAGAGGACGCGAAGTTCGCCAACAAGAAAGGCTATTCCAAGCACGACCCCGCCTTGCCGCTCTACACCCAGGAGGACGCAGCGGAGGCCCTGTCGCGTTTCGTGACGCATCCGTTTCGCCATTCGCTCACGATCGCTCCGGGCATCGAAGCGCAGTTCATCAACGCTGGTCATCTGCTGGGGTCCGCGTACCTGCTCGTGAGTCGCAGCAACGACAGCGGTGGGCGCGTCCTCTTCGGCGGAGATCTTGGCCGCTATGGCCGGCCGGTGCTTCCGGATCCGTCGCCGGGCGTCGAAGCCGATGTCCTGCTCGTGGAATCCACCTACGGCGATCGGATGCACCCGGCCGAAGACCATGGGGAGGCGCTGGCGAAGGTCGTGGGCGATTCGTTCGCGCGTCGCGGCAAGCTGATCATCCCGGCCTTTGCGATCGGGCGGGTCGAAGAGCTGCTCTATTGGCTCTTCAAACTCGAAGACGCCAGGCGCATTCCGACGCTGCCGATTTACGTCGACAGTCCGATGGCGCTCAGCGGCCTCGAGTTCTACCGCCACTACGACAGCGAGCTCGATCCGGAGATTGCCACCATGCGTCGAGCCGCGCCGCGGTTCCGAGCTGTCGCGTCGGCCGCAGAGTCGAAGGCGCTGGTCGAGAACGACCAGCCCGCGATTGTGATCGCGTCAAGCGGCATGGCCACGGGCGGCCGCGTGGTGCATCACCTGTTCGCCAACCTGCCCGACGCGCGCAACACGGTGCTGTTCGTGGGATTCCAGGCCGCCGGCACGCGAGGCCGACAACTGATCGAAGGGGCCCATTACGTGAAGATGTACGGTCAACAAGTAATGGTTCGCGCAACGATCGAAAAGCTGAACGGCATGTCCGCTCACGCCGACGCCGGGGAAATCGTTCGATGGCTGCGAACTTTCCCAAGGCCTCCGAAGATGACGTATCTCGTGCACGGCGAACCGCCAGCGCAAGACGCACTGAGGGCGCGGATTGCCTCCGAACTGAACTGGCCCGTGGAGATTCCTTCGTACGGCGCCAAGGTCGAGGTGCCGCTGTGAGCCCCTTCGACTCGTTGCCTGAGGAAGACAGGCCACTCGCTCAGGGCACGCGGCATCCGCGTTCGCTCATCGATTCCGAGTCGAGCTTCGGCGAGACAAGTCCGGGATCGGGCAACCGGCAGCAGGGCTCGAGCCACCACGAACCGGGCCAGGTGCCGGCCTCGTGGATGCCGCTCGACACGCCACTCGATCGCCGGCCGTACCTCCTGGAGCAGATCGACGACGCGGCGGTCGTCCAGATGTATGCGGATGGATTTGCCCAGCTCGGGTTGAACGAGAAGATTCTCGTCTGGCACCTCTATCAAGCGGCGATTGCCGGCCGCGACATCTATTACGACCAGCGCCATCGCCACAACCTGGAGATGCGCGATCTCCTCGAGGCGATCCTCACGCATTCGACCGGGATCGATGAACCGACGTTGGCGGAGATCACGCGCTATACGAAGTTGTTCTGGATCAACACGGGTCCCTACAACAATCTGACGGCGCGCAAGTTTCTCCTGCAGCTCGATCGCGAGCGGTTGCTCGCTGCTGCTGAGATTGCCGCGCGTAACGGCGCGCGTGTCGGGTTTTCAGGCGGGTCTGAAGACCCGCCTTTACGTAGAGGCGCGTCTGACGCGCCTGCCGAATCGATCGCTCATCTCATCGATCGACTCGCGCCGATGTTCTTCGATCCCGCCTTCGAGCCGATGGTGACCAACAAGACACCTGGCAAAGGTCAGGACATCCTGGCGAGCAGCGCCAACAACATGTACCGCGGCGTCACGATGAAGGACCTCGACGATTTCGTCGAGCGTCATCCCCTCAACTCGAGGCTCGTCAAGGAGGACGGGCGGCTGGTTGAAGAGGTCTATCGCGTGGGCGGACTGTACGACGCGGAGATCCGCCGCATCATCGGGCACCTGCGCGACGCGGTCGCTCATGCGCCCGAACCGCTCGCGCGTGCGCTCGGCGCGCTGATCCGCTTCTACGAGACCGGCAGCGACGCCGACCGGGAAGCCTTCGACATTGCGTGGGTGCAGAATCGCGACTCCACGATCGACACGATGAACGGCTTCAACGAGGTCTACATGGATGCGCGCGGTGTGAAGGGCTCGTGGGAGGGCGTCGTCTACTACGCCAACCACGAGAAGACGATCAAGATCCGCACCATTGCCGAGCACGCGCAGTGGTTTGAAGATCACATGCCCTTCGACGCCCGCTACCGCAAGTCGGCCGTGCACGGCGTTACCGGCATGGCCATCGAGGTTGTGGTCGAGACCGGCGACTCTGGGCCGGTCACGCCGATCGGCGTCAATCTGCCCAACGATCAGCGCATTCGCGAGGAGTTCGGCAGCAAGTCGGTCTCGCTCACCAACGTGCTCGACGCGTACGAACGATCCACGCTGCACTCCTACCGCGAAGAATTCGGATGGGACGTGGGCGAAGTGGAGCGCGCCACGCGTTGGGGCGCCTTTGCGGGCGAGCTCACCACCGACATCCACGAAGTGCTCGGCCATGGGTCGGGTCGAATGGCGGACGATGTGATCGAGCAGCCGCAAGATCTGTTGAAAGAGCAGTACTCGGCGCTCGAGGAGTCGCGGGCCGATCTGGTCGCGCTTTACTTCGTGGCCGATCCCTATCTCGCCGCGCTCGGCATCGTGCCGGCCGAGGATCAAGAGACCATCGTCCGCACCGAGTACGAAGCGTACGCCCGCAACGCACTCGTGCAGCTCCGGCGTGTCCGTGTCGGCACGCAGCTCGAAGAAGATCACATGCGCAATCGGCAGGCGATTGTGAACTGGCTGTTGGCGCATACCGGCGCCATCGAGGTCCGCCAACGCGAAGCCAAGACCTATTTCGTCGTCGTGGACTTTGTCGAGTTCCGCGAGGGTGTGGCGCGCCTGCTGACGGAAGTCCAGCGGATCAAGTCAGAAGGGGATTACGCGGCGGCCAAAGCGCTGTTTGAGACCTACGGCGTGCATTTCGACCCGGATCTGCGTGACGAAGTCGTCCGCCGTGTGGATCGGCTGGGGCTGCCCTCGTATACCGGCTTTGTGATGCCGAAGCTCCAACCGATCCGCGATTCGAGCGGCGCGATGGTCGACGTCGATGTCTCCTATCCTTGTGATCTCACGACGCAGATGCTGGAGTATTCGCAGGCGAGACGCGGATGACCATTCGAAAGACGGGGACAGTCCCCTTTTTCCAGGGCTCCTACTTCCAGACGCACGGTGGAACAAGGAGACGGTCCCCTACGCGCCTTGTTGCTGTCTTCGCGTTCCTTTTGTTCTGGTCGCCGGTGGCGGCGCAGTCGCTGCGCGATCGGATGCTGCTGGCTGAGGACACCAGGCCCGTTACCGACGCGCACATCGCGACATTTCGTGAGGCGCTGAACGGCAGCCTCAGGCGCTCGGCCATTCGATCGATCGGCCGTCTCGAACGGCCTGATCTGATTCCGCTGGTCGCGCCCGCATTGGCCGACGGCGTTGGCATTCGCGCTGAGGCGGCCAACTCGCTGGCTCAGATGGCCAGGACGCCAGCCGCAGTCGCAGAGGTCCAGCGGCTGTTGATCGATCGTGCCGCCACCGACGCGAAACTCGAGACGTGGGAGTCGTGGGGTGAGATCGCCGCCGCGCTCGGACGCCTGTCGTACGAATCGCCGGAGCAGGTCTCGAGAGCAGAAGCCGTGCTCGTGCAGGCATTGCCGGCGCCTGATTCATTCGCCGACGTGGAGACCGCGGCGATGGCTGGCGCCGTTCGCGGCCTCGAGTCGCTCGCGCGCATCGCCAGAAAGATCGGCTCGTTCGAGCCGCGGACCTGGGAGCTGCTGCGGTGGGCGGCGACGGCTCAGCGGCCGGCTGCGGATCCCCGGTCGGCGATCACCCGGCGCCTGGCGATGGCGGCGCTGGTCACTGGAGGCCAGGCGACTTCCTCAGTGATCGATCGAGCGCTCGAAGACGCGGATACCGAAGTGCGTCGCCTGGCGGCGTTGGCTGTCAGTGGCGACGCCTCAATCGAAGGCCGGGAGGCCTTCTTGAGACGCGCCCTGGCCGATCGAGATGCCCGCGTCCGCTGGGACGGGCTTCGCGGGTGGGGACGACACTTCCAGAAGTCCTCTTGTGCGCCGGTCCGCGCTGCGGTCAGAGACCCCGATTCACACGTCATGCTGCAGGCCATCGACCTGCTCGGCGCCGGCTGCCCCGCTGGAGAAGCGGCGCCGACCGAGCTGACGGCTCTTGTCGAGACCCTCTCCGCGCGGCCGCGCTCATGGCACGTTCCAGCGCACGCGATCGTCTCGCTCGCGCGCTCGTCGCCTGCTGAGGCCCGGAAGGCGTTGCCGCGATTCGTCCAGCACTCGACATGGCAGGTCCGGATCTATGCGGCTCGGGCGGCGGCTGTGCTGGCCGCCGTGGACGTGCTGGAGACGCTCGCACGAGACCGCGTGGACAACGTTCGCGAGGCCGCGCTCACGGCGCTCATCGAATTGAAGCGGCCGGAAGCGATTCCGCTGGCGATCGAGGATCTGTCTCATCAGGATTACCAACTGGTCTTGACCGCCACGCGTGCACTCGCGGACCCGGGTGCCGCCGCGCGCGCGACGCCCGCGCTTCTGGCGGCGCTGAGCCGCATCACCGCCGAACACAAGGACACGTCCCGCGATCCGCGACTGGCGATCCTGAATCGCCTGCAGGCGTACGGAAACACCTCGATCGCAGACGAGCTTGACGGGTACCTGAGGGACTTCGACGTTCGCATCGCCGAGAAAGCCGCAGAGATTCTGACCGCCTGGACCACGCGTCCGCGGACGCCGGCTCCACAGCCGCTTGCCGCGCCCGGCGTCAACATGTCTGCCGTGGAGGCCATTCGTGGGCGTTCTCTGCGGTTCTTCATGAACGGCGGCCGGTTCTTTGATGTCGCGCTGAACGTGGACGCGGCGCCGCTGTCGGCCATCCGAATCGCCCGGCGCGCCGGCGAGGGCTACTACAACGGTCTGACGTTTCATCGGGTCGCGCCCAACTTCGTCATTCAGGGCGGCAGCCCGGGCGCCAACGAGTACGCCGGCGACTCTCTCTACATGCGCGATGAAGTCGGCTTGCATCTGCGAGGGACGGTCGGTGTCTCTACGCGTGGCCGCCACACCGGCGACGCACAGATCTTCGTCAACCTCGTGGATTCACCTCGGCTGGACCACAACTACACCGTGTTCGGCACGGTCGTCGCCGGCATGGATGTCGTGGACGGCGTCCTCGAAGGCGACGTGATCGACCATGTCGAGCTCGTCGGCCGCTGAATGCGTTCATCGCGCCTGCCGCCAAGCCTCGATCCCAACCCGCTCGCGCGCGCAATCGCCGAGATCCGCCGCCGCGGCGGCAGCTTCATCGACCTCACCGAGTCGAATCCGACGCGCGTCGGCCTGACGTACTCCGCAGATCTCCTCGCGCCGCTTGCTGACCCCGAGGCGCTGGCCTACGACCCGCAGCCGCTGGGCCTCTGGTCAGCACGCGCCGCGGTCGCGGGAGACTTCCGTCGTCGAGGCATCGTCATATCGGCCGATCGCGTCGCGATCACCGCCAGCACGAGTGAAGCGTACGCGCTGCTGTTCAAGCTTTGGTGCGACCCCGGCGACGTCGTGCTCGTGCCTCGACCAGGCTATCCGCTGTTCGATCAACTGACGCGACTCGAGTCAGTCGTGGCCAGACCGTACGATCTCGAGTACCACGGCTCGTGGCGCATCGACCTCGAGTCACTCGGCCGAGCGCTGGATCGTCGAGTGCGCGCCATTCTGGTCGTGTCTCCAAACAACCCGACCGGTTCATACCTTCACCGCGACGATCTGTCCGCGATCGTCGCGATGTGCAACGAGAGGGGCTGTGCGCTGGTCGGAGATGAAGTGTTCGCAGACTACCCGCTGGAGCCGGCGCCGGCGGCGGCCACCGTGCTCTCGCAATCCGACGTCCTCACCGCCAGCCTCGGCGGCCTCTCGAAGTCGGCAGGCCTGCCGCAGGTGAAGCTCGGTTGGATCGGGTTTGGCGGACCGAGTGCTGCCGTCGATGAGGCGCTTGCCGCCTTTGAGATCGTCGCCGACACATTTCTTTCGGCGTCAACGCCAGTCCAGGTGGCCGCCCCTCAGCTCATCGAGCGCGGGGCGGCGATTCGTGAGCAAATCCAAACGCGGATTCGAGCCAACCTCGATGTTCTGAGACAGCAGGCGGCGGCGTTTCCGTCAGTTGACGTCCTGCCCGTCGAGGGCGGATGGTCAGCCGTCATTCAGGTGCCTTCGCTCGTTTCTGAAGAGTCGCTTGCGCTCGATGTCCTCACGAGCGACGGCGTCCTCGTGCACCCTGGGTATTTCTTCGACTTCTCCCGAGAAGCCTTCGTTGCGGTGAGTCTGCTGGTCGAGCCGGAGCATTTCATCGTCGCGATCGGGCGCGTGCTGCGGCGGGCGACGCGAGGAGTGCGCGCGTGATGCGGCGTGAGAGCGGTCTGATCGTTCCGCTCTTTTCTCTGGTCTCATCGCGCGGCTGGGGCATCGGCGAATTCGCCGACTTGGGGCGCTTCGCGCGCTGGGCGGCAGAGGCGGGGCAGTCGGTGCTCCAGATTCTGCCCGTCGGTGAGATGCCGCCGGACGAACGCTCGCCGTATTCGTCGATGACCGCCATGGCCCTCGACCCGATCTATCTGTCCCTGCCAGACCTTCCGGACTTCGCGGGGCTTGGCGGCGAGCTCGCGTTCGAATCAGCGGACGAGGCGGCGCTCGAAGCCCTCCGACTCGCTCCACGAATCCGTTACTCAGCGGTCCGGCGATTGAAGAGCCGCTGGCTCCGCCGATCGTGGGAACGGTTCGTCCAGGTCGAGCTTCATCGTGGATCGACCCGCGCGCGCCAGTTTGAGGACTTCATTCGTCAGGAAGCGTGGTGGCTCGAGGAGTACGCGACGTTTCGGGCCCTTCACGCGGAGTTTGCCGAGCGTCGCTGGCAGGAATGGCCCGAGGCGCTTGGACGAGCCGAACCGCAGGCACTCGCCCAGGCGCGGGCGGATCTCGAGACCGAGATCGCCTACTACAAGTACCTGCAATGGATTGCGGCAGAGCAGTGGGCCGAAGCCAATCGCCAGGCGTGGCCCACCAGGGTGTTTGGCGATCTGCCGTTCATGATCTCGGCCGACAGCCCCGACGTGTGGGCGCGGCAACACGAGTTCAGATTCGACGCCACCATCGGCGTGCCGCCCGACGCCTTCAGCGAAACCGGACAGGACTGGGGCCTGCCGCCGTGGCGTTGGGATGTGATGGCGGGCAGCGGCTTCGCGTGGATGCGCATGCGCGCAGCTCGATATGCGGCGCTCTTCGACGGGTACCGCATCGATCATCTCGTCGGCCTCTACCGCACGTACATTCGACCGATCGACAAGTCGGTAACGGCATTTTTCGAGCCGGCCGAAGAGTCAACGCAAACCGAGCTGGGGGAAATGCTGGTCGGCATCCTGCGGCTGGATGATCGGACCCAGTCCGACGAGGCGCCGAGGCGCCAACCCGAGATCATCGCCGAGGATCTTGGCTTGATTCCCACATTCGTTCGTGAATCGATGCGGCGTCTGGGACTCCCTGGCATGAAGGTGTTGCGATGGGAGCGGCATTGGGAGCTGCCGGGACAACCCCCTGTCGATCCACGAGACTTCCCACCGCTCTCTGTCGCCACGACCGGCACGCACGATATCGACCCTCTCGCGGCGACCGAGGAGGGCGACACCGACGAGAAGCGGGAGGCGCACCTGCATGATCTTTTGGAGTCCCGATCAAACTTGACGTTGATGCTGTTGCAGGACGCCTTCGGCTGGGCCGACCGAATCAACACTCCGGCCGTCGTTGACGAGATGAATTGGACGTGGCGGCTGCGGTGGCCGGTTGACGAGTGGCTCGATCGTCAGGAGACGATGAGCCGCGCGCGCATTCTGCGCGACTGGACACGGTCAGCAGGTCGTTGAACCGGAACTCAGTTGAATTGATGAGAGTTCCGGTGGGCGGGAGCTCTGGGATTAGGTAGAATTGTCGCAATGTTCTCCGCCGCCGCTTCACCGAGAGGGTTAGAGCGCGTTCGCCGCGTCGTCCGGATCGTGGCGGGCGTGGGCGGCGCCGCCCTCGTGGTCTTCCACGGGTGGTTGCTGGCGGGCCAGATTGGGGCCGGCCGGATGGCCGACGCCGGTCTTGCGCTGCGCTGGGTGCTGGCTGCGGCACTGGCTGCTGGGTTTGTTGCGCTTTACCGTTCGGGTGAGTCGGCTTGGGGTCGCAAAGGCATTGCGATTTGGGTGCTGGCCGCGTTGCTGCACGGTCCCGCTGTTGCCGCCGCCGATCGATCCGACAAGCTCTCGCTACCCGAAGCCGTTGCGACCGTTGTCCTTCAAATCGCCGCGACAACGGGATCGATCGGATTGGGATTGTGGCTTCTTGGCCGGCTGTTGGCCGCGAGTCGGCATCGGCCAGCCCTGCGCTTCGCGCCCTCCAAGACGGGGCGTCGTTTTCTTGCCGACCCACACGTTCGACCGTTCTCTCCTCGTCCGCCTCCGAGTCTAGTCGCCTGATTTCGTTGTTCGGGCCGAAGCCGTAGAGTCGGGTCTTTAGGACCCGCCTTCAGACAGAAAAGACGATCTCGCAGGGTCGCCAAGGCGGGTCTCAAGACCGCCCCTACCTGTCGCCTACCGTTCGATCCGAGAACTCGTCGACTTTCGCACGGAGTGTCTTGTCATGCGCATCTTTCGTTGGTTCGTGTTTGCGTTGGCTGCCAGTGCAGCCGCCTCGGCCCACGCGGCCACCATCAGCGGCGTCGTCTCGGATGCGACCGGCGCCTCGCTTCCCTCCACTCGTGTGGTCGCTCGTGACGTCGCGACCGGGCGGGAATCGTTCATCGAGACGGATCGCGAAGGCCGTTATCGACTCGAGACGCCGGCGACCGGTACGTATCTCGTCGTGGCCACACGAGCAGGGTTTTCCCAGAGCGCTAGGACGATCGTGATCGACAGCCCGGCGCAGGTCGTCGAACTTCCCATTCAGCTCGAGCTCGGCGGACTGACCACTGAAGTCAGCGTCACGGTGGCTCGAGCTGAGCGCGAGGTCCGGCGGATACCCCTGCATGTGGAATCGATTCCCGCGGCTGCCATCGAAGCGCAGAATCCACTCTCCACAGGCCATGCCATCACATCGGCCGTCAATGTGACGCCAGTTGGCAATGGCCCCTTTGGAGTTCGGCCTCGTCTTCGTGGCCTCGACTCGACGCGCCTGCTGGTGTTGGTCGACGGTGAACGCTTGAACACCGCGCGTCAGGCGACCGATCGTACGGGGGCAGAGGTCGGGCTGATCGCGCCCGAAACGATTCGGCGAGTGGAGATCGTCAATGGCGCCGGCACGCTGATGTATGGTTCAGACGCGCTCGCGGGCACGGTGAACATCATCACCGGTGAACCGGCCTTCTCACCTGGCACTCAATTCCTTTACGGCTTCAATGGCTACTACAGCTCCAATGAGAACGGGCGGCGGGGCTCATTGACCGTTGGCGCGACGACGCCACGCGCCACAATCCGCGTCCAGGCAGGCGCCGAGCGTTACGACAACTACAAGGCGGGATCGTTCGAGAGCGAGGACACGCAACCGCTCTTTGCGTCGCGCCAACTGCGGCGTGCAGACACGATCGACAGCAACTTCCCGTTCACGTTTGGCGCCTTCCCCGATCCCTTCAATGCGCCGTACATTCGCACAGACGACGAGGTGTTGAATTCTGGGGCTCGAGGCCGCTTCGTGAACGCGTCGAGTCTCGTCAGGCTCGACGATCGCCAGACGCTGAGGCTGCGCTATCAGGCCCGGCGGATGAAGGACATTGGATTCCCGGACTTCGCGCAGCCGTACTTTTTCAACGCGACCTCTCTTCCCAAAAGCGATCTCGACAAAGTGTCGGCTCGATACGAGGCGCAGGCAGTGACGCCGTGGCTGGCCAACCTGTCGCTGACCGCCTACTACCAGCGCACGGCGCGTTTGCTCCGCAATGTGCTGCCGGTGCAGTTTCCCGCGCCGACGCCGGCGACCTTCCTCCCCATCAGCGTCATGCGGCTGGACATTCTCTCCGACACCGAGCAGCGGGTCTGGACGCCAGGCTTCGACGCCCAAGCGGTTTTCGTGCCTCGCTCGAAGCACTTGCTGACGACCGGACTCACCGTGTATCGCGATCGCAGCGGCGATCTTCGGACGACGGCGACGACGACGTCGTTGGTTGGACAGGTCGTGCTCGGGGCGCGAGGCCCCGCTGCGGCGCCGCTGCCAGCGCCGGTGGCATTGGGTCCGGCGTCGATTGCGCATCCCGTGCGAGTGCCTGACGCGAGCCTGAGAGACGTGGCGCTGTTCGCCCAGGACGAATGGCGGCTGCGACCAGACCTCTCGCTCATCGCGGGCGTTCGCGGCGATTTCTATTCGGTCGTCACAGAGGCGACCGCAGGCTATAGCGTCGCGACGCTCGTTACGGGCGCCACGCCAGCGATCGATCCGTCGACGTTGCCTAATCCCGATGGCGCTTCGTACGCTCGCAAAGCACTGACCGGCGATCTCGGTCTGGTCGCCAACACCGACGGCCGCGTCAGCCCCTTCGTACGGGTCGGCCGGAGCTATCGACACCCCAATCTCGAAGAGATGCTCTTTGCTGGCCCCGCAACGGTCGGCAGCCTGGTTCCAAACGTGCGGGTGAAGCCTGAAACCGGCGTGAACGTCGACGCTGGGGCCAAGTTTCACGCCGGTCGCGTCTCGGGCGGCGTCTACGTCTTCGTGAATCAGTACCACGACTTCATCGCGCAGGACCTGGTGGTGGCGACCAACGCGTCTGGACCGTTGGCGCAAGCGACCAACTATGCCGACGTCCGGATCGCCGGCGTCGAGCTTTCGGCGGACGCGCCGATCGCGATTCGGCGCGGCGTCCTGACCCTGTCGGGAGCGGGCGCCTTCACGCGAGGGACGATCACCGACGGAGTGAATCCGCTCGACAAACACTCTCTGGCGGGTACGCCGTTCGACAACATCACCCCGGTGCGAGTGCAACTGGCCACGCGATACAGCCACAACAGTGGACGATGGTGGGTGGACTACGGCGTTCGGACGCAGACGAAGGTCAATCGGGTCGCGACGACGCTGCTCGATTCCCCGTTTCTGATCGCGCAGGATCTGCTGTCGCTCGACGGTTTCACGATGCAGCGGGTCGGCGGCGGGATCAGGCTGACGCGCGGTCGCGATCACGCCGCCATCACATTTGCGATCGAGAATCTCACTGACCGGTACTATCGTGAGCACTTCCAGTTCGCGCCGGCGAGAGGGAGAAGCTTCACGATTGGATTGAACGTCGGGTCTTTCTGACGGCAGGCGGCGGAGCAGAAGTGATGACCTCAGAAATGGGTCCGACGTTCGTCCACTACGTCCCGGTCGTCACGACCGCGCTCTGTGGTCCGTTCGCGCTGGAGATCTATCGCCGGTATCGCGCGCATCCTGAACGCCTGCACTTGCTCTGGTGGTCGCTCGGGATCCTGACGTATGGAGTCGGGACCTTTACCGAAGCGATGACGACGCTGGTCGGCTGGCGTGAGCCGATCTTCCGTGCGTGGTACATCTCAGGGGCGCTTCTCGGAGGAGCGCCCCTCGCACAAGGCACCGTCTATCTGCTGCTTTCGAGGCGGACGGCACACCTTCTGACCATCGCACTGGTGACTTACGTTGTCGTCGCGTCGGTGGCGGTTGTCGCCTCACCCATTCACTACACGCTGGTCGAACCCCATCGGCTCTCGGGCCAGGTGTTCGGCTGGCAATGGGTGAGATATTTCAGCCCGATCGTGAACCTGTACGCCGTGATCTTTCTGATCGGAGGCGCGATTCTCTCAGCGCTTCGCTATTCGGCCAACCCCAGCACGAGGCACCGGATGTGGGCCAACGTGCTGATCGCGATCGGCGCCATCCTGCCCGGCATCGGCGGCACCGCGACGCGCATGGGCCAGGTCGAGGTGCTGTACGTCACCGAGCTCGTCGGGCTTGTCCTCACATGGGCCGGCTATCGGATGAGCGTGAGGCCCACATCGGTCACTTGAGCAACGCCTTCCTGGTTCCTTCTTCGACGCCGGGAGATGGTTGGCGCTCGCGCGATAGCGACGTCGAGGGCCAGAAGGCGGCCGCCGCGGCGGAGGACTTTGTCGTCAGGCGACCTGTTGTAGGCGGTCAACCCGTCTGAGCCAGCCGTCGACGTGGTGCCAACCGGAGAAAGTTACGCTCACCAACCTTCGCTCGCGTACCGAATTCTACGCGAGCCACGGCTCATCGCCGCTGGCGCCGAAGCGTCCTGTGATCACGCGGAACCCGACGGCGGCCGGCTAACCAGACTTCCTCAGCGTTAGCCGGTTCGCTTGAACTGGCTGGCGATGCTAAGCCGCATCAGGAATTGCGCGATGGCTCCCACTATTGCTGCCGGAGCGCCACTATCGGATCCACGGTCAGGGCGCGACTGGCGGGGATATACGTGGCCGCGCCCGCTATACCCGTCAGCACCATCGACACGAGGAGAAATGTCATCGGATCGGTCGGTGTGATCCCGAAGAGGAACCCCTCTAAGAATCGAGTCACTGCCAGTGCCGCCATGACGCCCAAGCCGACGCCGATCAGCGTGGGCCGCATTCCCTGCCCGACGATCAATCGAAAGATGTCGCGCGGCCGCGCGCCCAAGGCGACCCGGAGACCGATCTCGTGCGTCCGCTGCGTGGTCACGAAACTCACCACGGCGTAAAGGCCGCCCGCGGCCAGTACGAGAGCAATCGCTGCAAACGCGCCGAATAGCCACAGATAAAATCGCCGGGCGCCAAGTGTGCCCGCGATGAGCTGCTCTAGCGTCACGATCCGCTCAAAGACCTGCGCTGAATCGATTTCCCAGATGGCTTTCTTCACGGCCGGAAGGACGGTGACCGGATCGTCTGACGCCCGGACGACAAAGGTCATTGTGCCAAAGGGTAACTGCGCATGGGGCACGAACACCTCGGACCTTGGCACATCGTCCAAACCGGTGTGGCGCACGTCGCCCACGAGGCCGACAATCTCACGCGCGCCAGCGAACCGCTCCGTGCGAAAGACAATCCTCCGTCCAATCGGATCTTCATTTGGCCAGAACCGACGAGCCAGGCTTGCCGTGACGATCACGACCGGTGGGGCTTGTGAATCGTCGCGTTCGTTGAACGGTCGGCCGCGCAGCAGCGGGATTCGCATCGCTCGGAAGTACTCCCCCGCTGCGATGGTCACATGAGTGGTCGGTTCATCTTCGGACCGGACTGGCGGTCTGCCTTCGATCGCGAACGCAGACTCCAACTCAATGTTGCTCTCCCCCTGGAATGGAAGCGCCGTGACGGCGCCAGCCACCTCCACGCCAGATACGCTCGCGAGACGGTCTAAGGATTGCCGAAAGAACTGAGACTGCTGGGCCGGAGTCGGATGTCGGTCCCAAATATTCACTTCCAACGCGACTACCCGGTCGGGAACAAAGCCGGGGTCGACCCGCACGAGCGTGACAAAGCTTCGCATGAGCAGACCGGCGCCGGCGAGCAGGACGAGCGCGAGTGCCACTTCGACGACTACCAGACCATCACGCATCCGGTGACGCGTGGGTCCGCTCGTGCCTGTCGGACCGCTATCTTTCAGCTTCTGCAACACATCAGGTTGTGAGACCGAGAGCGACGGCGCCAAGCCAGCGCCAAGCGCCACGACGACAGAGACCGCCAACGTGGAGATCAATACCCGTGCGCTCACGTGAATCTCTTCGATCCGAGGGAGATCGATCGGCGTGAGCGCCAGAGACATGTGAAGCGTCCAGTAGGCCAGGATGATCCCGCCTATGCCCCCGAGGACGGCAACCAGGAGACTCTCGACCAGGAACTGGCGCATCAGACGTGTCCGCGTCGCACCGAGGGCCCCGCGAATCGCAAATTCTCGGGCGCGCTGCGACGCGCGCGCGAGCAACAGGTTGCCGACGTTCGCGCAGGCAATCAGTAGGACGAAACTGACCGCGCCAAACAGCACCCACAGGACCGGCCGGACGTGGCTAACCACGTACTCGGACAGCGGAACGACCGCGATGCCAATCCCGAGATTAGCCTTCGGATACTCAGACGCGAGTAGTTTGCCGATCACATCCATTTCTGTCTGCGCCTGGTCGATCGTGACGCCAGATTTCAGACGCGCGACCACTTCAAGGTACGGCGAGGCTCTCTGCCGTCGATAGCGCTCGTCAAGGAGAAACGGGGCCCAGATCTGACGTTCCTTGCTTAAGAAGTAAAACCCGGGCGGCATGACGCCAACGATCGTCAACTGGCTGTCATCGAACCGGAGGGTCTCACCTATCACGCCGGGGTTGCCGCCGAACCGCTCGCGCCACAATTCGTAGCCGACGACTATTACGTCATTGCGGCCCTGACGGTAATCATCCGGACTGAGGGTTCTCCCGTAGAGCGGCTTCACCCCCAGCACATCGAAAAACTCTTCGGAGACCAGAGAGGCTGGCAGAGTATCGGGCTCGTTGTTGCGAATGTACTCGTAACGCCACGGCCGAACGGCGACCATAGCGGCAAACGACCGGCTTCTCTCGCGCCAATCGAGGAAATTCGACGGCGAAACTTTGTCGCGCTGAATGCCCTCGAGGGTGTTGTTCTGCCAGAGAGTGAAGATCGCGGCTGGATCGGCGTACGGCAGCGCCCGAAGCAGGACTGCATCAACGATCGTGAATATCGTGGTGTTGGCGCCGATTCCAACTGTGAGAATCAGTGCGGCGACGAAGGTGACCCCAGGGGTTCGAAAGAGCAGCCTTGCCGCGTACCGAATGACGCTCCATAAGTTCGACAGCATCGCGGCTCTCCTTTCGTGAATCGTGACGTGAGAGCGCGGCCTTCGGACGATGCTGAGCATCTGTCGGGCCAACCAGAGAGCACTCCGCTTTCCGCCAGCGTACTCTTCCATCGCATCGCCGAGTTCCGCCTCGGATGCGTGAAACGCGGCGATGCGGAACAGCACTCGAATCCAGCGGGGATTTTCAGGAACCACGAGTCACCTGCGGCTCCAAGCCTTCCCACATCGCGGCCAGGGCATCGCGGCTGGCCCGCAACGTCCGAAGCCCGACAGGTCGAACCCTGAAATGGCGCTTGGATCGGCCACCCCGCTCTGGCGTCGGGTCGCCGAACCAAGAGGTCACATAGCCCTTGGCTTCGAGCCGATCGAGGGTGCGGTAGAGCGCGCCTACCGTCAGCGCGCGTCCGGCCCGTCGTTCGATCTCGAGCCGGATGGGTACGCCGTAGGCGTCCTCACCAAGCCGTAGGACAGCCAGTAAGACGATCTGTTCGAGCTCACCGAGGTGCTCGCGGCGGGCCATATGATCTGCATAGTAGGACTATACGGCTCCCGACGCCAAGAGTTTCGACGTCGGGGGGCCTGAACTCGTGGGCTCACCCGACTTGGCGGGAGCGCGTCAATCAGCCTGAGCCATCCGCCAATTCGGTTCCAACTGGCGAACGTCTGGGTCACCAACCTTCGCGCTGATTCCCTGCGAAGATTGCCCGACCCAGCCTTGGCGAAGTCGAGCCTCATCAGTCAGTGACGCGCTTCGGTTGGCAAGCCGGCGATTTTCTGCACCGATCACATCCCGTTTTCGCTAGCCACCGTGTCCACAATCTCTCCACGCGAGTGAGCGGAGACGGGTCCTCGAGAAGCCGAATCGCTCGTGAACCTCTACGCGGTGATCTTTCTGATCGGGGGCGCGATCATCTCGGCGCTTCGCTATTCCGCGAACGCCAGCACGAAACACGGGATGCGGGCCACTCTTTCTTGCTTCTTTCTTCTTGCTTCGTTCTTCCTCAGTGTCGAACTCGGTAGGTCACCAGGACACACCCGCCGTCGATCTCCCGGCATTCCTTCAACTCCAGCCTGATGCGGATGCCGGGATCGACGAAGGCGGGGACGCCCGAGCCGAGCAGCACCGGATGGATGTGGAGGCCGACCTCGTCGATGACGCCGGCCGCGAAGAGCGACCGGGCGAAGTTGCCGCCGCTCATCACACAAATGCCCTTGCCCTGTTCGGCCTTGAGCTTTCGGACGAAGTCACCGGCGTCGGTCGAGACCAGCACGACGCCCTTTTTCTTGATCGCCTTCAGCGTCCGCGAGAACACATAACTCTTCATCTTGGATGACCCGCCGCCGCCACCTTGTCCGCCGGCTACCTCCCACGTCTTGCGACCGAAGAGCAGCGTGTCGTTGGCCTTCCAGAAATCGGCCATGAATGCTTCGACATCCTTGCTGAAGTGGAGCCAGTCCAAGGCGCCGTCCTTACCGGTGAGAAACCCGTCCAGGCTGCACGCGCCGCCGTAGGTCACTGTCCGCATCGCGCCCTCCTCGGCTATACTAAACGCCGGTTTAGAAACGATACTAAACGGCCATTCACTAACAGTCAAGAGGGTTCACGACTGATGGACCGATTGACTGATTGATCCCCTTGACGCTGATGAGCCCACGGCCGCGGAAGGTGAGTGATGAAGAGGTCTTTGCCGCGACCTATCGGGCGATGTCGCGGCTCAGTCCGAGCGAGCTGACGCTCGCCGCGATTGCGGCTGAGGCCGGCGTCACCGCGGGCGCGCTGGTGCAGCGCTTCGGGTCGAAGCGGGATTTGCTGCTGGCGCTGTCGGACCGCTATTCGAGTGGAACGTCGCAGATGTTCGCCGATCTGCGAAAGGCGAATCCCTCACCCATCTCGACGTTACGGGCGTACGGTGACTGCCTCTCGCAGATGGCCGTCTCGCCGGCCGCGCTGGCGCGAAGCCTCTCGTACCTGCAAATCGACCTGACGGATCCGGACTTTCGGAAGCACCTCGAAGTCCAGGCGCGTCTGACGAGATCCGAGCTCCAGGCGCTCATCAAAGCTGCGGTCGGCGCGAAGGAGCTGTTGCGCAACACCGACGCGCGTCAACTGGCGCGCACCGTCGAAGCCGTGCTGACCGGATCGATGATGGCATGGGCGCACTATCAGGAGGGCGCGGCTGCGGAGTGGATGCGAGCGGATTTGGAGGCCGTGCTCGCACCGTTCCTACCGACGCGAACCAAGAAGCGCACGAAGCGAACGAAGCCGTCAAAATAGAGGAGGGTGCCCTTCGGGTCTATTTCATGCGGTGCAAGTCGACTTCAGCCGCGATATAGCCGAATGCGTTCCAGCCGGCGCCCGAGACGATTTTCTCGAACACTTGACGCGCTCGGCTGGTGTCGCCCGTCACGAAGTAATAGTTGCCGACGCCGTAGCCTTGCGTCGCGATCGTGGTCGGGTCGTCGCTGGACAGGTCCAGCAGCGCCTCGGGCTTCTCGAGCCCCTTGTACATGAGCAGCCGGCGGTGGTATGACTGGTTCTCGAGGATGTCCATCTTCGGCGTGATGCGCTCGAGAATCTTGGCCGCTTCATCCTTTCGATTCATCCGCATCAGCGTCATCCACATCCAGTCGGTTACTGCCGCGACCGAGTCGTCGTTTTTCGACACCTTCAGGCATTCGACGAACGAGGCATACGCTTTTGGATAGTTCCCCTGCAAGTAATCCGCGAGACCCAGGTGGTACCACGTGTTGAACTGCAGCGTGCTGCGCGGGATGCCGGACGGATTCGGGGCGCCGTCCGGCTCGACCTCGTCGGGTTCACCCTTGAAGAGCGCGGCCGCGGTCTGGAAATCGACTTGCGCCTTCGCGAACTGACGCGTCGTGAGGTATCGGTGCCCGCGGTGCCGATACACCTTCGGGTTGTCGGCGTGCTCGGCGATGCCTTTGGTGTAGGTCGCGATCGCATCTTGAAAGCGCCACAGGTACGCCTGACGGCGACCGAGCCAGATGATGGCGTCGGCGTCGATCGGATTCGCCGCAACGTTCTTCTCCGCCTGCGCCAGGTCGACGTCGAGCTTTTCTTTGTTGGGGATCTTCGCGAGCGCGTAGAGCGGCTTGCCCGATAACGATGTCGCTTCGGGCTTCACGTGTGCGCCCTGGCTTCGCAGACCCACAGCGCTCACCGCGAGCCCGATCAACACGCACACCCACGTCAGTCTCATGAATCCTTCTCCCTAGCTGCGAGTCTCTTCGACCTCACCCTCGATGATGGCGGCGTCAAGCAGATCCTGCTGGCTCGCACTCTGCACTTTACGAGTTGCGCTGTCGACGGTCGCCACTGGCTGAATGTCGTCGCCTGTCGCGGCGCCCAGATCCTTGAACCGTCGCATCGACACCATGACGCGAGTGTCGTAGGTGCCGACCGCCTCATTGTACGCGCGAACCGTTGCGTCGAGCTTCGACCCGATGCCGTCCAATCGATCCGTGAACACGCGCGCGCGCTCGTAGAGCTCTCGGCCCAGCTTGCTGATCTCTTCGGCGTTGATGGTCAGGTGCTCCTGTCGCCATCCGAGCGCGGCGGCGCGGAGAAGGGCGATCAACGTCAATGGGCTGGCAATGAGCACGCGTTCCTTGACGCCAAACTCGATGAGCTGAGCATCCTGCTCGAGCGCGCCCAGGAAGATGGCATCGGTCGGCAGGAACAGCACAACGAAGTCCGGCGACGAAGAGAACTGCTCCCAATACCCCTTGGCGCCGAGCTTGCTGACGTGCTCGCGAACCTGGCGAACGTGATCGGCGAGCTTGCCGCTTCGAACGCCGGGATCGGTCGCTGCCTGTGCGTCCAGAAACGCCTCGAGCGGCGCCTTGGCGTCAACGACGATGGTGTGGCCGCCGGGAAGATTCACGGTGAGGTCGGGCCGCAGCCGGCCCGTATCAGAGATCGCCGTTGGCTGTTCGCTGAAGTCGCAATGCTCGAGCATTCCCGCCAGCTCAACGACTCTTTTCAGCTGCACTTCGCCCCAGCGTCCACGGACGCCGGGCGATCGCAGCGCGCGGACCAGGTTTTCGGTCTCCAGCCGGAGCTTCTGCTGGGTGAGGCCGACTTGCTCGAGCAAGGTTTGGAGTCTGGCCGAATCCGCTGTGCGGTGCCGATCGGTGTCCTGAAGGGTCGCCCCAAGCAGCGTGAGCGTGTCTTTGATGGGCGAGACCAACGCATCGAGCGCCTGCTGGCGCTTGCCAAGATCAGCGGCCGCCTCTTTGTGGACGTTGCCGATCTTCTGATCGGCCAGCTTCAGGAACTCATCGGTGCTGGATCGGAGAGCGTCGCCAGCAAGCGCCTGGAACGAATCGCGTAGCCCCTGTTCGTGTTGACGACGGGTCCTCGACGCGAGGAGCCAACCTGCCACAAACCCCGCGACCAGAGCCAGGATGACGGCGAGAACAGAGACAGGATCCAACAGCCCCTATTGTCGCCTAGCGAAGCTTCGCCTCAAACCACCTAGAAAACTTGACTCCCAGAAATTCATGCAGTTGAGTCAAGTTTTCTCGCCCGGCCGGAGGCCGGGCAAGACCAACACTGCCCTAGCGAGGCGGAGCCATACCGCACATGCTTGGGGGTCTGAGGCGGAGCCTCGCTAGAAGTACTCGGCTCCGCTTCGCTAGGGGCAGTGTAGTTTTGCCCAGCTCCGCGGGGCGAGACATCTTCTAAGGCCCGCCGAAAACCTGCTTCAAACGTCACGATAGTGGCCTTAGAAGATGTCTATTCAGGTTCGACTGGCTCTACTGTTTTCCGCCTCGGCGGGCCGAAGGCCGCATCGGCGGACCTCGCCGAAGCTCGCCGGCAGGCCCATCGAGCGGAGGCGGGCCACGGGTTCTACTGCGAAGTCCCCGGCCGCGGCGCCGTCGGCTTCAGCAGCATCAGCAGTCGTCTCGTCATCATCTCGTCCTCCGAAACCGTGGCAGTGTAACTCCACACGCAGGTTGGAGGGCCGCAGACCGAGGTCACCAACGAAATCGTGATCCACCCGCGAGATTTGAAATCGTTCCGGCTGACCCACCGCAGGAGACTTTTGGTAAGTCCCAAGGCGTCTGGCACTTAGGCAGAGGTAAGTTGTGGAAAGCGCGTTGCACAGCACGAGGGGTGCTTGCTCCCGCCTCCGTGAAATCGGACGTGTCTTTCGAAGACGGATTCGGCAGCCGAACTCGCGTAGTCGATGTCGACACCGGAGAAGAGGTCGAGTTACTCGAGCTTTCTCCGTTGCTGGTCGATCACCCCGGCTTCGTCGCCGCGCTGAGCGAACGCGTCGTGCGCGTGGCCAACGCGCGCCACGCTTCGTACGCGCGCGTGCGTCGCCTCGATCGCCCGGCAGCCGACCGGCTGGTCCTTGTCTCGGAAAGCCTGCCAGGGTGGCGACTCTCCGAGTTGCTGCGGGTCGCCGCGACAGAGCGGATTCCGATCGACACGACGGTCGTCATCGGTCTGCTCCGGCAGCTGCTTCCAGCGGTAGCGCTCTTTGCCCGCAACAATCGCGAGTCGGCTATTGGCAATCTGGCGACGGAGCGGCTGTTGCTCACGCCGCAAGCGCGGCTCATCATCACCGAACATGCCTTCGGCCCGGCGATCGAGCGCCTCAACGCGAACCGCGATCGGCTCTGGCGGGAGTTCCGAGTCGTCGTCGCGCCGGCTGCTGGCCACGCCAGAATCGACGCGCGTGCCGACGCTCATGCGGTGGGGGTGATCGCGCTCTCCTTGTTGACCGGCCGCACGCTGGCAGACGATGAGTACCCGGCGAAGCTGCCTGAGCTGGTCGAGGTGCTGCGTGAGCGGCGAGAAGGGGCCACGGTACCGCTCTCGGCCGGCATGGAGCATTGGCTCTTGCGCGCGTTGCAGCTCGACTCGCGCGCCGCGTTCCAGTCGCCCCAGGAAGCGCACCTGGCGTTTGAGTCGATGCTTGCAGGCGAGCGGTCTTACGTCACGACCCCTGCCGGGCTCGAAGCGTTCGTCGGCCGCGTCGGTCCGCTGATCGACCGCGATCGCGTCCCGCCCAAGCCGCCGACGCCAGAACCCATTTTGCGCCTCGTCGAACCTGCGTCGGGGCGACTGGCCCCACCCGCAGAGGCTACCCTCCCAGACATGGAGGCGGCTCCATCGAAGCCGGGCCCCATCGTTGTGTCCGCTCCCGACGTGGCATCCACACAGGTCGCTCCGACGCCTGAGCCGGCTCCAGCGGTTTCGGCTCGGCAGCCAATGCCTGTTGGGCCCGAGCAGGCGAGCGCACCTCTGGCGGCTGCACCGTCACCAGCGCTACCGGCCCCAGCGGCGGGAGCTTCGGCGGTCACTCGCACTTCGCTTGCCCTCACGCTGGTCGTGCTCGCGATGCTGCAATCCGGTGTGTTGATGTGGTTGTGGAATCACCCGCCGGGGTCGTCCCCGGCCGGAATGGGCGATCTAGTGGTGTACTCGCGCCCAGCGTCCGCGCGCGTCATCATCGATGGTGAAGATCGGGGCGTCACGCCAACGACGGTCCAGCTCCCAGCCGGCGCACACGTGCTGGAGATTCGGGTGGGCAGCTCAGATTCGCGCGTGATTCCCGTCACGATTGAGGCCGGAGTCCAGACCGCACAGTACATCGAGCTGCAGAGCGTTCCACTCACCGGTGGGCTCGACCTTCGCAGCGAGCCGACTGGAGCAAAGGTCTCGGTGGATGGCCAGAAGCGCGGCGTGACGCCCGTCCGGCTCACCGACCTGGCCCCCGGCAACCATGAACTGCTGTTCGACGCCCCCAGCGGATCGGTGAAGCAACGCGTGCACATCGACGCGGGGGTGACCACGCAAGTCACAATTCGGATGCCCGGTCAGTAGCGACTGGTGTAGCATCACCCGACCCAAGGAGATGCGCCGCCCCTACCTGCTCTTCATCATCGCGCTGCTGGTCGTCGCCACCGCATCGGGCGCATATCGTTTTGTTTCCGCTGCAAATCCGGTCACCGTTTCTCGCCTTGATTTCGATGTCGTCCTCGATCGCGACGCCGATTTGCTGATCGGTGTGGTGCGGCCAGGCGCCACGCTGGCCGGAATGCTTGACGGACTCGCGATCGATCCGGCCGACGCCCTGGCCCTCGTCTCGGCCATCCGCGGCGCGTTCGACGTTCGTCGCCTTCGAGCGGGACAGCCGTACGAAATCGATCAACTGGTGGACGGCCGCGTTCGGCAGTTCGTGTACGAGATCGACGACGACTCGCAACTGCAAGTCGCGCGCGCAGCCCTCGACGGTCCTCCCCGTTTCCTGGCGGCGATCGATCGGATTCCCAAGGAAGTGACGGTCACGACGATCGAGGGGGACATCGACCGGCAGACCAACTCACTGACGGCAGCGATCGACAAGGCTGGTGAGGGCATCGACCTCGCGTTAGGTCTCGCCGACGTCTTTTCCGGCGAGATCGATTTCAACTCCGATGTCCAGCCAGGCGATCGTTTTCGGGTTCTGGTCGAACGCGAGAGTCGTGAGGGTGTGCTCTCGGGTTATGGCGTCATTCTGGCCGCGGAATTCGTGAACGCCGGCCGGGAGCTTCGCGCGGTTCGCTTCACTCCCGATGGTGGCAAACCCGGCTACTACGACGAGCGCGGCCGATCGCTCAAACGCTTCTTTCTGAAGTCGCCGCTCAAGTTCGAGCCACGCATCACGTCACGCTTCTCGAGCGCGCGCCGGCATCCGATTCTGAACGACACGCGCGCGCATCACGGTGTCGACTATCACGCGCCCACCGGCGCACCCGTCATCTCGGTCGCTCCCGGCGTCGTGACGATGGGGGGATGGACCTCGGGTGGCGGACGAACCGTTCGGGTCCGTCATCCAAATGGTTACGAGACCGAGTATCTACATCTGTCTGCGATAGCGGTTCGGGCGGGGCAACGCGTCGATCAGGGAGAGTTGCTTGGAAAGGTCGGTGCGACGGGGCTCGCAACAGGGCCGCACTTGCATTACGGACTGCGCAAGAACGGCGCCTATGCCAACCCCGTCATCGAGCATCGCAACATGCCGGCCGGGGAACCGGTCCCGGGTACACTGCTCACGACATTCAACGCGGAACGGGATCGCTGGCTAGGTTTGATGCTGGCGCCTTCACGATCCCGCTCCGCGAACTGAAACAGCTCTCGGCTGGCCGATAGCCGATCGCTCCTTTATCTGAACGTCCATCCGACGCCGAATTTCACATCGGGCGAGTCCAGCGCGCCTACCTTGATTTCGAACATCCACCCCCTCGAGTGCTCCACACCAATCATCAGATTGAGTCCGCCCTCGGTGTTGGTATCGTTATCCCCAGGTCGGTCGAACGTATAGAAGTTCACGGCGGGGCCTCCGCCGACATACAGAACCCAACCCTGACGCCGCCGTGGAAACTTGTAGACGAACTCCATATTGAGGCCCACGTGGGTCAGGTCATCGCCGACGCCGGCTTCAACATTCGGGCGAAAGTACAGTCGATCGATCAGAGGGGCCGTTTCATAGTGGGCACCGAAATACGCCTGATCGGGGTCGATCGACACACCGCCACGAACGCCAGGTTGCGCCGCAGCCGATCCGGCGACGGCGAGCAGCAAAACGGGAAGTAAAAATGACACACAGATAACGATTCGACTCACGAATCGCGTCATAGGACCTCCTAAGGTGCACCTGCCTGCAAGACACTTGCCGAGGGCGGCCTATAATTAACGTTTCATGTCTCGTATTTATCCATTTACAGCGTTACGACCGTCGCCTGAAGCCGCCGCTCGTGTGGCGGCCGTGCCTTATGACGTCGTCAATGCGGACGAAGCGAAGTCACTCGCGGCTGGTAACCCGGTGAGCTTTCTCCATGTCTCCCGTCCGGAAATCGATCTGCCATCGGGAACAGACCCGCATGGTGATGCGGTCTATGCAAAGGCCATCGACAGTTTTTCTACGTTGCGATCGACGGCGCCGTTGGTCGTCGAAAGCGAGCCGAGCATCTACGTCTATCGGTTGACGATGGGCTCGCATGTGCAGGCGGGCATTGCGGCGTGCTTCTCACTGGATGAGTACGATCGCGGCCTAATCAAGAAGCATGAGAAGACCAGGCCCGACAAGGAAGACGATCGGACGCGGCACATGATCGCGATTCGCGCGCAGACCGGGCCTGTGTTTCTCACCTACCAGGCTTCGCCAGACGTTGATGCGGTGGTCGCACGAGTCGTGAAGGGAGCGCCGCTCTTTGACTTCGTGGCGCCCGATCGCATCAGGCACGAGATCTGGCGGGTCGCTTCGAGCGAGCACCACCATATCATGTCGGCGTGTGCCGCGATTCCTTGTCTCTACATCGCCGACGGTCACCACCGCGCCGCGAGCGCGGCGCGCAGCCGTAGAGTGCTTCGCGAGCAGAGGAGCGCCTCCGACTCTTCCTTCCAGGAATGCGACGGGGTGCTGGCGGTTGCGTTTCCCGATAATCAGATGCACGTGCTGCCGTATCACCGCGTCGTTCGCGATCTCCACGGCCTCTCATCGTCCGACGTCGTGTCACGCCTGAGCTCGCGAGTGAGCGCGACCAGAAGCGGAGTGGCTTCACCGAACAGGAAGGGTCAGGTCGGGATGTACTTGGGAGGAGAGTGGTGGACGCTCACGCTGACGCCGGCCGAAACTCTTGACGTCAGCTGGCTGCAAGAGGAAGTGCTCTCGCCCCTGCTGAGCATTCACGATGTTCGCACGGACAAACGCATCGACTTCGTCGGCGGGATTCGAGGGAGCGATGCGCTGGAGCGTCTGGTGGACTCCGGGGAGTTCGCCGTTGCGTTTTCGATGTTTCCTGTCTCTGTGCATGACCTGATGCGAATCGCCGATGCCGGCGGCACCATGCCCCCGAAATCGACCTGGTTCGAGCCCAAACTGCGAGACGGCCTCCTCTCACACCTCATTTGAGCCAAACCAAAGCCGCCTCCATTAGAATTCCTATTCGATACAATTCGTTTTTCAGTTGGTTGTGAGCAACCCCCATGTCAACGATCGTTCATCGCCTTCATAACTTTTCTGCCGGACCCGCGGTGCTTCCTGTTCCTGTTCTCGAGGAAGCCCAACGCGATCTGGTGGCTCTCCCGGGCGTCGGAATGTCGGTCTTGGAGATCAGCCATCGGTCGAAAACCTTCGAGGACATTCTCGCGACGGCCGAGGCCAACCTTCGGACCGTTGGACGAGTTTCCGCGAACTACAAGGTCCTCTTTCTCCAAGGCGGCGCCTCGCTGCAGTTCTCGATGGTGCCGATCAACCTCTTCACTCCCGGCGGTACGGCCGACTACATCGTGACCGGCGGCTGGGCGCAAAAAGCCCTGAAGGAGGCAAGGCGGGTCGGCGCCGTCCACGTCGCGGCGTCAACTGAACGCGAGAACTTCGCGCGCATTCCGCGACAGGACGAGCTCACGCTGACTCCTCACGCGGACTACGTGCACATGACCACGAACAACACGTTGTTCGGCCCGGAGTGGACGCGTGAGCCCGAAGTGGGTGAGGTGCCGCTCGTGGGTGATGCCTCCTCGAATATTTTCAGCAAGCCGATTGACGTCGCGAAGTTCGGACTCATTTACGCCGGCGCGCAGAAGAACGTCGGTCCCTCTGGCGTCACGCTCGTCATCATCCGGGAAGATCTGCTCGCGCGATCGGCGATAACGCTTCACTCGATGCTGAGCTACGCCGTCCAGGTCGAGAACGGGTCGATGTACAACACACCGCCATGCTTTGGCATCTACCTCATGGGGCTGGTCATGAAG
>JBOGIV010000497.1:0-5580 GCA_050747925.1 Vicinamibacterales bacterium
TACTACGGGTGGGAGCAGGAATTCGTGCAGGGCCAGTACTACTTCGGCGGCGCCGCACAGCGGGCTGGCGGCCGCGGCTACAGCGCGTTGCGCGCGATCGATCCGGTGACCGCGGGCATGAAGTGGGAGTTCAAGTACTACACGCCCTCGATGGCTGGCATTCTCTCCACCGACTCCGGTCTCGTGTTTGGCGGGGACATGGACGGCAACGTGATGGCGTTTGACGCGACGAGTGGCAAGAATCTCTGGCACTTCCAGACGGGTTCGTCGATCTACGCGGCGCCGATCACGTTCATGCTCGATGGGCGTCAGTTCCTGGTGCTGCCCTCGGGGACGACGTTGTTCGCGTTTGCACTGCCGGCTCGGCAGTAGAGAAGCCGTGAATCTGTTTTGATGAGAGATCGAAGAGGCCAGTAGCGAGCGTGCTCACTCGCCGCGACCCTAGGCAAGCGGGAACAGTCGGTTGAAATTTCCGCCAAAGATTTGCGCCTGCGCGTCCAGGCTCGCGCCGACGGTGTCGAGCGCCGATCGCTGACGTGTGAAGACCTCTCGATTCCACCCTCGCGGAAAGAACGACGAGTCGGTCCCGAAGATCAATCGATCGGGGCCGATCGTGGTCAGCGCGGTCTCGAACACCTGCTCGAGCGTCAGTCCAGGCGTGTATCTCATCCAGCCATTCGTGCTCGACGTATCGAGATACACATTGGGGCAGACATCCGCGAGCATCAGCGCTTCGCGCAACATCCCGGCGCCGAAGTGGGGGATGAGGATCGGCACGTTGGGAAACCGCTGCGCGACGCCATGCAGGTCGAGCGGGTTGCCAAATCGCATATCAAACGCGCTCGGAAGGCCCAGTCGTCTGCGCACGCCGATCGTGAGCGTCCCGCAATGAACGAACACGGCCGGTGTCGGGATGCAGGCCGACACGAACTCGAAGATGCGGATGACGCCCTCGTCGTGAGCGGAGAATCGATGCATCGCAGGGAAGAGACACACCGCCCGCAACCCGTTCTCCACGGAACGCGAAATGTATTCGACGGCGTTGTCGCGTGTCGGATCGACCATGAAAAACCCGACGAATCGTGTCGGGTGCCGCGAGAGCGCAGCGGCCACGGCGGGCGCGTCGCTCGGCAGACTCGCGATCATCGCCGCGCGCGCCACGTTGTGAGTACTCAGTTCCTGGACCCACCGATCCGCGAGCGATTCAACCGACTCCGGATCGTCCCACGCCAGCCGTAACGGGAGGTCGGTCGACGCGTACTCGCGGTGGTCAAGCGCCGACAACTGCTCCGCCAGCCCGGCAAAAAAGCTGGGAGAGAAAAAGTGTATATGCGTATCGCAGGTCATCGGGCGCGTCTACCGTCAAGGCCGGCGCCCGCCCGCCGAAGCCTCGGCGAAGGCGGGGACGTCGCCTAGATATTGCCTGATCTTCACGCTCCACACCCACAAGAGAATCGCCCCGGTGACGATCAGGCCAACCGAGAGTCCGATCCACAGACCGCGAACACCCCAGCCGGTGATGAAGCATAGCGTGTAGCTGATCGGGAGTCCCACCAGCCAGTGCGCCGCGAGATTGGTGACCATCGGCGTCCGCGTGTCCCCGAGTCCGCGAAGCGTGCCCGTTGCCACAGCCTGAATGCCGTCGAAGAGCTGAAACACCGCGGCAATCGTCAACAGCGACGTGCCGACGGCCAGCACTTCTGGATCTCGGGTGAAGAGCCCAATCAGGGCGCCAGGTATCAGCAGAAACGCCAGGCCGGCGAGGGCCATGACGAGCGTACCGAGGGCCAACGCCGTCCACCCGGACGCGGCGGCCAGGGATGGACTGCCGGCGCCCACGGCGTGGCCGACTCTGACGGCGCCGGCAGATGCGATGCCCAGTGGCACCATGAACGCCGCGCCGGCGAGATTCAGCGCGACCTGGTGCGACGCACTCGAAATGGGATCGACCATCCCGGCCATCGCCGACGCAAGCGCGAACACGCCGACCTCGGCCCCGAGCTGCGACGCGGCCGGCAATCCCAGGTCGAACAGTCGTCGTAGTTGCGACCTGTCGATCGACCTGGCCACTCGCGACAGGCCGCTCGCGTGTCTTCGATCGTTCCACCAGATGGCCACGACCAGAACGGTCAGCATGTAGAGGCGCGCCAGAACCGTTGCCCATGCCGAGCCGGCCACGCCGAGCGGGCTGAAGCCAAGGTGGCCATAGATGAGGATCCAATTGCCGGCGGCGTTCACCGCATTGGCCGAGACCAACGCAAACATCACCGGCGTGACGATGTGCATGCCCTGCAGATAGCGCCGGCAAGCGGCATACAGAAGCAGGATTGGCGTGCCCCAGATGACGACGCTGAAGTAGTTGCTCAGCAGCGGCCTGACCTCGTCGTGAAACCCGAGCCACGGAATGGCGACCAGCGTGAGTCCACAGAGGGCGAGAAGCGGAACGGTCGCGATGAGCGCGAGCGCCAGGCCGTGAAACAGCCAGCGATGGCAGGCCGCGAGATCGCGGCGGCCAAACGCCTGTGACACGAGCGTGTCGAGGCCCAGCAGCAGCCCCATTCCAGACAGCGCGAAGGCGCCGTGAATTCCGGCGCCTACGCCTACCGCGCCGATCGCGGCGGGACCAAGCGGTCCCACCATCACCGTGTCGACGATGCCCATGCCCATCCATCCGAGCTCGGCGGCCACGACCGGGACTGCGAGCCGCAACGTCGGCGCCAGTTCGGACCGCAGTGAATGGGACACAGAAGCTTCTATTAGAGCTCACGAGTGATTGTGCGAGCGAAGGCAGGAGCTGAAGTCGAACTTTCTGCTCGTGCAACTCGGCGAGGGTGCCGGGTGGATGCCTGGCCCTCACCGGGAATCTCTGGGTGGATTCCAGGTCACCGTCCTGTTCCGCACCGACGACAAATTGAAGATCTGGGTGCCGTCGCAGATGGACGAGTACTACAAGGCGACGCAGAGCCTAGACGAGATCTTCGCGACCGCGACCTACTCGAACATGAGGAAGTACGACACGCGGGCGCCGGGCAGATAGCGGGACGGTGTCAGACACCGTTCCAATATCTGCGCAGTCGGCACGGATTTCTCGTGGGTACGCAGATTTTGGAACGGTGTCTGACACCCTATTGCGGCCTCGGCGGCATCTTCGGCATGCGCGGGAGCTGCTGCTCGCGCATCGCCAGGTGGTAGACACCGGCCGCGATCACCATCGCCGACTTCCTCGCATCGTCTTCGATGATGCGCTCGTAGGTGTCCAGATTCGTGTGCCAGGTGTGTGAGTTGTATTCGATGGGATCCTGCTGCACGCCGATGCCAGGCAGGCCCGCCTCGTTGAACGAGGTCGAGTCGGTGCCGCCGCGCCGGCGGCTGCTGGTGGCATTCACTCCGAAGAAGCCGTTGTCCTCGAAACCCGCGGTCGCCTCGCGCAGAATCCTGGCGGCTTCAGGAGGTCCGAAGACCGACATGCCTCTCGCGCGGCCGGTGCCAGAGTCGATGTTGAAGTAACCGGCGAAGTTCGCGTACTCCGGCTTGGGATTCTCGAACATGCCAAAGTGTTCCCTCACGTAGGCCTGCGAGCCGAGCAGCCCTTGCTCCTCACCGCTCCAGAGGGCGAGACGAATCGTGCGACGCGGCTTGACGCCAATCGCATTGAGTATCCGAATCGCTTCGATCATCGTGGCGCAACCGATGGCGTTGTCGGTCGCGCCAGTCGCGGAATGCCACGAGTCCAGATGGCCGCCGAGCATCACGACTTCCTGCGCCTTGTCGGCGCCAGGGATTTCGGCGACGACGTTGTAGGCGGTCGCGCCCTCCGGATACGTGCGGTTGACGATGTTGAGCTCGAGCTCGACGGTACGGCCGTCGGCCATGATGCGCGAGAGGCGGCCGTAGTCCTCGTTCCGCATCACGACGGTGGGCACCGCCCTGGCCACGTCAAACGTGCGGTTGTTGAACGCGCGAATCTGTCCGTGCTCGCGGCCGGCGTCGTTGACTCGACCCACAGCGCCGTAGGTCACCAGGAACTGATCCAGCTGCTCGTTGATTTGATTGGTCGAGAGGACGTTGGGATCCGTAGGCGTCTGCGGGCCACCGCCTCCGAAGTTTCCGGGAGTTGGCGAGATGGGATCGTACTGAGCCCGTACGTCGTTGTCTTCGCGCCGTTTATTAGGCGGGGTGATCGCGACCCTCACGATTTGCGGCGCGCCCACCATCACGATCTTGCCTTTCACCGTGTCGCGCGTGGCCTCGAGGAACTTGCTGAGTGTGTCTTTCGACGGCCGTGCCGGGACTTGAAGCTGAACGGTTTGCGCCGTCACGGGGCCGTTGGTGCTAGGGGTCCATGCGAGCGCCTCGACGACCAGGGCGTCTTTGATGGGAGAGACGACGTGGACCGAGAGCCGCTCGTTGAGCCAGCCGGGATGGCCGAATGACCAAGGCTCGAGATGAGCGTTCTTGAGGCCCCATTTCGTGGTCTCGCTGACGACCCAATCCTGGGCCGCCTTGAGATTGGGCGATCCAGTCAGCCGTGGTCCATACACATCCGTGAGGAAATGCAGCGTCCGCATGAGCTGCGAGTGGTCGGTCGCCTCGCGGCGAATCCTCCAGTTGATGTCGCGATCGATCTTCTCTTGCGCAAGGGGAGTCGCAACGACCACGACACCAAGGGCGAGGGCTAACGCGAAACGTGGTGATCTCATCGATGGCTCCTGAGCGGGGCCATTGTAAAGCTTTGACCGAAACACGGGTTCACGGAAACACGACACGAACTCTCTGTCGCTGCGGTGACGATCACGGACGTGGCCACAGAGACACAGAGACACAGAGACACAGAGGCATAAAGGCGAACCCTGCGGCTGTCTTGATGCCAGAGGAAATCACGGACGAGGCCCACCGAGGCACACAGTACAATCGCTGACAGATGCAGATTTCGCGGCCCGCCGTGCTGAAGCCCGGCGTCACTCTCGACACACTTCCCGGGCCTAAAGCGTCTGACCTCGCTGGCCCCATGGCTGCCCGCCTGATTAGCGGCGCGGCGTTGATTTTTTGGGATCCGAAGCAGCCCGGGAAAAAGCTCGACGCCATCGATACGGATCAGATCACACCGGCCGCCGATTGTGTGTCTGAGAGCCTCGAAACACTCGACGAGCGCTGGAAAGCGGGAACATTCCGTTATCTCATGCCGACTTTTCGCGCCCGAGTACACGCGGGTCAGACCTTCGTGATCGCGGGCGATCGGTTTGCCATCGGCAGCTCGCGCGAGATGTCGCCGGCGGGACTCAAGGCGATCGGCGAAGAAGTCGGGCGCGAGATGGTCATCATTTGCGGCGCCAACATGGGTGACATCTTCCGCCGCAACGCGTTCAACCTTGGGCTGCACGTCGTGCAGAGTCCCGAGGCGGTCGCCGATGCGCAGGATGGCGATCGGTTCACGTTCGAACCGGTCTCGCGTGAGATCACCAACGTCACGCAAGCAAAGAGCTACACCCCGATTCCCCTCAGCCCGAAGGAGGACGAGATTCGTCAGAGCGGCGGTATTTTTGCCGTCGGCCGGCGTGAGTTCCGATCATCGGTGGAGCG
>JBOGIV010000498.1:0-2747 GCA_050747925.1 Vicinamibacterales bacterium
TCCTCGGGCAGTACGACAGCCCAATCTCTGGCACGAGATGGAGCAATTCGCGAATGCGCGCGATTTCTGTGTTGCCAACACCTGACGGAGCGTTGTGTTCGAGGGTCGAGAGCATGTCGCGCAACTGGCTTGGCCCGCTCGCGGCTGGTGGGTCAGTGTTTAGTTCTGACGGCGAACGGTCCAAGAACTCGGGTGAGCTCGGATATGCATCGATAATCGCGAGCATCGCGACTGGTTCTCCACGTTCCCGCAGCTGACACGCCATCTCGAACGCGACTAAGCCGCCAAACGACCAGCCCAAGAGGCAATACGGTCCTGACGGTTGAATGCTGCGCACCGATGCCAAGTACTCGGTAGCGGCCGCTGGAATGCTCACGGGATGCGCCGTGCCGTCACGGATCATGCGCGCCTGAAGAGCGTAGAGCGGCTGATCCGAAGACAGCACGCTAAGCAGCCCGGCGTATCGCCATCCAATGCCGCTCGCCGGCGGCAGGCAAAACAGTGGGGGTCGAGACCCTTCGCGACGCAGGGGGAGCACCGGATTGAGGATGTCGCGTGTTCTGTTAGATCGGAGGCGTGCGGCAAGCTTCTCGACCGTCGGTGATTCGAACAGCGTCACAATCGGAACGTCCTCGCCGAGTGAATCCGCTACGCGGCTCAACAATTGAACGGCCAATAAGGAATGGCCGCCGATTTCAAAGAAATCATCATCGACTCTCACATCGGCGACGTGGAGCACTTCCACAAAGAGTTGACGCAAGATCACTTCGTCCGGCGTGAGGAGTCGGCGCTGCGGCGTACTTTCTCGCACATAGTTCGGCGGCGGCAGCGTATGGCGATCGAGCTTTCCATTCGCGGAAACCGGCCACGCGTCGAGCAAGATGATTGCCGCTGGAACCATGTAGTCCGGCAGCTGTGCAGTAACAGCTGCGCGCAACGTCTCGGGGCGAATCGACGCCTCGAGCTGACGAACTACATAGCCGATCAGCTGCGGGTCGCCGGGCACGTCTTCGCGTCCTAGGACGAGCGCGTCCGAAACGCCTGGCTGCGCTTGCAAAACGGCTTCGATCTCCCTTGGCTCGACTCGATACCCGCGGATCTTCAGCTGCCGATCCGACCGCCCGTCGAATTGGAACTGGCCATCCGACCGCCATCGGCCCACATCTCCGGTCCGATACATCCGTGAGCCAGATGGGCCGTACGGATTCGCCACGAACCGTGCTGCAGTTAGTGAGGCGCGTTTGACATAGCCGCGAGCAAGCCCGACGCCCGCGACGTACAGCTCGCCGATGACGCCCGGCGGTACCGGCTCCAATTGCCGGTCCAACACGTACACCCGCGTATTCGATATAGGTCTGCCAATTGGCGGAACCTCGCCGCCAGTCAGTGCGCCGCTCAGCGTCGCGCAAACTGTGGTCTCCGTTGGACCATAGCCATTAATCAAGCGGCGCGTCCGGCCCCAACGGTCAGCCAGATCTGCCGAGCACGCGGCGCCAGCCGTAACGAGTGTGTCGAACGCCACATCTCGTTCGACCGGCAGACTCGCCAGCACCGGCGGCGGTAGTGTCGCGTGCGTGATGCGTTCAGCGACGAGACGTTGCAACGACAGCTCCAGCGGGGCGTGCCCAGCCATGATCAATGTGGCGCCGTTCGCGAGGCCCATAAACTCCCAAACTGACGAATCGAAGCTGATCGAAGCAAACTGCAGAACTCGCGCGCCGCTCTTGACGCCAAGCCCAGCCTGCGCTCTAAGCATCGAGGCGATGCCAGCATGCGTCACAGTGACGCCTTTAGGAGTGCCAGTCGAACCAGACGTATAGATGACGTAGGCCGCATGCGTTGGAAGAAGGAGACGCAAGCGCTCGTCATCGGTCACGTTCGCCGGGCAATCTCCAGGTAGCCCAAAAGTCGCAGTCAGCGAATCGAGCGTCACGTCCGGACAGGGGCCTTCGATGGGTGCGGCCCCGGTCGTCGTGATCCGACAAACAGGCAGCATCTCGTTCACCATCATCGACAATCGCGGTGCGGGGTAATGCAAATCAAGGGGCAGGTACGCTGCGCCGGCCTTCAGCACCCCCAGCATTGCTACGACGAAGTCGGTCGACCGCGGCAGCGCGATCGCAACGATATCTTCCGTGCCGACACCCAGCTGGATCAGCGCGCGGGCCACGCGGTTCGACAAGACGTTAAGAGTCTCGAATGTAAAACAAGTCTCGCCGTCGACGATCGCTATCGCATCAGGCGTCGCTCGGACCTGCGCTTCGACAAGCACGGGGATGGTCGCCGCCAAAATCGTTTCGTCCGTCGCATTCCACTGCTCCAGGACCTGTCGCCGTTCGTGGTTTTCCAAGAGCTCGAGCTTGCCGATGGTGACATTCGGATTTGCAATGGTCGCGGTGAGTACACGTCCGAAGTGTCGTGCAAGTTGCGCGATGAACCAGCCATCAAATAGATCGCGGCTGTACACCCAAGAGAACAACAGTTGGCCCTCGTGCTCAGTCGCATAGACTTCGAGATCGCCTCTCACGCGCAATCCAACTAGCGGAAGGGATTCAAGTCTGACGCTAGGAAGCGACAACGGCACCCATGGAGCATTCTGCAACGCAAAGTGTGCCTGAAAAATAGGCGCCGCATTCAGGCTCCTCTCCACGTGCAGCGCATCGACGATGCGTTCGAAGGGGACGTCCTGATGGCGATAGGCGTCGAGGGTGGTCTGGCGGACCTGGTCGAGCAGCGCAGCGAAGGAG
>JBOGIV010000499.1:0-3853 GCA_050747925.1 Vicinamibacterales bacterium
TCGCGCGCCAGATCGCCGCGGCCCTCGAAGGGGCGCATGATGCGGGCATCATTCACCGCGACCTCAAGCCCTCCAACATCATGGTCAGAGGCGACGGCACCGTGAAGGTGCTCGACTTCGGTCTCGCCAAAGCATTCGCGCCGGAAGGCGCGAGTGCGACGACGGACGCCATGAACTCCCCCACGCTCACCGCGCGTGCCACGCAGATGGGGATGATTCTCGGCACCGCTGCTTATATGGCTCCCGAGCAGGCGCGCGGCAAATCCGTGGACAAGCGCGCTGATGTCTGGGCGTTTGGCGCGGTGCTGTTCGAGATGCTGACCGGCGCGCGTGCGTTTCCCGGAGAGGATCTCACCGACACACTCGCCGCGGTTGTTCGTGCAGAACCGAACTGGAGTTTGCTGCTTCCTGATCTGCCGCCGATGCTTGCCCTCTGCCTCAGGCGCTGTCTGCAGAAGGATCCCAGGCAGCGGATTCCCGACATGGCGACGATGCGTCTGGCCCTGGAGGGTGCGTTCGAGACAGCCTCGACGCAAACATCTCTAGTGGCCACGACTCCGCCTTTACGGCACGCGCTTGTATGGACCGCAGGTGCGATCGCCGTCGTGTCGCTCATCGTTGCGGCGTACGCACTATGGAACCGGCCCGCGGCCGCTCAGAAGACCTCGGCTCGCCTCACCATCCCACTTCCAGCGGGTGCCGAAATCACTTCGTATCCAGCCATTACTCGTGACGGCCGCATCGTCGCCTACCCTGCGCAACAAGGGATCGAAGATTCGCAGCTCTACCTGCGCGATCTGGACGCGTTCGAGGCGCGAGCGGTGGCCGGCTCGAGCGGCGCCCGGCAACCGTTCTTCTCGCCGGATGGCAAATGGGTGGCGTTCTTTGCCCAGGGGTATCTCCAGAAGGCCGAGGTCACAGGCGGTGCGCCGATCCGTGTCGTGGAAGCCGCATATCCCTTTGGTGGAACGTGGACCGAGAACGACACGATCATTTACGCCGCGTCGCTCAGCTCCGGGCTCCTGCAGGTTCCTGCGAGCGGCGGAGCGCCCACATCCATCACCAAGCCAGACGCTTCGGCCAAAGGCTACGCCCACGTGTTTCCGCAGGTGCTCCCCGGTGGACGACGAGTGCTGTTCACGGTTTGGGGCGATACCAAAGGAAACGCGGTCCTCTCGCTGGAGTCAGGCGAGTGGGAGTTGGTGCTGCCGCAACGGATGTTTGCCTCAGCGAGGTTCGACGCGTCTGCCGGTTCGCCAGGCCGTCTGCTCGTCGTGGACGAGACCGGGGGCATCCGGGCCGCGCCGTTCGACCCCGCCCACCCCACCCGTACCAGCCTGGATGCGTCGGTGCTGGACAACGTTTACTACGACATCGAAACGGAGAGCTTGGGATGGCTGGCGGTGTCGGATACTGGGACCGCGGTCTACGCGTCAGGTAATCCTGGCAGGACATCGCTCGTGTGGGTCAGCCGCGACGGCACGATCGAATCGGCGGACAGGAAGCAGGACGTCTATCGTGAAGTCAACATCTCGCCGGACGGGACGAAGGCGGTTGTCCGGCGCCACCTCCACCTCTGGATGCATGACTTGCAGCGAGGGACCAGCAGTCCTCTGACGTCGGGGGACTATGCCAACGTTCTTCCGGTCTGGAGCCCCGACGGCACCCGGATCGTGTTCGCATCGAATCGAGTCGGCGACTGGGACATCTACTCGCAGCCGGCCGACGGATCGCGCCCCCCCGACGTGCTGCTCAAACGGCCCTCCGACCAGTTTCCGTACTCGTTCTCGCCCGACGGCACGCTGCTCTACACCGAGATCGGGCCCAAGACTGGTCGCGATCTGTGGACGCTCGCGCCGAACGGACAGCCTTCGCCGGTGCGCGTGACCCAGTTCAACGAATACGCGGCGCAGTTCTCACCTGGCTCTGGCGGCGGGTCACGCTGGATTGCCTATGCGTCGGACGAATCCGGGCGAACAGAGATCTACGTGCAGTCGTATCCCAGTGGGGAGCATCGGATCCCTGTCTCGAACGGAGGCGGAATCCGGCCCCATGTGGTCGCCCGACGGCAAGGAGCTCTTTTTCATCAGCGGCGACGCCGTCGCGGGGGTGACGCTGCAGCCGAACGGAACATTTGGTGCTCCACGGCGACTGTCCGATCGATCGAACTTCTTCTTCAACGATCGGTTTCAGAGCTACAGCGTGTCGCCCGACGGCAAACGGATCCTGATGATTCAGCGAGATCCCGGATCGGCGCCGCGCCAGCTCAACGTGATTCTCAATTGGCACGACGGTCCTGGTGGCCGCGAATGACCTAGAAATGGAACTGGGGTTGAATTCGAACGAGTGGAAGCGAGCGGTCACCGAAGGGAGACTGGAGGTCCGCCTTCGCGCTTCGCAGCTACGGCGCGACAGCCTTCGCACGGCTTGCCGAGCCAAGCTAACGCTTCAGGTATCGCAAGCGTTAGCGAAGGCTGGCGGAGAGAGTGTCCGCCTAACTGATGTCCGATGACGTTTCGGGCAATCCACAGAATCTGCAAATTTAGAGGGAAAACTCATGAAGTTCGTCTGACGTCGTCCATTGAAGGTCGTCACCATCTTGCCTAGAATGTGGGACGAGATGAGGGACGCCAAGGACTCCAACGAGGCAAAACGTGGCAAGCCGCGCGGTCCACATCCAGATCGGCGACTGTCCGCAGTCCGTGTTCGCAACCTCAGCTCGGCCGGCCGCTACGCAGACGGCAACGGCCTCTACCTTTTCGTTGACGACTCTGGCGCGAAGCGATGGGTGCTGCGAACGATCATCGCCGGCAGACGTCGTGACCTCGGACTCGGCTCCACACAACTAGTCTCGCTGAGCGAAGCGCGCGAGGAAGCCGCGCGACTACGACGAATCGCGCGGAAAGGCGGCGATCCACTCGCCGATCGACGCAGGGAACGTCGAGCTGTCCCAACCTTCAAAGAAGCAGCGAAGAAGGTTCACGCTGCACACGCCCCGACATTCAAGAACGCCAAACACTCCGCACAGTGGCTCGCGTCGCTGACTGCAGACGTCTTCCCGGTGTTCGGCGACCACCCGGTCACATCTATCGATACAGGCGACGTGCTGAAGGCCCTTTCACCGATCTGGACAAAGAAGCCAGAGACGGCGAGGCGCTTGCGGCAACGCATTCGAGTCGTCTTCGATTGGGCCAAGGCGTCGGGTTTTCGATCTGGCGACAATCCGGTTGATGGGTTGGCGCGAGTGCTGCCGAAGCACAAACGCGAACTGACCCATCACGCGGCCTTGCCGTTTGCGCAGGTCCCATCCTTCCTGAAAAAGCTGCGCACGGCCGATGCCGGCGATTCAACCAAGCTGGCATTCGAGTTCTTGATCCTGACCGCAGCGCGCACGAGCGAAGTGCTCGGCGCTCGGTGGGAAGAGATTGATCGCAAGTCGAAGACCTGGACCATTCCAGCCTCACGAATCAAGGCTGGCCGAGAGCATCGCGTCCCGCTTTCGCCCCGGTGCCTTGAGTTGCTGAAGCGTACGGCGTCCATCGCGGATGGTGGGGGGTTCGTCTTTCCCGGTCGGACTCCGGACACTCCCCTCTCCAACATGGTGTTCCTGATGCTGCTTCGGCGCGTGGGACAGGACGAGATCACCGCTCATGGGTTCCGCAGCGCGTTCCGCGATTGGGCTGCCGAACGGACCAACTTCCCTCGGTCAGTATGCGAAGCAGCGCTCGCTCATGTCGTCAAAGACAAGACCGAGGCCGCCTATTTCCGCAGCGACCTATTCAATCAGCGGCGATCGTTGATGGACACGTGGGCCGCGTTCGCGACAACGAAGACGGCGGACGTTGTTTCACTG
>JBOGIV010000500.1:0-6536 GCA_050747925.1 Vicinamibacterales bacterium
ATCCGGTGCTGCAACTGACCAGTGCGGGCGTCGCGCTGCTCAAAGACCCCAGCGCCGAGCCAGACCTCTCGCTTGCGCGACAGAAGCGGCCCGAACGCGATCGCTGGCCACGACGGTCTCGGATCGAAGCGGAGTCGTGGGACGGAGTCGACCGAGCCGTCTTCGAAAGGTTGCGTGCGCTTCGGTTGAGCCTCGCCAGACGACGCGGCGTGCCGCCGTACGTCATCTTCCACGACACGACACTGCGAGAGCTGGCGCGGCTCAGGCCCCGCTCGGTCGCCGAGCTTCATGGCGTGTATGGTGTTGGAGCACGAAAGGCCGAAGATTTGGGCGCGCTGGTGATCGAGACCATACAAACGGGAGAGACGAGATGAAGAGGACCCCTGACCTGGACGGCTTCGAATGGTCCACGCCGTTCATCGCCGACGGCTGTGTGCAGCTCGGGATGGCAGTCCGCGTCGGCCCTCCGGGTTTGAGACCCATGCTGCCGGGTACGCGCGTCGCCGGCCGGGTCTGCCCGTGCCGTCACTCCGGGAGCGTTGACGTCTTTATGGAAGCCGTCGTCGACGCCGGTCAGGGAGACGTCCTCGTCATCGACAACGATGGCCGCCTCGACGAAGGCTGCATCGGCGACCTGGCCGCAGGCGAGGCCCGGGAGGCCGGACTGTCTGGCGTCATCGTATGGGGCCTGCATCGCGACACCGCTGCGCTTCTCGCGCTCGGCATCCGACTCTGGTCCTTGGGGACGTGCCCCGCCGGGCCGTCGGAGATGAGGGAGCGCTCGCCGAAAGCGCTGGTGAGTGCCCGGCTCGGCGCCGGGTCGCTCGTCACACGCGAGGACATCGTCTTTGCGGACGACGATGGGGTCGTCGTCGTTGAAGCGGCGAAGGTCGATCGGGTGATCGAGGCGGCCAAGGACATCGCCGCCCGTGAAGGGGCACACGCCACGCGCCTCCTAGCAGGGGAGCTGCTTCGCGATCAGTTCAAGCTCGAGGCCTACGTCGCTCAACGGCGGAAAGATCCGTCGTTCACCTTCCGCGAACATCTGAAGTCATTGGGCGGTGCGATCGAAGTCTGAGTCATGGCCCTGTCTGCCGGCGACCGCATCGGCTCGTACGAGATTCTGGCGCCGCTTGGTGAAGGCGGTATGGCCGAGGTGTATCGCGCCCGCGACCTCAAGCTCGGTCGCGAGGTCGCCATCAAAGTCCTGCCCGATCACCTCTCGAGCAACAGCGAGCGACGCCAACGGTTTCAGCATGAAGCCAAGGTGCTGGCGACGCTCAACCATCCCAACGTCGCGACGATTTACGGCTTGGAGGAGGATGGCGACCGCGTCTCACTGATCATGGAGTTGGTTGACGGCACGCCGCTCGACGCGCGCATTCGATCGCGCGGTTTGCCGCTCAGGGAAGCGCTGAAGATCGCGATTCAGATTGCCGCGGGACTGGAGGCAGCCCATCGCGTCGGCGTCGTGCATCGCGACCTGAGCCGGCCAATGTGTTGGTCAATTCTTCAGGCGTCGTCAAGCTCGTCGACTTTGGAATTGCCAAGCTACTCGAGTCGTTCGATGTCGATGGCGGTTCGGCCGAAACGCGGGCGCAGTCGGCGCCACGGACCGCCCAGGGCCAGATCGTCGGAACCGTTGCCTACATGTCGCCGGAGCAGGCGCGCGGCGAACCAGTCGATGCGCGAAGCGACCTGTTCAGCTTCGGCACGTTGTTCTACGAAATGCTCACCGGTCACCGGCCGTTCCAGGCCGGCGACAGTATCTCCACGCTCGCTGCGATCTTGAACAGTGAGCCGCCACCTCCGAGTACCGTCGTCGGGACGTCTCTGCCCCGAGAGGTGGAGCGCGTTGTGCTGCGCTGCCTGCGCAAGGATCGCGACCGGCGATTTCAGACTGCGTCGGACCTCAAACTCGAGTTGGAGGACCTGGCGGAGGACACCGCGACGACAGCTCGCGGCCAACAGATTACGACGCCGCGTCGACGGCCGTGGGCGCGCATCGCCCTTGGCGTCGCCGGCGTTGCCGTTGTGGCCGCTATTGCCATGTACGCATTTCGCTCGCGGCCTCTCGATAGCGGGCGACCGAGGCTTCGGCAACTGACGTTCGAAGCGGGCGTTGCTATTACTCCCGCCCTGTCGCGCGATGGCAAATTGCTCGCGTACGCGTCGGACCGGAGCGGCGAGCCGCAGCTCGACATCTGGCTGAAGCAGATCGCGGGCGGCGAACCGCTGCGGCTGACGAGCGGGCCCGATTCCAAAGTGAATCCACAGTTCTCGCCCGATGGCACACGCGTCTATTACCTGGGTGGGCGTAACGAGATCTTCGAAGTGCCGGCGCTGGGCGGTGCCTCACGGAAGGTGTTCGAGAACGCCGGTCCATTTTCCGTCTCCGCTCGCGGCGACATCGCGTTCTATCGTCCCGGCACCGGGACGGCACCCGGTCCGATCTTCATCGTGACCGCCGGCAGCGACACCGCCGGGCCGTGGCATCCGGAATGTCGAAGCGCCGCCGCCCTGATCTGGTCACCTGAAGGTGACCGGAGCGCCTTTGTCGGCGGTTGCCGCGGCACTCAACTGGGAGGGATTCTCGTCGCGCCATTAAGCGGTGGTGCGGTGACCGAAATATCTAGGCCCAACGTTCAGGCAATTACGACTGCGCCGCGCGGCGCATGGGCACGACTGGCGAATGGGTCGGACGGCGTGCTCATGCCGGGACAGTCTGGCGACAGCGTCAACCTCTCTCGCATCGGGTTCGACGGCGCGACTAGCGGCGTGACTCAAGGCACGGGCTTCGAAACCTGGCCCGTGGTTTCTCCCTCAGGCGATGTCATCTTCATGCGGGCCGAGCAAACCCCATCAGTCTGGAGTGTGCCCCTGTCAGGTGGTTCGCCATCGAAGGAGGCCAGCCCGGCGCGGATATTTGGAACCTCGCAGGATGGATCCAAGCTCGTATTCGGGCGCATGCTGGGCGGCGAGCGAGGGCAGCTGGTGCTCCGAGATCGAGCGAGCGGCGCTGAAGCGATTCTGGCCAGCCACGACGTGACCATCGGCGGCGGCGGTTCGTTTTGGCCGCAGATGTCGCCCGATGGACGGCGCGTCGCTTACCGGATCAATGCTCCAAACCTCCGTCAAGAGCAATATCTGGTTTCGGCAGCGGGCGGCACGCCGCGCCGCTTGGCGGCAACGGCTTCATTCTCGCTGGCGTCGGACTGGTCACCCGATGGCGAACGCCTGATCGGTGAGTGCCGGCCGCTCGAGAAGGGGATCTGCGAGCTCCAGCCGGACGCGGACGTTGCGCGGCCGGTGCTGACCGGTACGGGTGGCGCTCAGCTCTTGTATCCAAGCTTTTCTTGGGACGGCCGATGGGTGGCGTTCATGCATCGTGTTGCCGGTCGAACCCGCGTGGTCGTGACCCCAGTCCTCGACAATGGCGGACTGGGCGGTGAGGATCGCTGGATGCGTATCTCGCCAGAAGACGCCGAGGGCGCGCGGCCGAGGTTCTCACCGGATTGGAGCCGCGATGTTCTATCAGCTGATTCGCGGCAACGTCGTGACAATCGTGCGCCAGCGTCTCGACCCCGTGACCAAGCGGCCGATCAGCGACCCGATTCCTCTGGCCTCGGTGCTGAACGTGCCCCCAAGCGTCTTGAATATCGGCCTGCAGTACGTCATCACCGTCACTCGCGACCGGCTGTTCTACAACACGGCCGAGATCCGCAGCAACGTCTGGATGACACGAATCGAATGACCACCGCGCGCGTCTGCGACCTGTTGATTCGGCTGGCCGCACCGCTCGTGCCGGGAGATATTCGCCGCGATTGGATGCGCGAGTGGAGAGTAGAGCTGGCGTATCGGGCCGCTCGCGCTGAACGTGTTGGACGCTCGCGGACGCATGGCGAGCCATCGACCCTGATTGAGCCGCTCCGCTCGGCGCTGGGTGAACAGGACCCCAACATCCCGATGTTCCACGTCCAGTCGATGGAGCAAATCGGAGCCGCCGCGGTCGCACAGCCGCGCCTGAATACGATTCTGATCGGCGCCTTTGCCCGGCAGTGCCATGCTGCTTGCGGCGATCGGCCTTTACGGTGTGCTCGCCTATGCCGTGGGTCAGCGCACCCGCGAGATTGGCATTCGACTGGCGCTTGGCGCGAACCGGGGCGAAGTGGTGCGGATGGTCATCGGCCACCTATGCGATCGTCGCGGTGGGCTTGCTCATGGTGGCGCTGGTCGCAAGCTGGGTGCCGGCGCGGCGCGCCGCGAGGACGGATCCGGCCACTGCGCTGCGCCACGACTAGGAACATTGAGCCTGCAGTACACTCGACGGGATGCCTCTTCAGTTCCAGCACTTCGGTTCCCGCACCATTGCGTACCACGATTCAGCGCCCGGCGATGGGACGCGGCGGAAGTGCGTATGGCTGCATGCGTTTCCGCTCAGCGCGGCGATGTGGGAACCGCAGCTGCAGCACGTTCCCGAGGGCTGGCGCTTTATTGCGCCTGACTTGCGTGGGTTTGGCGGATCGTCGGAATCAGACCCTAACGACGGACAGTCGATCGACGATTTCGCCTCGGATGTCGTGGCGCTGTTGGCCGAGCTCGGGATCACGCAGGCGGTCCTCTGCGGGCTGTCGATGGGCGGGTATGCGACCTTCGCGATTCTTCGACACTTTCCGCACCTCGCCGAGGCGCTCGTCCTGGCCGACACGCGCGCCGGCGCCGATTCGCCCGAAGGGCGGGCCAACCGTCGCGGCATGATCGCGCTCGTCGATCGCGAGGGACCACCGGGCGTTGCCCGCGACATGATGCCGAAGCTGCTCGGCAAAACCACGCGGGAGACGAACCCACAGGTCGAGCCCGTGGTCCGCCACCTCATCAATCGCCAATCGCCCTCCGCCATCCGCGGAGGCATCCTTCGCATGATGCAGCGGCCGGATTCACATCCTCTCTTGGCGACCACGACCGTACCGACGCTCGTGATCGTCGGTGAGGAAGACGAGCTCACGCCGCCGGCGGAGTCGAAGCGGATCGCGGAGGCCATCCCCGGATCGACACTCGTGGTCATTCCCAAGGCGGGACATCTGAGCAGCCTCGAGTGTCCGGATGAATTCAATCAGGCTGTCGCCAGCTTCCTCGGGCGAATTTAAGCATTGGCCCGTCTGCTGACGTGTGCGGCGTGTGCGCTGGCGTTGGTGTCGATCGCCGCCTCGCAGGATGCCCCCACACGAATCGTCGACGAGTTGACGCAGCCGTTCGATCGCATTCTCGATCGCTACGTTCGGGACGGCTACGTGTATTACGCGGCGCTGAAGCAGGAACGATCGGGCCTCGATCGGTATCTGTCAGCGATGGCCAGCGTGCCAGCCGACGAACTGAAGGCGTGGCCGCGGCAACGACAACTCGCCTTCTGGATCAACGCCTACAACGCATTCGTCCTCGAGGCGGTGATCGACAACTATCCGATCCGCGGCGACTCAGCCTCGTACCCTCCCAACAGCATTCGCCAGGTGGTGGGAGCGTTCGAGGTGCGGACGTTCCGTGCCGGCGGCCGCTCGCTCACGCTCGACGCCATCGAGCGCGAGGTCATCGACCCGTTCGGCGACGCGCGGACGCTCCTTGCGCTCGCCAGAGGATCGATCGGCGGCGGCCGGCTTCGAAGTGAGGCGTACGTCGCCGATCGGATCGAGGTGCAGCTGGCAGAGATGGCTGAGGAGATCGTGACCCGCCGCGAGATGGTGCTGATCGATCCGGCGAACAATCAGGTGAGCGTCAGCCCGTTGTTCTCCTGGCGGGAACAGGAGTTCATCGCGTCGTTTACCGATCGGGCAGACACGCGGTACATCGATCGCAGCCCGATCGAGCGCGCCGTGCTCGCCTTGCTGGCGCCGATCGTCCTGCCGCTCGAATCGGACTTCTTGTTGAAGAATCAGTTTCACCTCGTGTTTCACGACTATGACTGGCGCTTGAACGACCTTGCGGAAAGATAGGCGCACATGGACCTCGAGCTGAGAGGGAAGGTCGCGGTCATTACCGGCGCGAGCCGCGGGCTCGGGTTCGCCAGCGCCGAGGCGCTGGTCGCGGAGGGCGCGCACGTGGTGGTCTGTGCTCGAGGCGAAGAACAGCTCGGTCGCGCGACCGCTGAGCTTCGCTCGAAATCGACCAACAGTGCCGAAGTTCTTGGTGTCAGCGCGGATGTCTCGAGCGAAGAAGGCGTTCAACGGGTTATCGATGCGGCGCTGTCGCGGTTCGGCCGGCTCGATATCCTCGTCAACAATGTTGGCCTGGCTCGCGGCGGTGACTTGGAGGCGACAAGCGACGCCGACTGGCAGGAAGCCTTCGATCAGACGCTCTTCCCAGCCGTTCGCGCGTCACGAATCGCCGTTCCACACATGCGCCGCGCCGGCGGCGGCGTCATCATCATCGTGTCCTCAGTTTTTGGTCGAGAGGCCGGAGGCCGCATGACGTACAATGCCGTGAAGGCCGCGGAGATCAGCCTGACGAAGTCGCTGGCCCAGCAGTTGGCGAAGGATCAGATC
>JBOGIV010000501.1:0-5060 GCA_050747925.1 Vicinamibacterales bacterium
CGTCTATCCGCCGATGAGCGACTTTCTTCTTCGCGAGGGGATTGCGATTCTCGAGGGCTATGCGCCCGAGCACGTGAGCGGTCCCATCGATTTGGTGGTGGTCGGCAACGCCATTTCTCGAGGGAACGTCGAGCTCGAGGCGGCGCTCGATCGGAAGCTGCGTTACACGTCGCTGCCTGAGGCCATCCGCGATCAATTTCTTTGGCAAGCGCGCTCGGTTGTGGTTGCGGGCACACATGGCAAGACCACGACGACCGCGCTCATCGGATGGTTGCTGGCAGAGGGCGGTATTGACCCCACGGTGTTCGTCGGCGGCATCGCCAGGAACTTCGGCGACGACGGATCGAGCTACCGCATCGGCCACGGCCGCGTGTTCGTGATCGAAGGCGATGAGTACGACAGCGCATATTTCGACAAGACCGCAAAGTTTCTGAAGTACCTGCCCGACCTGGTCGTGATCGGAAATGTCGAATTCGACCACGCGGACATCTACGCCGACCTCGACGAGGTGCGGTTGGCGTTTCGGCGTTTGGTGAATCTCGTGCCTCGTCAGGGGCTGACGCTGCTCGGCGCGGATAGCCCAGACGCAGCGGCTCTGGCCGGCGCGTCGCCAAGCCGTGTGCAAACGTTTGGTCTGTCACCGGACGCGGAGTGGCGCGCCACCGACATCCGAGCGGATGTATCGCGAGAGCGAGAGGCCGTCACGCAGTTCCGGGTCCAGCATCAAGGGGTCGATCATGGTGTGTTCTCGATGCCTTTGGTCGGTGAGCACAACGTTCGCAACGCGCTGGCCGCCATCGCGACGGGCGTCGATCTGGGGGTGAGCGTTGGGACGCTCCGACAGAGCCTCGCCACGTTCAAGGGCGTCAAGCGGCGGTTGGAGGTGGTCGGTGTGCGGCGTGGTGTCACCGTGTACGACGACTTTGCGCATCACCCGACCGCGGTCGCCGAAACGATTGGCGCCCTCCGGCGGGCGAACCCCGGCCATCGGCTCTGGGCCGTCTTCGAACCCCGCTCGGCGTCCTCGTGCCGGCGAGTGTTTCAGTCCGACTACGCGCGCGCTTTCCGTGACGCTGACGAGGTCGTTCTGGCGCCCGTGTTTCGATCGACGTTGCCGGAGGCGGAGCGACTTTCCGAGACCGAGCTCGTTGCCGACCTGACTACGGTGAGCGTACGCGCTCGACAGTTGCCGAGCGTGGACGCGATCGTCAACGCCATTGTCTCCGAAGCCAGGGAGGGAGACCTGATCCTCATCATGTCCAACGGCGGCTTCGGCGGCATTCATCACAAACTGTTGACCGCGCTCGAAGCGAGCGGACAACCGGCGAGCTCGCAACTAGCGACCAACCGCTAACGACCAACGACCAACGAGAATGGCCCCTTATCAAATCAGTCCCTGCGGCGACTCGATGCTGCTGGTGGAGTTCGAGGCCTCCATCGATCCAGTTGTGAACGATCGCGTCATTGCACTCGGTGCCAAGCTGCGGAACCGTCGTGCCCGAGGCATTCTGGACGTCGTTCCTGGGTATCGCGCGCTGGGTGTCCACTTCGATCCGCTGCAGACCGATCTCGCTGCCCTCGAACGAGCGATCTCGGCCGATGCCGCCTCGATCGAAGCAGCGCCGACGCCTCCGGCTCGCCCCATTGTCGAGATTCCGGTGCAGTATGGCGGCGAGATGGGTCCAGACCTGGACGCCGTGGCGTCGCAGGCCGCGTGTAGTCCAGCGGAAGTGATCGAGCGGCACTCGCGACGCATCTATCGGGTGTACATGCTTGGCTTCGTCCCTGGGTTCGCGTACATGGGCCGAGTCGATCCCTCCATCTCGGTTCCGCGACATCGCGTACCTCGCGAACGGGTGGCCGCAGGCTCGGTGGGCATCGCCGGTGAGCAAACCGGTGTCTATCCGATCGAGAGCCCTGGAGGCTGGCATCTGATCGGCCGGACGCCAACCAGGATGTTCGATTCACTCGCATCGCCGCCGAGCTTGCTTCAGCCGGGTGACCTTGTTCGCTTCGTTCGTGACGCCACTGTGGCCGAATGAGTAACGGCGCGCTTCACATCCTCAAGCCGGGACTGCTGACGACCGTGCAGGACCTGGGTCGTTCGGGTCATCAGGCGTCTGGCGTGCCGGTGGCGGGGCCAATGGACCCGTTCTCGCATCGGCTGGCGAACCACCTGGTTGGCAACGAGCCCACCGCCGCGACGCTGGAGGTCACACTCATTGGACCAGAGATCGAAGTCGAAGGTGGGACGACGATGGCGGTCTGTGGCGCCGATTTCGATGTGTCGTGCGACGGCCGCCTGGTCACGGTTGGGGAGTCGTTCCCCGTACTCTCGGGGCAGCGCGTGAGGTTTGGCCGTCGTCGACTGGGAGCGCGAGCCTACCTGGCCGTGGCCGGGGGAATCCTGACCACGCCTGAGCTCGGCAGTCGGGCCACGCACCTGGTCAGCAGAATGGGAGGGCATGAGGGTCGCGCGCTGCAATCCGGAGATCGGCTGCCAATCGCGCCGTCGATCGTGAGCGTGCCGAGGCGCAGGTGCGTCGGCTTGACGCTCCCGACCGGGGGGCGCGCTCGACTGCGCATCATGTCAGGCCCGCAAATCGACTGGTTTGGCACGGTTGTGCAGCGCCGCCTCGTTGATGCCAGCTTTCGGCTGTCGCCCCGCTCGAATCGCATGGGCTATCGACTGGAAGGCCCTCCGCTGAAGCGCGCGCGAGAGGGCGAGCTGATTTCTGAGCCGGTGGGCATTGGCGCGATTCAGGTGCCCAGCGCCGGCGATCCCATCCTCCTGATGGCCGACCGGCAGACCGCCGGTGGCTATCCGAAGATTGGGCACGTCATCTCGGCCGATCTCCCACTGGCCGGACAACTGGCGCCCGGTGACTCGATTCACTTCGAATGGTGCACGCGTCAGGAGGCGATTTCGGCGCTCATCGCCCGTGAGCGTCATCTGCTCCGAGCGTCGAGCCAAAGACTGTCGTTGTGAATGCACTGGCCCTCGAATTGACGGCGGCCGTTGGCGCCGATCGCGTCTGGACGGATGCGATGCTGGCGCCGTTCACGACGCTGAAAGTTGGCGGCCCCGCCGACGTGATCGTCGAAACGCAGAGCGCCGAGGAGATCGTGAGCGTGATCCGGATGGCCCACGCGCACTCTGTGCCGATCACACTCCTTGGCGGCGGCTCGAACGTGTTGATCGGGGACCGCGGCATCCGTGGGCTCGTCATTCGCACTCGTGGCGGATCGATCTCGATGGGTGCCGACGATTTGGTGCGCGCCGACGCGGCCATCTCGATCAACGGGCTCGTACGGTGGACCATCAATCGCGGATATGCAGGACTCGAGGCCTGGGCAGGGACCCCCGGCTCGGTTGGCGGCGCCGTGTTTGGCAATGCGCATTGGCGGCAGCAGAACATCGGAGACACGATTGAGAGCGTCCGTCTTGCCAGGCGCGACGGCGCCATCCTTCAGATACCCGCCGGTCGCATGGGGTTTGGCTACGACGACAGTCGTCTCAAGCGCACGGGAGAGGTCGTGTTGTGGGCGGCGCTTCGTGTCACGCCGGGCGCCGATCCCGCGGCCCTGCGCTCGGTCGCTCGAGAGTCGCTGGCGTTTCGTAAACGCACCCAGCCTCTCGAGTCGCCAAGCGCCGGCTGCATCTTCATGAATCCCGACACGGCGCGCGACCGCGTGCCGGCAGGCATCCCGCCGTCCGCGGGAGCGTTAATTGACCGGGCCGGGTTGAAAGGGACCTCGCGTGGTGGGGCCAAGGTATCGCCAGCGCACGCCAACTTCATCATCAATTCCGGTTCGGCGACCTCCGCCGAGATCAAAGAGTTGATCGAACGTTGCCGATCTCGAGTCGCGGACCACTTCGGAGTGATCTTGCGAGACGAGATAATGACCCTCGGAGAATTCTGAGTCGCCGATGTCGACACTCGTCATTGAAGGTGGCCATCGCCTGAGCGGCCGTGTGAATGTTGAAGGCAACAAAAATGCCGCATTGCCATTGATGGCGGCATGTCTGCTCACCGACGAACCGTGCACGCTGACCAACGTCCCTCGAATCGCTGACGTCGAGGTCATGGCCCGCCTGCTCCTCGATCTCGGCGCCGAGGTCGACGGCATCGGGACCACGACCTTACGCATTCAGTGCCGTGAGGTGACGAAGGACGAACCCGATAGCGCCCTGGTAGGACGGCTGCGCGGATCGGTTCTCTTGCTCGGCCCGCTACTGGCGCGGCGCGGGCGTGCCTTCGTGGCGCCGCCAGGCGGAGATTTTCCGGCGAGGCGCACGATTCGGACGCACCTCGAAGCGCTCACAGCGATGGGCGCACGCGTCGTGGATGGTCCGGGTCATCGTCTCGAAGTTGCAGAGGGTTTGCGGCCCACATCCATCTACCTCGATGAAGCCTCGGTTACCGGAACGGAGACGGCGCTGCTCGCTGCCGCAGCGGCGCCTGGGCTGTCTGAACTGCGGCACTCCGCCTGCGAGCCTCATGTCGTCGAACTGTGCGAGTTTCTGGAGCGAATGGGTGTCGGCGTGAGGGGCGCGGGCTCGCACACGATCCGTATCGAGGGCGGGGCGCGGCTCCAGGGCGCCACCAAAGCCCTGCACGGCGACTACATCGAGGCCGGTAGTTGGGCTGTCGTTGGCGCGATTACCGGTGGGGCGATCGAGGTCAGCGGTACGCGGCCCGTGGATATGGAAGTAGTGGCGTCGACGCTCCGCAAGATGCGAGTCCACTGCGTACAGCAGGACGATGTCTTCCGGGTCGAATCATCTCGCTTGATGGGCGCCGGCCGCATCACGACGGGGCTCTGGCCCGGCTTTCCGAGCGATCTGGTGAGTCTGGTGACCGTCCTTGCCACGCAAGCCGATGGCGCGACGCTCGTTCACGACTGGATGTACGAACTGCGACTGTTCGCCCTGGAGCAGATGAGCGGCATGGGCGCCGACCTCTTTCTCTGCGATCCGCACCGCATCATCGTCACTGGGCCACGGCGTTTGAGGGGCAAGAGCCTCGACAGCCGCGACATCCGGTCGGGAATGGCGT
>JBOGIV010000502.1:0-5623 GCA_050747925.1 Vicinamibacterales bacterium
GCCTTACCGGCTCATAGGCCTCGCTTCGCTCGGTGGGAAAGCAAGTACCGGCGGCTAAGCAGCAATTAGATCATCCGGGTCCCACGAGCGCCGAAGGCGCGAGCCTACGAAGCGGCGAAGCCGCGAGCCCCACGAGCGCCGAAGGCGCGAGCCTACGAAGCGGCGAAGCCGCGAGCCCCACGAGCGCGAAGCGCGAGCCCACGAGGCCGCGTCGGCGGCCGAGCCTACGAGGAGGGGGTCGAAGTCCGAGAGAGCTTGATTCCGCCGTTGGTGGTCTCGAGATTTACACGGGCGCCGCCGCCGTTCAGAGTGCCGTCGAGTCGGCGTCGGTTGTGTTCGCCTTGTGTCACCACGTCGAGGTCCGTGACGCTGACGCCGCCGTTCACCACGCGGGCGTTGATGGTGGCCCGGCTGGTCTCTGGCAGCTGTAGCGTCACGCCCCCGTTCACGGTCTCGAGCTCGATGCGCCCGTCCGGAGAAAGCGATTTCGCCAGCTCAATCTGGACTCCGCCATTCACCGCCGACGCGTTGACGAGGTCCGTCGCCAGACCCTTCCCAACCACGCCGCCATTGACCGTCTGGGCGTGCACTTCGCCTTGAAGATTCTCGAGCACGACGCCGCCATTCGTGGTTTGAAAATTGACGCTGACGCCCTTGGGGACCTTCACTTCCCATCGGACTTCGTGTCGGGAGAACCCCCTCAAGCGCGGGACGCGCACCTCGACCCGAATACGTTCGTCGCCGACCTCTTCGCGAATCTCGACTTTGGCGAGGAGATCCTTCGCGCCCTCGTCGCTCATGGCTTTGGCGATTCGCCGGCCGACCAGCTCCACCGTATCGCCGCTCGCGGGCTCGGCGGCAATGCGGCCGTTGACGTTGACGAGCTCGAGGCGTCCGCCCGAACCGAGCCGATAGGTGCGGCTCCACGTATCTTCGGCCTTGCCGGATGCGAAGTCGAACGAGAGGTCACCGTCGCCCGTGCGAACGTCGCACGCGGCAAAGCCCAGTGCGGAGACGAAGAGCCCGACCAGAGCCGCTTTCATGGTGCGCATGCAGACCTCTAACCGGATACGAAAACGAGGTTCAAAGGTTCGCGGGAATGTAACAAACCGTGCTCTAGAACGTAGATAACACGGAGGAGGTCCTCCATTTGTCGCAGACGGTCTTGAAACTCACCCTCGATGATTTCGTCGCCGATGGGCCAACAGCCCACCTCATTACGCCGGCAAGACATCTGGAGACAGACTCCCAGATTGAAGGCGTCTCGCTCACTCTGTTGTCCTTCGGATCGGACGGTCGCGGCGCACTGAATGAACTGCTCACGCTGCGTAATGGGCTGACCGAGCCAATCGTCCATGTCTACCAAATCCATGCGGCTCCCAAGTCAGTGCGCGCCTGGATCTATCACAAACACCACATCGACCGACTGGCCTTCACCGACGGCCACTTCCGCGTGGTGCTCTACGATCTCAGACCCGATAGCGCGACCTTCCATCAACTGAACGTTTTCGACCTCGGAGAGGAGCGGCGCTGCCTCGTGCGGATCCCACCGTTTGTGGCCCACGGCGTACAGAATCGCGGCAGTAGGTACGCGAGTTTTGTGAACATGCCCACGAGCGTTTACGACGCCAGTCGTCCTGACAAGTGGCGGCTCAGCCCCGACCATCCGGCTGCTCCCTACCGATTCACTGACGACTAAAGCGGCACGGGGTCTAAGGTTCCAGGGTTTCGAGGTTCCAGGGTCGACCCCGTTCCTTCCCACCGGCCCACCCGGCCTACCCGGCCTAATTGAGCTGTATCGAAATCAGCTTCGACACCCCCGACTCCTCCATCGTGACACCGTAGAGGCGGTTGGCGATCTCCATAGTCTTGCGGTTGTGCGTGATGATGATGAATTGCGTGCGGTCCATCATCGATCGCAGCATCTCGACAAACCGGCCGATATTCGCATCGTCCAGGGGCGCGTCGATCTCGTCGAGCAGGCAGAAGGGGCTCGGCTTGTAGCGGAAGATCGCGAACATGAGGGCGATCGCGGTCAGCGCCTTCTCGCCACCCGAAAGCAGCATGACGTTCTGCAGACGCTTGCCCGGCGGTTGGGCAACGATGTCGATGCCGCTCTCCAGCGCGTCGGCGTCGTCCAGCAGCGCGATGCCGGCCTTGCCGCCACCGAACAGCGTCGAGAACGTCTGCTGGAAATTGGCGTTGATGGCGGTGAACGCTTCTCGGAATCGCGCGTGGGTCGTCTCGTCGATCCGGCTGATGGCCTGATTGGTTTCCGCGATCGAATCGATGAGATCCTGGCGCTGAGTGGTCAGGAACGCGTGTCGTGTCTCGAGCTCGGTGAACTGATCGATGGCCATCATGTTCACCGGGCCCATGCGATCGATCTTGCTGCGCAGCTCGCTGATCGCCTCTTCGGCTGTCATCTGCGCCGGCGCCCCGTCCTCAGCCGCGGCCGGCGTCCCTTCCTCTTCTTCGTCCGCATCCGGCGCCTCGGCGGCGCGAATCGCCCGCACATCTGGTTCGATCTGCCCGGCGGCCTCCATCTGAGCCACCTGTTCCCGGATGTCATCCAGCGACGCCCCAACGCTGTCGAGCGAGTGCTGGGCCAGGTGCGTGAGGTCCGACTCGGCCATCACCCGCATCACATCCACGTCGGCGACGAGCGCCCGAAGCGTATCGACCGCGCGACGGGCGTCACGAATCACTTCCTCCTGACGCTCGGTCTCCGCTTTGAGCTCAGTGGCTCGATCGTCGGCCGCCTGCAGCTCGGCCCGACGCCCGCCGAGCCCGCGCACGTCATCGTCGATTTGGCGCTGCGCCTCGGCAACCGCCAACAGAAGCCGCTCGCGTTGCTCGCGCATCAGCGTGACGTCGCGCGCACATGACGAGAGGCGATCTTCGAGCTCGGAAGCGGCCGCGTCCATGCGAGCAACCTCGGCGCGGGCCGAGACGCGGCGCTCGACGAGCGCGGCATGAGCGGCCCTCGCTTCGGCAGCGGCGCGGCTCAAACCCTCGGCAGTTTCTCGAGCCTCGGTCAGCCGCCGCTGAGCTTCAACGAGCCCGCCATCGGCGACCACTTTCTGTTCATCCAGTCGCGCAATCGATTCCCGGCCTTCGACCTGCCGCGCGTCGAGCGCCGCAATCTCTTCGCGGGCGCGACCGACTTCCGTCGTGACCAGGTCCAATCGCTGCTGAAGACGGAATGCATCCTCGGCGGCGCGCGAAGCCTGGGCGTCGACACCGACGATGGCCTTCTCCTGACGGTGGAACTCCGCCGTCAGTCCCGCGATGGCCGCTGTCGCATGGGCGATCACTTGCTCGAACCGAGACGTCTCCGACGCCAGCTGATCGAGGCCGGCGCGCATTGCAGTGAGGTGGTCTCGAAGTTCCTTGATTTCGCGCTTGGTGGCCAGAATCCCCCGAGACTCCGCCTTCTCACCACCCGCCACCACGTGCCGGCCGCGGAAGACGTCGCCGTCGAGCGTCACGACAGGAAACGGGATGAGTGGCGCGATGCGGGCGGCCGCCTCAAACGACTCCGCGACCAGTGCCCCTTTCAGCACGGCCTTGACCGCCGCAGGAAACGGACCGCTGACTCGAACCACGCTGTCAAGGGCAATGGCGCCAGAGTGAACGCTCTGATGAACTGGCGCTGAAGCGTCCGTGGATTCGGGCCGTCCAATGACGAACCCACAACGACCGGCATCTTCCTGGCGAATCAACTGGAGGCCTGCTGAAACGTGATCGAGCCGTTCCACCAACACGTGCTGGAGCAGATCGCCAAGACAGGCCTCGACGGCGCGCTCGTATCGTGGTTCGACTTCTATGAAGTCTGCCAGCGCGCCCATCTGTCCGACCTTGCCGTTGGCGCTGACCAGAACCAGGCGTGCGGCATCGGCAAAACCGGTACGATGCGTGTCGATCTCTTCGAGCGAGCGCAGCCGCGCCGTGGCGGAGGCGAGGTCTTGCTCCCGCGAACGCACTTCTCGCTCGCGCCATTCATGCTCGATCTGCGCGCTTGCCAGCTCCGACTCGCGTGCCGCCCGAGCCATTCGCGCGGCATCAAGGCGGTCCTGAGCGCGCTTCAACGATTCGGCCGCCATCCGTCGATGCTCGCTCACTTTGCGAACCTCAGCCGTCACCTCTCGCGATTCGAGGTCGAGCCGACCGGCCGCTTCGACAGCCCTCTCGCGCTGCGCCGATGCTGATTCGTGCGCGGCGTTGATCGCCGTGATGGTGTTCAGCACGGCATAGACATCTGCGCGAGCCCGTTCGACCTCCTCTTCCAACCCCTCGATCGTTCGCTGCGCCGTGGAGTAATCCTCGGCAGCCGCAGCAGCCAGCGAGGCCGCCTGGTCTCGAGCGGCTTCTGCCTCGACGACCGCCCGGCGCCGGCCAGCCAGCGCCGCAAGCTCCGGTTCGCGGCGTGCCTCGAGACTCGACCGCTCGGCGGCGAGCTCTTCAGCTCTGGTCTGCAGCATGACCCCTTGCTGCGTATCGAGCGCGATTTGCTGCTGACGGCGATTGATCTCGAGCTCGTGCGCGTGAACCGCCTCCCGCGACCGAGTCGCCGCTTCGTCTGCGGCGGCCATCTCCAATCGCATGCGTGACAGGTCGTTTTCGACCTCGGCCAGTCGCGCCGCTGCGCTGGCTTCGTTCTCGCGTGCGTGATCAAGTCGCGCGCGCGCCGACTCGATCGTCTGGGCCAGGCCCCGATATTTGCGAGCGAGGAGCACCTTTTCCCACCGCCGCATTTCGTCGCGAAGCCGGGCGTATCGGCGCGCTTTGGCAGCCTGTCGCTTCATCGAGCCACGCTGCTTGTCGACTTCGAACACGATGTCGTCCAGACGCGTGAGGTTTTGCTGCGCGGCCTCCAGCTTCAGCTCCGCCGCACGGCGCCGCGCCTTGTACTTCGTAATGCCCGCGGCTTCTTCGATCAACTGCCGCCGATCGGTCGGCCGCGAGCTGAGAATCATACCGATCTTGCCCTGCTCGATGATGGCGTAGGCCTTCGCGCCAAGGCCCGTATCCATCAATAGCTCGTGGATGTCACGCAGCCGGCAGTGCTGTCCATCGATCAGGTATTCGCTTTCGCCCGATCGAAACAGACGCCGCGTCACTTCGACATCGCGGGTCGTCGCGTCGGCCTCCACCAGCGCCCCATGACCGTTTCCGTCATGCCGGATGTTGCCGTTGGAGTGCGCGGGATCGTGGGCGTTGTACTCGTGGTCAAGTGCCTTGAGCAGCGACGGCGGCACGACGACGTCGCTGAGCCGCAATCGGACCTCTGCGGCGCCGGTCGGCTTTCGTGCGTCGGATCCGCTGAAGATGACGTCTTCCATCCGGTCGCCACGCAGGCTCTTGGCGCTCTGCTCGCCCAGCACCCACGTCAACGCGTCGGCAACATTGCTCTTGCCGCAGCCATTGGGACCGACAATGGCGGTGACGCCCCGGTCGAACGACAACTCCGACCGATCGGAGAACGACTTGAAACCTGAAATCTCTAAACGTTCAAGATGCATTGGAGGCTTCTGACTGGGGAAACGAGCGCCAGTCTAGCAAGCCCAGTAGGTTGTAGCAAGGCCGGCCGCAGACCCCCATATTTAGGGGTCTACTGCCC
>JBOGIV010000503.1:0-6172 GCA_050747925.1 Vicinamibacterales bacterium
GGGGGCGATTTGGCTTCGACGGGGGTCTGGGACTGTGGGACGCGTGCCGAGGGCCATCTCCTCGCTAATCCGATGGACAACAACGTAACTGCGGACACGCATTACGCTCTCGCTGCTTAAGCAGTGAGCGGTCGCCCCGAGAACGCCTGCGGCTCGGGGACGACCGTCATTCAGCAGGCTGGCCGCCACGTGCCGCTCTGACGCGTGGTGGTGAGATTCATCGGAGATGGCGGCCGGGGCTTTTGGCTCCGTTCCCAACCGGCTGCGACATCAGAATGGAGACACGCACGTAGGGTCCTGCGGCGACGCATTCTCGGACGCGGGTTCAACTCCCGCCGCCTCCACCAACTTTCCTCAGCAAATCTGCAATTTCACCCCGTTTTTCCCGCCGCCTCCACTATTTCTCCACGGCCCGATCGGCTCCTTCTCCAAAGCTCGATCCGACTGGCCCCGGGCCATCGAGGAGCCGAATTGCGGCATCGAGCGCCGCGGGACTCAAGTGCATGTACCGCTGCGTCGTTGCCAAGTCCTGGTGTCCCGCCAGTTCCTGAATCGCCCGGGCCGGCGCTCCCCGCATCGCCAGATGCGAACAGAATGTGTGGCGCAGGATGTGGACGCCCGGCTTGACATTGGCCCGCCGCGCGGAGCGACGCATCATGACCTGGACGACTTTCTGCGTGAGCGGCTGCCCCTGTTTGTCGCAGAGGACCCGTTGTCCACGCAGATGGCGCGCCAGGCGGAGCGCTTCCGCCAGACGCTTCGTGAGTGGCACGTACCGCAGATGCCCACCTTTCGGCGCCGTGACATGACCTTTCCATTCCGAGCGGGCCACACACAATTGCCGCTTGTTCAAGTCCACGTCATTCCACTCCAGGGCCATCATTTCGCCGCACCGCAGTCCTGCTTCGCCTCCGAGTAGCGCGACGAGGTGAGATTGCTGGTCGCGCCGACTAGCCTCCACGAGTCGTTCGTATTCGTCGAAGTCGTAGAAGCTCGCGGCGCCCTTCGTCGTCTTGAGCAGCTTGATCACGCATGGGACGTGTGTAATGACGTCCCATTCAACGGCCGTCCTCAGCATCACGCTGAGCACCGTCAGCACGTTGTTGACGGTCTTCGGCGCACGGTGTCCAAGAGCGGCCTTCAGCCGCTGCACATCCTCCGTTCTGACCACGTCCAGCCGCCGGTCGCCGAGCAAGGGAATCAGGTGAACGCCAAGGATCGACTTCTTCGCGGCGATCCCGCTCGGCTTTAAACGATTCGCCGTCGCGTATCCATCGAGGAAACGCGGCGCGAATTCCCTGAATGTGGGTTTCTCTTGCACCTCCTCATTCTTGACCGACTTCGGCTTGCCGTGAACGAGCAGCACGCGCTCGCGTGCTTCGGCCCACCGCTGCGCGGCATTCTTGCTGGACGACGGGGCCTTCTTCCGCTCGCGGATGGTTGTTCCATCCGGGAGCAGGACACGAATGTCCACCTCCCAGCCATCATTCCCATACGGTCGAACTTTTGCGCTCATCGCTATTTCACCTTTCCAGCGATGGCGCGGACTTTTGGCGCAGCCAGTCTAGCAGGATGTCGCTCCGAACCAACACGCGTCGACCAATCCTCACGACGCCGGGCAAGGACCCGCGCTCGATCATGGCGTAGATCGCCTTGACGCTTGTTCGAAGCAGCACGGCCACTTCATTCACAAGAAGGAACGAAGGTGTTTCGGAGGGGCGCATTGGACCTCTTGGGACCGATCCGGGAATGCCAGTCGACATCCGAGAACAGCAACGCAGCCGCCAAGAAGACGAGACGTCGTGCAAGCAGCTGAAAACAGGGGCTCGCTCAGAACGCGAGCCAGGGAACCAAATTGACCAATTGATATCAGCTCGGTGTCTCGCCGTCTGGCAACCCGCCCGTTAACAGCCGAGAACGTGATAAATGTGCGGCTGTTGTTGGTTGCGGGGGCGCGCAACCCACTGGATTTGGCGTTCTGCCGGACGGCCGCTTAGCCCCACCGTGACTTGACCGGGGCATGGAGGTCTACCTCAAGGAGCGGCCCTAACGCAGCGCATGCTAGTCCAGCGAGTCTGGTCAGGGCCTCAACCAATCGATTGAAGACTCGGATCGGAACGACCGAAGCTGAAAATCGAAAGAGCTCTGAGTTCGCGCCGCGGCCGAACGGCGCCGACACCTCAGGTCACTGTAGTGTCGACACGGCCGAGCGTCCGACAGACGGACGGCGCAGACCGACTACACCTCTGGGCGAGTCGCCGGCAACTCGACAGTGCGCGCCTGCTCGACGTACCGGGCGGCGCTGGTTTCGGAGAGGAAGCCATCGCTGACGAGCGAGCGCGCCGCCGACTGCACGCAGGATGCATATCGATCGCGCGTCAGCGTCTCGTTGACACCGAGCAGCCCCATCCGGCGCCACGCTTGTTCCACCGTTTCGCGCTGATCCCAGACACCGTTGCGATTCATGTCCACGAATACCTTCAATTGATCGAGCGGCTCGAGACCCCGTCCCGTGAACGCGGCGAATGAGGTGGTGCCGGCCACGCTGTTGGGAAAGGGGAAATACACACCAAGCGGGCAGGCAATCTCGGGCAGCGCAATCGACGGCAGGTTGGTCCCGCCACGCGCGACCTGCGGGTCGTCGGAGCGTGATGGAGGAGGCTGTGTGCCGCGCTCGACCCACGCGTCGAGCATGTCGATGAAGCGATCCATCAGCTTGGACATGTCCAGAATCTGGACTTCGCCACGCTTGCCGTCGGGAAGGTTCTCGCCGCCCGAATGACTGATGCCGCGCACTTCGTACATCCGATGCTTGCTCGTGAGCCCCTTGTCTCGGAGGATGCGCGCATTGCTTCGCTTGTTCGCCAGGTAACTTGCGGACATGTAGTCGGGCATCTTCGACGGCCAGATGTTGTTGTACATCTGGTGCGACACATCGATCTGCGGGACGAACTTCGCCTTGTCGGCAGCGCTCATGAGCAAGACGTCCTTGCCGTCCTTGAAGAGCACCGGCAGCCAGCCGCCAGCCGCGCCATCGTCGGCAAGGACTCCGTCGAAAAACGCACCACCGTCGCGATCGACGTTCAAGCCGGGGATGTAATTCAGGCCGCGCCCGATCCGCGCGCCGGCGGAGTGTCCGTAGAAATATCTCCGTGCCGGAGGCGTGCCGAGATACTTGGCGATGGCGTTGTCGGCGACCGAGGCAAAGTCCATGATGTAGCGCGCCGAATCGTTGAATGCGATGTCGTCGATGGTGGTGCCGTTCTCGAGCGTGGCGATGATCTCGCCCAGTCCTTCGCTCGAGGTCCGGCGCGTCTTCACCAAGGCGAAGCCCTTCGACAGCATCAGCAAGTCGTACTTATTGAGATCGGCAGCGGGCTGCGCGGGATTCAGGCTTTTGTCCCAGGGCTTGAGGTTGCCCTCCTTGAACGAGGTGCCTCGGCCGTGGACGGTGACCCAGACCTTACCGTTCCACGACGCCGCGTCACTTGGAAAGACGATGGTCATCGCGGCACCTTTGGCGCGCTCGTACTTTGCAACGGCGTGAAAGCGCTGGCCGTCGTCGGCGGTCTGCGGAAACACGAGGTCCGGCGCGTTGGTGAGGTACTCCTTGTAGTCGCCGGTTCTGGTGACGAACCCGTCAACCGTGCCGTCGAGACCGACGTCGATCCGGCGGTAGGCGCGCCCGGCGATGGTCGCTGCGATGTCGAGCATCTGGCACGATGACGGGCCGACCTTTTGTCCGCGAGCGTCGCGAGCCGGGGGCAGAAACGTGTCGCACGATGCCGGCGTTTGCGCGCCGAGATCGACGTTGGCTGCGATCGAGCACAGCATGATGAAGGGCGCCACGTATGTCATTCCAGTGAACCGTGCCATTCCTGATCCTCCGCGCCGCAGTGGGCGAGCCTTGACACCCGCCCCGATTGGCGACAAGTTAGTCGGCGCCCATCGTACGCGGAACGGGTGCAAAGGAGAAGTCGTTGAGCGACCTGTCACGACGACGGTTTCTGCAGAGCGCGGCCGGGCTCCGGCTGGCAGGCATGGCCGGCTCGGCGTTTGCCTCTCAAGCAAAGCCAGGAGCCACGCCTCCCCCACCGGCCGCGCCGCAAAAAATGAGCCCGGCCAACATCGGCGGCGGCGGCCGCGTCGAGCGGGATTTTTACGGCGAGTGGCTGCGCCGCTCGGGTGTGCCGGTCATCGAGGGCTATGCCATTCGCGATGCCGCAACCCAGGAGCTGAAACCCTGGCCGGACATCGGTGGCCGTGGCCTCTACTGCCACTTCTCGGGCAACGTCCACATGGACGCGGTGATCATGGAAATCCCCGCGGGAAAGGCGCTGAACCCAGGCAAGCACATGTACGAGCAGTTGATCTATGTCCTGGGCGGGCGCGGCTTCACTCGCGTCGAGCAAGGCGGCAAATTCAACAACGTGCGTTGGGCGGAAGGCAGCCTGTTCGCGCCGCCGCTCAACGCCGTGCATCGGCACTACAACGACGACCCCGCCAAGCCGGCGCGTCTGCTGGCTGTGACGACGCTGCCGCTGACCTTGCAGCTGATGGGCAACGTGGACTTCGTCTCGAAGACGACGTTCAACTTCACCGATCGTTATAACGGTCAGGAGGAGTACTTCACCAAGAGCGAACGGATTCGACAGCGCTGGGACAAGACGAACCTCGTACCTGACATCCGCACCGCCGACGTGGTCAGGTGGGAGGAACGCGGTGGTGACAACGCAAGCATGTTCTACGACATGGGCGGCAACACCATCCTCGAGCCGCACATTTCGGAGTTCGGGGTCGGCGAATACAAGCTCGGACACCGCCATCCGTACGAGGCGATCATCCTCATCCTCAACGGCGACGGGTTCAGCATTGCCGGCAAGAACGATCTGCTCACCGATTACGTGAAGATGGACTGGCAGAAGCACTCGATCGTGTCGCCGCCGTACTTCTGGTACCATCAGCACTTCAACACCGGGACCGTACCGGCGCGGTATTTCGCGGTGACGGAAGGCGATTTCCCAAAACGGCTGGGCATTCCGCTCGAGGTCGAACAGATCGAAGCCAACCGGGAGGATCCGGCGATTCGCAAGCTTTTCGACGCCGAGCTCGCCCGGAGAAAGCGCTAGACCTGCGCGAGCAATTAGAGCTTCGCGCGAAAGTAGTCCCAGCTCTTTCTGAACAGACTCGGCGACCAGAGATTCGATCGACACGCCTGCTGTTCCTCGTCGGTGAAGACGTAGGGCTCGCCGATTTGCAACGCCAAATATTGCCGCCGGGCGTTTTCCTCGAGATAGGTGGCCAGCGCGAAGCCCTCGACGATGTCGGCGCCCACCACGACGGCGCCGTGCGCCTTGAGCAGCACCGCGCGGGCCGGTCCGAGCGTCGCGGCAAGCCGCTGGCCCATCGACGGTGTGTTGATCGAGAGCGGCGAGGGCATCAGCGGAATGTCGCCCAGCAGGCTCGCTTGTGCGTAGACCGGCTGAAACGCCACGCCGACCATCGTGAGCAGTGTCGACCATCGCGGGTGGGTGTGCAGCACGGCATGCACATCCGGCCTGGCCCGGTAGATTTCGGAATGAATGTGAAACTCCAGGGGAGGCCGCGCCGTTGCTTCGAGGACCCGACCGTCGAGATCGGCGACAACGATCTCGTCGACGGTCAAAGCGCTGCGCACCGCCGCGCCCGCGTTGATGTAGAAGGAATCCGCGTTGCGGCGGATGCTGCAGTGGCCGCTGTGATCGATAATCTCTGCCAGCTCCAGCATGCGGATGGCGTCCACGAGGTTCTGTTTCGTCTCGATCGGAGTCATGTTCATGGCACGGCTTGGTGGCATTGACGAGGCCCGAGCATTATGAACCGAGTAGCATGCGCCTGAGTGCGGGCTGAGAAGGGATCCCGCAACGTGTCGAGACTCAGGCTCACCATGGCGTGCTGGAACTACGATCGCACGCGCGCGCTGGTCGACGGCCGAGTGCGGCCTGACGGAATCGATCTGAACTGCCTCGAGCTGCCGGTCGAGGAGACGTTCTTCCGGATGTTGCGCCACCGCGAGTTCGACATCGCGGAAATGTCGCTGTCGTCCTACGTGTTGTCGCTCTTCCAGGCTGAGCCACCGTTTGTCGCCGTTCCGGTGTTTCCCTCTCGTGCGTTTCGCCATTCGGGCATCTTC
>JBOGIV010000504.1:0-21102 GCA_050747925.1 Vicinamibacterales bacterium
ATCTGCACCTGCACACGACCGCCTCGGACGGACGGCTCACACCGCGAGAGCTCGTTGACCGTGCGTCGGCAGCGGGTCTGAGAACCATCAGCGTCACCGATCACGACACCGTGGCCGGGCTCCAGGAGGCTGGGAAGGCGGCCACCGCCGCGGGCCTTCGACTTGTCCCGGGGATCGAAATCACCGCCGTCAATCAAGGGCGAGACGTTCACGTGCTGGGTTATTTCATCGACGTGGCCCACGAACCGCTGGCGGCCTTTCTGGAGGAGCAACGTGCGCATCGCGTGTCGCGGCTTCGAGAAATCGGCTCGCGTCTTGCGGCATTGGGGGCGCCCCTCGAAGTGGATGGTGTCCTGGAACAGGCGGCTGCCAGACCCGGCAGCTCGGTCGGACGGCCCTTGCTGGCGCGCGCGCTCCTGGATGCCGGTCACGTCCACACCTTGCAAGAGGCGTTCGATCGGTTTCTTGCCACGGGCATGCCGGCGTTCGTGCCGAGAACGGGCTCACCACCCGCTCATGTCGTGGACGTGATCCACGCCGCCAATGGCATCGCGTCACTCGCTCATCCGGGTGTGACCTCGCGGGACGAGATTATCGAGCCGCTCGTCGGCGCCGGGCTCGATGCGATCGAGGTCTATCACTCCGATCATTCCCCCGAGCAGCAGGGCGCGTATGCCGCCATGGCTCGAGCGTTTGGACTCGCGGTGAGCGGTGGCTCGGACTATCACGGCGAGATTGCCGTCGAGGGACCAGGTCGACCGAGACGGGCGACGCTCGGGCGCGTCTCGCTGCCATCTGACGCGTTTCACGAGCTCGAGGCGCGCGCGCATCGGCGATCGCGAGCACGGTGACCGCTTCCACCCCGCTGCTCGATCTCCAGGGCATCGTCAAGGGCTATCAGGCACTGCGTCCGCTTCGAATCCGCGCATTGAGAGTGCACGCCGGCGACCTGATCAGCCTGGGGGGCCTCGATGCGCAAGCCGCCGAAGTGTTTGTGCACCTCATGACTGGTGCGATGCTGCCTGACGAGGGCGAGATCGCGCTCTTCGGTCGAAACACGCGATCCATTACCGACGGAGACGCCTGGCTGCGGTCGCTCGACAACGTGGGCATCATCAGTGGCCGCAGCGTGCTCATCGGCGCGTTCACGATCTTGCAGAACGTGGCGATGCCGTTCTCGCTCGAGGTGGATCCAATCCATCCAGCGGTGCTGCCGCAAGCGACCGCGGTCGCCTCTGAGGCGGGTCTTGATTCGGCCACGTGGGATCGTCCCGCCGGCGGTGCGTCGGCCGAGGCGCAGATGCGCGCGCATCTGGCGCGCGCGCTGGCGCTCGAGCCACGGCTCCTCATCGCCGAGCATCCAACGGCGACGCTGCCGCGCGATGCGGCGGCGCCGTTCGGACGGGATCTCGGACGCATCGCCCGCGCTCGCGGCATCGCGCTGGTGGCGCTGACGGCGGATGACGCGTGTGCTGCAGCACTTGGTGGACAGCGATTGATGCTCAACGGCGCGACCGGAGAATTGAAGGCACCGAGCGCACTCGGTCTTTTCCGAAAGATGTTCGACCGTTCCTAAACCAGACCCTCGACTCCCGACAACCACATGCGACCAGCGCTCGTGTTGTTTGATATCGACGGCACACTGATTCTGACCGGACGCGCGGGACAACGCGCGATGACATCGGCCTTTCAGGACGTTTACGGGGTGCCCGACGCCTTTACCACGGTCCCCATGGCGGGCCGCACCGATACCTCGCTCGTGTCGGATGCATTTCTTCAGCACGGCATTCCCGATACAGCGGACTCTCACGCAAAGTTCAGGACCGCCTATCTCGAGAAGCTCTCGCGCGAGATCCATCTACCCGGCTTCGGCCGCAAAGGGGTGATGCCTGGTGCTCGAGAACTGCTGGCGGCGCTGTCCGGCTATCCCGACCTGCACGTGGCGCTGTTGACCGGCAACTATCGCGACGCCGCGGCCATCAAGCTGACGTTCTTCGATCTCTGGAATCACTTTTCGTGGGGCGCATTCAGCGACGATGCTGGAGATCGCAACCTGCTCGTGCCCATCGCTCGTGAACGCGCCAAGTCGCTCGGCGTGCCGCAAGCGGCGCGCGACCGTGCGATTGTCATCGGTGACACACCGGACGATGTGCGGTGCGCGCGTGCGGCGGGCGCGTTGTCGATTGCCGTCGCCACCGGTGGATTCGATGCCGATGCGCTTCGAGCAGCAGGCGCCGACGTCGTGCTGACCGATCTGTCGGACACGCAGGCCGTGCTAACCCTGCTGATATGATCCGTGCCGGAAGCGAACGGGGCCCGGTGGCCCTCCCGGTCTTCAAAATCGGCCGCTGCCTCCTTGAGGGGCAGGCTGGGTTCGACTCCCAGGCGCTTCCGCCAGGGCGCCTTCCACAGGAAAGTTGAAAGTTGCAGAGTTGATAGTTGAGAGTTTCAGTTGAAAGTTTCAGTTCAGTTGAAGATTTTCAGTTCGCTTGGAAATTTCAGTCCGCGATTCGTAGCCAATAGAGCGCCAGCTTCTGGTACTCGAACAGCGTGAAGCGCAGATCGTCGCGGTCGCGCCACCAGTGTTCGGCATCCATCAGGTCGTACCGTGATCCCCGAGCGATCAGCGTAATGCCATACGGAGTCAATCGCCTGCGCAGCGCGAGGCCCGCCCGTCGTGTGTGCATTCGTGACGTCACGAAGATGATGCGCTTCCATTGGCGCTCGGTCGCGCGCTCGACGAGCGCGCGCGCTTCGGCCGCGGTGCTGTTCTGCTCCTCGTCCAGGATGTCGATGGCCTCGATCGGAATGCCCATGCCGGCCAGCGCAGATCGTTGGAGGTCGGCTTCGGTGGGAAACACGACACCACGTACCTTCAGGGCGAACTCTCCACCATCGCCAGGCTGACGCGACAGGAGAATGAAGGGCGCCCAACCCTCCTTGTACAGGTCGGCGCCTTCCAACGGACGCTCCATGCGCGTCCCGCCCAGGACGTAGATCACGTCGGCCTTCGACAACGGGTCTTCGCGGATCAGCCACGAGCCGAGCCGCGGGCCGACGGGCAACGCAATGAGCAGACCGAGAAGGAGGAGAATCGCCGCGATTGCGGCCGCACGACGAGGGCGTGTCACTCGACGAGATCCGGCCCCACCGTCGGGGGCCGGACAGGGAAGCTAACGTAAAGCAATCGTACCGTTCGAACCTTAACCTTCCACGAGACGCACGTCTCCAGCCCGCGGGCCCTTCTGCGACTCTTCGACGTTGAACTCGACCCGCTGTCCTTCACGAAGCAACTCAAACACCGCTCCACGCACGGAACTGCGATGAAAGAAATGCTCGATCCCGGACTCGTCTCGGATGAATCCGAACCCCTTGTCGATCAGGAGGCGCGCGATTGTTCCGGTGTGCATAACCTGCCCTCCGATTCCCGAACCCAAAAGAACCGCCCTTTGGGCTGCCGCACCCACGATACCCGTGGTATCAAAAATGAGGCCGGACGAAACGGTGCGAGCATCAAGAGGGCGCGGCCCGAAACTCGGCGGTCAGTCTAGGCAGGTCAACAATGGGAAGTCAAGTATACGAGACTTAGCGGTCTGGCGTTTACGCAGGTGAGAAAACCGGAACGGATGTACTCAGATTCCCGTGATTAAGGCCCTGCTGCTCGCCGCCGGCGCCTCGTCGAGGATGGGCCGGCCAAAAGCCGGTCTGCCGCTCGGCGATCGCGGCACGGTGCTCTCCGTTGGAGTAGAAGCGCTGCTCAACTCAGGCTTTGCCGACGTGACCGTCGTCGCCGGCGCCCACCCCGAATCCGTTCGGCTCGCGAGTCAACCCCACGCCGCACGCACCCGCCTCGTTGAGCACAAAGAGTGGGAACAAGGACAGCTGTCATCGTTGCTGGCCGGTCTGGATGCGATTTCGGTACCCGACCTCGAGGCCGTGGCCGTGCTGCTGGTGGATGTGCCGTTAGTACGCCCGGAGACGATTCGTGCTGTCGTCGCGGCGTGGCAGGCAACCCGCGCGCCGATTGTGCGGCCGGTCGATGGTGATCGCCACGGCCATCCGGTCGTGTTCGACGCCGCAGTCTTCGACGACTTGCGCCGCGCGGATCTGAGCGTCGGCGCGAAGGCGGTGTTTGCCACCCACCAGGCGCGGGTGCTGAATGTCGCCGTGAACGATCGCTGGGCGTTCGAAGACCTCGATACGCCGGAGGACTACGAACGCATCCTGAACGCCCTGAAACAAAGCCACGAATAGGGAATCACCACGAACAGGATCAACCACGACACAGATCAAACGCGAGACTGATCAACCACGAGATAGACTAACCACGAGACAGATCAACCACGAGATAGATCAACCACGAGATAGACTAACCACGAGATAGATCAACCACGAGCCAGATCAACCACGAGACAGATCAACCACGAGACAGATCAACCACGAGACAGATCAACCACGAGACAGATCAACCACGAGACAGATCGACCACGAGACAGATCGACCACGAGACAGATCGACGACCCTTCGACCCGTCGCACCGAACCTCCCTGGACCCTGAACCCCTCCGAACCCTTCTGAATCTGTCGACCTTCAACAAGCCTTCTGCGTTTTCTCGACCTTGAGATCGAAGAGTGGCCGCAGCCGCGTGCCGATGATGCTTCCCGCAAACGCGGCCACGAGCCAAAGCCAACCATGCAGGCTGCCTGACGCGATGCCGCTGAAATACGCGCCGATGTTGCAGCCGTAGGCGATGCGCGCGCCATAGCCCAGGAGCAATCCGCCGACCACGGCCGCCGCCAGCGATCGACCCGAGAGTTTCCACGTCAGCGCAAATCGTCCGGCAAGCATCGACGCGGTCAACGCGCCGAGGATGATCCCGAAGTCCATCACCGAAGTGACGTCAAGCAAGACGCTCGACTTGAGCGCTGTGGCCTGAGCCGGTGCCGTCCAATACGACCAGGACGACACGTCGCCGCCCATCGCCGTGTAGACTTTGGCGCCCCAGAGCGCGAACGCCGATGTGACGCCCCACGGTCGCCCGCCGATCACCAGCGTGGCGATGTTGACGACGGCGAGCCCGACGGCGCCAGCGACCAGCGGCCACGGCCCACGAAGCCAGCGTGGGCTGGTCGTCGCGGCATCAGGCACGATCCGCCCGTGACGTCGTCGTTCGGCCGCCCGCGTCATCCCTGCGACTCCGCCAAACATTGCGAGGCTGACGGCGAGTCCCGTCCAGGGACCAAGCTGGGTGACGATCGACGTCGGGGCGAGAGCGGGTGTGGCGTACCACCACTCGGTATGTGCAGTCCCGATCAGTGAGCCGACGATGAACATCAGCAGGGTCACGAGCATGCGCGTATTGCCGCCGCCGACGGCGAAGAGCGTGCCCGATGCACAACCGCCGCCCAGCTGCATGCCGACGCCAAAGAGAAACGCGCCGGCGATCACGGAGACCCCTGCAGGCGAAACCGAGCCGCGAAGCGGCTGACCGAACAGGCTGCTGCTCGCCAACAGCGGAAAAAAGACGGCGCACGTGAGCGCGAGCATCAGCATCTGCGCCCGGAGTCCGCCGCCGCGACGATCGGCGATGAACACGCGCCAGGACGAGGTGAAACCGAACGCGGCGTGATACAAGACCACACCCGCGCCCGCGCCGACGAGAAACAACGCCCCCTGACGCCAGCTGATCGTGGCGCTCAAATACCACGCGGCCAACCCGATGACCATCGTCGTGATGCCCGCCGGACCGGGCACGATGCCGCGCGATTCGATGGCGATCGGCGCGGGACGCGACAGCGTTTGTGTCGTCATTGAAAGTTCCAGCGTTCCAAAGTTCCAAGGTTCCAGGGTTCTACGGTTTCAGAGTGCCAGGGTGCAGTCATGACCTCAGAACATCACGCCAGCGCTGACACCGAACGTGCGTGGCCGGCCGTTCTCGCCGATGAATCCAGACGGCGCGCCCGGAAAAGGAATGGCAATGGGAATGAACCGTGTGTCGTAGGCGTTCTTGATCCAGGCCTCAGCGAAGGCGTGGCTGCCGCGCACGCCCGCGCGCAGGTTCGCCAGCGAGTAGGCATCCTGCCCGGCGGAGTTGAATTCGTCGTAATGAAAGTCGCCGTAGAAGGCGGCTTCGGCTCGTCCGTAGATCGATAGGGCGGAGGTCATGGCGCGCGAAATCTGCGCGCCGAACAGAGCGGTGAAGTCTGGCGTAAACGGAATCTTCTTATCGGCCACACCGTTTCCCAGCGCGCGGCTCCCCTCACCGAATCGCGCATTCGTGTAGCCAAAGGTGCCGAAGACATCCACCGATGGATGCACTCGGGCGTTCACGTCGAACTCGACGCCGCGGCTTCGCGCGCGGCCGGCATTGGCGATGTAGAACTGCCCCCGCTGGAGCTGGTTCGGCACGTTGAGCTGCAGATCGTCCCAGTCGATGTAGAACATGGCAGCGCTCGCGGAGACGCGACCATTGGCGGCCAACGACTTGAGTCCGCCCTCGATATGCCAGGCATGCTCCTCACCGTACGACTCGCTTCCCGGAACCGAGATGGGATTGTAGCCACCCGCCTTGTAGCCACGTGCCGCCGACCCGTAGATCATGTGCACCGACGACACCCGATAGGCGACGGCGACCTGCGGCGAGACGTCGGAGAAGCTGGCCTCGTCGTTCACGCTCGCGGCCGAAATGCCGGGAATCGCCGGAGTCACAAACGACAGCAGCGCCGCCGTCGCGCTCTCATGGTCGAAGCGTAGACCCAACGTCACGTCGGTCTTCTCACCGACTGTCAGCGTTCCGTGCCCGAACAATCCAACGCCCGTGCTGTTGATCTCGGCGTCGGGCGACGTCTGCGCAGTGGCGAACGGAATCTGTGGGTTGAGCACAAACGGCGCCAGGGAGTTCACGACCAGCTGGTCATAGTTCTGCTTGAAGAGGGCGACGCCAGCCTGCCACGCAAGCGTCAGCGAGTCGGTCAGCTGCATCGGCGCGTTTGAGGGAGACGTGACGCGGAGCTCTTGAGTGAACTGGAAATCGTCCTCGAGGTTCTGACGGGTGGCAAACGGCTGGGCGGTGTAGTCGAGATCCGTCTGATCCTCTGTCTTCCAGCTGAGGAAACCCGTACTGCTGCGCAGCGCCACTCGCTCGCCGTCACCTCGCAGCAGGATCGTCGCCCCGTTGATATCGCGATTGGTGAAGCCTTCGAAGTTGCGCGAAACATGGAAGGGCCGTTGGCGAATCGCCGCGAGATCGCCCAGCGCATAGTCCCCGTCACGATTCCTCTCGTGAGTGTAGATAACGCGGGTTTCCCAATTCTGAGCGGGCTGCCACAGCACCTGCGCCTTTGCAAAGGTGCCGTCGCGTGAATCGAGGTCGTTGCCGGTGACGTCGTTCACCGTGTAACCATCCCGTGCCTGCTTGCCAATGGAGAAGCTGAGGCCGACGCGCTCGCTGAGCGGCCCCGAGACGCCGCCGCGCAGCTCTTTCGAGCCGAAATTGCCGAACGGGGCAACGACCGAGCCGCGCCAGGAGTCGAGCGCAGGCTTGGCACTCGTGATGTTGATCAGGCCGCCCAGCGTGTTGCGTCCAAAGAGCGGGCTTTGCGGCCCTCGCACGAACTCAATCTGATCAACGTCGAGGAACTCGATGTTCGACGAGTTGGCGTTGAGCTGCGGCACGCCATCGATGTACGTGGTAATCGCGGGATTTGCTGGACTGGCGCCGATGCCGCGAAATCGTGCATTGCTCACCTTGCGCGCCGTGAAGTCAGAAAAAAACGTATTGGGCGCGTAGATCGCCGCGTCGTTCACGACCCGGACGCCCGCATTCGCGATGGTGTCGCCGGTCACGGCCGTCACGCTCGCCGGAACCGTCCTCACATCCGCGGGCTCTTTCTGCGCCGTGACGATGACGGGCGGCAGCGTCACTGAGGGCGGTGTCGTGCCTTGCGCGAACGCCGACCCCGCGGCCGTCACGATCAGAAGGAGGAGCGTGGCTGAGGAAGTGGGAAGCGGCGCCATCCGGTCATTATGCCCGCAGAAACCGACTTCGGTAACGGCGCCCTCTCCTTCAATTTCTCAAACCAGGGTCGAAAGACATTGCCACCCATGCCCGCTGCCTACCGACAAGTTAATGACTTTCATAGGGTTTCGCGAGCTGAGGCCTGCGGCCGCATCTCGCCGCGTCGGTACCAGTCGCTTCAGCCCTTCTAGCCAATTCAAGACGACTTCGATGCGCTCGACGGAGCGTGCGGCAACGCTGGGCTGAGCCGACGAAACCGCGCTGACGAATTTCCCGTTTGGCGTGACGTCGTACGGTCGCGGCATTGCGGGATTCGCCCAGGGAAACGGCCGCGGCAACGGCGACGGTCTGCCGAACGCGAAGGTTGGCCCGGTCGTGACGCCGACTACTTCGAAGCCGCCTGGGCGCGGGTTGTAGAAGATCTCCTTCCCGTCAGGTGACCAGAGAGGTGCGAGGCGTGAGGTACGAGCCAGGAGGGAGGTTCAGCCGCTGGACATTACCGGTGCGATCGGTGAGACCCAGATCGGACGTGCCCGCGAGTCCGCTAGCGAGGCCGGGGAGATACACCAGTGACCCGTTATTGAAGACGCTGAAATGCGCTGCCCCTGAAGTGCCAAGAGTCGACCGTCTGAGGTTTGCAGGCACGGGTGTCGGGCTTCCTCGCTGCTGGAGCATCCGAGCGTCAAACGGCACCGCCATGACGGTGGAGGCACCGCGTAGGCGAGGTACCCAGCTGGCAGGAATCGGGCGTCGCTGGCCCCCTCGACGATCGTTCTTCGCTCGCCAGACGAGGGCGACTGGACAACGATCAGCGCTCTGTCCCAGGCCTCAGGCCCGAATCCTTTAGCCAGCGTGAACAACACATGCTGTCCATCAGGCAGGACTTGTGGACCGTGGGCGAATTCGCCTTGTCCAACCTTCGCGATCACTTCAGTGGTCCCGCCACTTGCGGAGACGCGAATAACGCCCGAGCGGGGTTCTCCCAAGACAATACCGCTGGGCCACAAGCTCATCCCCAACGGAGGATCGCCAACCGTCGCAATCGTCACCGGAGCTCCCCCGGCCGTGGCGATTCGCTTCAATGCGCGTTCTCTGATGCCGGAGTAGTACGCGATGGACTGCCCGTTTGGCGAGAACACCGGAGACGAGATAGTCGTGTCGCTATCGGTTCCTGAGATGGCCCGCGTCTTCCGAAGTCGAGCACCTTCACCGCGCCGTCATCACGCACCTTGATGTTCGCCGGCTTGAGATCGCGATGGATGAGGCCTTGTTCGTGCGCGGCTTCGAGCGCTTCAGTAATCTGGCGGGCAATGGCGACAGCGTCCTCGAGCGGCAGACCTCGACCGGGGAACTCGGCAATGCGGTCGGCGAGCGCCGATCCTTCGATGAGCTCGAGGACGATGGCGCTCGTCGTTCCGCTCTCTTCGAATCCGTAGATGTGCCCGATGTTGGGATGGTTGAGCGCGGCCAGCAACTGCGCTTCGCGGTGGAAACGCGCGAGTCGCTCGGCGTCTGATGCGAAGGTCTCCGGCAGGAACTTCAGCGCGACGTCACGATTGAGTTTCGTGTCGCGCGCCCGTTAGACCTCTCCCATTCCGCCTTCGCCAAGCCTTGCGAGGACGCGATATGGCCCGATCACCTCTCCAACTACCATGGCGTCCTCGCGTTGGCTTCGGCGGATGCGCCGAAGTTCGCGAGAGATTCCCGAGCGCGAACGAAGGCGGAACCACCGGCGCCAATTGCCGATAGGACTTCGTCGGGTCCGAGCCGCGATCCGGACGCGACAGGCATGCTGAGCGCCGAAAATCATAGCGCGTTCAGCGAGATCCGAGATCGCAGGCCGCCACTGTCCGCAGGTCACGCTGCCCGATGGGGCCCGACGCCGCCGGTCGCCTACAATGGCGAGAATGAAGGTCCACCGCCTCGACGACCCGGCGCTCGCCGCCTTGCAGTCGGCGCTTCGGGACGAATTGGACCGCCGTCCCGACGTCTGCTTCGCGTACCTGTTTGGATCCACCCTCGAGCCCCTGGGGTTTCGCGATGTGGACGTCGCCGTATGGACGACGCCGGAGACGGGCCGATTCGCTGATGTCGAACTCGCCAACTTACTGACCGCTCGAATAGGGCTGCCCGTCGACGTCCGGCGGATCAACGAGGCGCCCGGCTCGTTTCTCTTCCACGTGCTACGCGGGCGGCTCCTCGTCGTTCGCGACGAGCGGCTCCTGGCCGACCTCCTCGAGCGGACCGCCCGCGACTATCACGACCTCGCGCCGCTCCGGCGCCGCGCTGTCGCTGACGCATTTGCGGCATGATGCTCGACGCTGACGTGGTCCGGACCCGGTGCCAGGAGATCGAGCAATCGCTCGACCGGCTGATGCGGTTTCGCACGATGGAGCGCCAGGTGTTCCTCGCCGACGCCGACGCGAAGGACGTCGCGTGCTATCGGCTGCTCATGGCCATCGAGGCCGCGCTCGCGCTCTGCTATCACATCTCGGCGCGGCGCCTGCGGGCCGTGCCTGAAGACTACGCCGGGTGCTTTGCCGGCCTCGAGCGGGCCGGCGTGATCGGCCACGAGTTGTCCTCACGACTGCAACTGATGGCCCGCTTCCGAAACTTGCTGGTGCACATCTACTGGACGATTGACTACGACCGCGTATACGACCTGATCGGTCACGACGTCGACGATCTCCGAGAGTTCTCGCGGATGGTCGCCGCGTTGCTATAACCCCCGGCCGCGGATTCTGAGATCGCCCTGCGCTCGACTCGTTGCAGGATTTCGCACATGTAGGGATACCTCGCAGATAAACACGACGCAAGAGCAGAACGGGACATCATTCGAGTGTTCCGGCGTCGCGGTGATCGCTTCGATCGGGCGATCGAGCTTTCGGTCGAAGCGGGCGATCTCCTAGAGACGCCTCTCCTGCCTGGACTCGAGATGCCGCTTCATCAGATCTTCAAAGAGTAGAGCAGCTACTAGTCTTCCCTGAGCGCCGCGACCGGATCAAGCCGCGCCGCGCGACGAGCGGGGACGAAACAAGCGATGAGCGTAATGAGCGCGACCAGGCCCGCAACGATCGCGAGCGCCTCAGGATCGGAGGCGCGAACGCCGGCCTGCCCGCTCGAGAACGCGCGGTCCCACGCGACAATGCCGATGACCCCGATCACGAATCCGGCGATCAACGGGAGGCGGACACTCGCGAGAACGCTGCGCACGACTCGTGACGCGTGCGCCCCCAGCGCCATTCGCACGCCAATTTCCTTCGAGCGCCGGCTGACGTTGTGAGCGGTGACGACGTAGAGTCCAACCGTCGCCAGCAGCACGGCGATGAACGTGAGGGTATTCGCCAGCCGGACCGATACGCGCCCCGCCCATTGCAGGTCCGAAATGATCTGCACCATGGTTTGGACACGATAGAGCGGTAGGTTTGAATCGATTCTCAACGCCGCCTGCCGCAGGTGGTCGGCGGTTGACGCCGAATCGAGCTTCGTGCGCACCAGCACCGAGACCGTGGTTGGCGCGACGGCTCGAAGCGGAAAGTAGACAGTCGGCTCCACCTCACGGTTACGCTGGCGAATATCGGCGGTCACACCGACAATCGTGAACCATGGCGGCGGCGTTGAGCTGGAAAAGGCGGAACGAACCGAGATGCGCCGGCCTATCGGGTCCTCATTGTCGAAATACATCTCGGCGAGACGCGCATTGATGACGACATTGAGCTCGCCGGATCGACCGTCGCCCTCCGCGATCGCACGCCCGTTGACGAGCGGGACCTGAAGCGTGTCGAAGTAGTGCGGTCCGATCGCGATCGTCCACACAGTCGGCGCCGGCTCACCCGCCCAACGCTGACGACCGTCGATGTCGAGAGCCTGTTCGATTCCGCCTGAAAGCGGCAAGTGACTGGCCAGCGAAACCGATCGCACGGCCGACCCACTGAGCGCGCTGCTCATGGCGTCGTACAACGCGACGCGTTCATCCGCAGAACCGTATTTGTCCACCGGCAACGTGATCGTCGCAGTGACGAGGTCGGGCGTATTGACGGCGATATCCGACGGCAGGTCGGGACGGTCGTTCAGTCTCCAGCTCAGCCCCAGTTGACCGAGAAGCACGATGGCGATGGCGAGCTCGGCAGTGAGAAACGTAGTTGTCCATCCACGCCACCCGCGGCTTGTTCCCGTTCGTCCTCCGTCTTTCAGCACGCGATTGACGTCGGTCTTCGATGCTTGGGTCGCCGGGATCAATCCGAAGATCAAGACCGCGGTCAATGAAACCAGAATGAGCGACGCCGTGACGCGCGCATCGAGGAAGTACTCGTTCCAGTACGGCATGAAGTTCGACGGAATCGCAGCCTTCACCAGACGAACGCCTAAAAGCGATAGCGTCAGTCCAGCGAGACCGCCAAGCATTCCGAGCACGAGGCTCTCGACGAGCAGCTGCCGAACCACGCGCAGTCGGTTTGCGCCAAGGGATGTGCGAATCGCGATCTCCCGGCTGCGCTGAAGGGCTCGGGCCAGCATGAGGTTGGCGACGTTGGCAAACGAGATGGCCATGACCAGCACGCCCGCAGACACGAACGCGATCCATACGCCTTCGAACCGTTGCATGAATCGCCGGTTGATTGGCATCACGCGGGCGCTGATGTTCGTGTTCGTTTGCGGATATTCCTGTGTGAGCCGATTGACGATCGTGAGAATCTCCGTGCTTGCAGCACTCTCGTTGACCCCCTCGCGCAACCGGCCGTAGACACGAAGCGTTCGCGCATCGCGACGTCGATGCTCGTCACCTGGCCGCTGCGACAGTGGAATCCACACGGTCGAGGTGGCGGGAAAACCCGATCGGTCCCGCATGACGCCGATCACGGTCGCTGGCTGCCCGTTGACGAGAATGCGGCGGCCGACAATCGCCGGATCGCCGGCGTACCGCGACTGCCACGCGCTGGCGCCAAGCATCACGACCGGCTCGGCTCCGGGTCGTTCGTCTTCTGCGGTGAAGTCTCGTCCGAGCAGGGGCGACAGCCGCAGGACGCTGAAGCCGTCGGCGGTAAGGTAAGTCCCGTCGAACCGCTCCGGCGCGCGTCCCTCGTCTCCGATGTTTACCGACGTGCTCACGAACGCCACGAGACCGCTGAAACTCTGCTGCGCCGTGCGGATATCTTCGAAGTCTCGAAACGACACGCCTCGGTCATTCACGCGATCCACGAGCGACGAAACGTACAACACGCGATTGGCTTGAGGAATCGGCAGCCCCCGAAGCGTGTGGGCATACACGACCATGAAGAACAGGTTGTAGACGCCGATGCCGAGCCCGAGCACGAGCGTGACCGTCAGCGCGAAGCCGCGCTCGCGGCGCAGCAGTCGGAACGCGAATCGAACGTCTTGCAGCCAGCCCTCGATTGACGGGAAGCCGCGCTGGTCGCGATGCCGCGCCTTGATCTGGTCCACGCCGCCGAGTGTTCGCCGTGCGGCGAAACGCGCCTCTTCAGGCGACATGCCGCGCGCCATGTGCTCGTCGGCCAGCAAATCGAGATGCGTCTGGATTTCGTCCGACAGTCGCGCGTCGCCGCGCGTTTTGCGCAGAGCGCCGATGCAGCGTGCGATCAGGACGCGGATGAAAGTCATGGCCACGAACCCTCCCGAACCCTCCCGACCCCCCGAACCTTCCGAACCTCCCTGAACCTCCCCGACCTCCTGTCATTCCTCACGGAGCGCCGCAATCGGCGTCACGCGAAGCGCCCGCCGAACCGGGCCGAAGCAGGAGGCAACCACGATCACGCAGAGAACGACGACGATGCCCGCCAGCATGAACGGATCGCGTGGAGAGGCGCCGAGCACCAGGGACGAGAGCACGGGTCCCGTGCCCATGGTCAGGATCGCGCCGGCGGCGATTCCCGCTCCCAGGATCACCGCGGCACGATCCAAGACCAGCCGCACGACAGTGCTGCGATCGGCGCCGAGCACGAGACGAACGCCGATCTCGCGCTGCCGCCGCGCCGCCGCGTAGGCCATCAATGCGTGTAGACCTGTGAGCAGCAAGCCGCTGGCGATCAGACCAAGGACGCCAAGCGCGGCGACGGCCGTGCGATACGGGAAGAGCGGCAGCGCGGCGATGTCCTCGCCGGTCGCGACGGTCCGGATCGGCAGCGCCGGATCGAGGCGCAAGATCAATTGCCGCAAATCGCGAGGGCTCAATCCCGACGAGCGATCGACTCGAGCCAAGATCATTGCCGCTCGCGGGTACCACTGCGTCGTAGGCCGGAAAATCGCCGCGGTTCGTGGCTCGCCTAGGGATTGATACTTGCCGTCTTCGACGACGCCGATGATTTCTGTCGGCTTGCCGCCGCGGCCGAGCTTGACTCGCTCGCCGACCGTGTTGCTGCGGTTGAAAAGCCGGTCGGCTAACGCGCGATTGACGATCACGACTGGCGGTGCCGACCCCGTATCCGACTCGGCAAAGTCGCGACCGAACCGGAAGGGAATCTGCAGCGTGTGGAAGTAGCCGGGCGATACGTAATAAATGCTCGCGGGTTCGCCGATGTCCGTGCTTCCGGGATACTCCGCGAAGACTGTGCTCGTGGAATGATCAAGATGCAGCGGAATGGAGTTTCCGATCGCGGCGGCTTGAACGCCCGGAAGCTGCCGCGCCTCTTCTAGCAATCGTCGATGAAACGTAGCGACCTGGCCATCGTCATATCGGACCAGACCGACATCGGCGCCGGCCAGGATGAGGCCGGAGGGATTCCATCCAATCGATGCTGAGGCGGATCGCTGCAGCGCCTGGACCGACATGAAGCACGCGTGCAACAGCACCAGGCAGAGCGCGACTTGCACGCCCACCAGCAGATCACGCGGATGGATCCGCTGGCGGCCGATGCGGATCGTGCCTGGAGATTTGAACGACGTGTTGAGGTCGACGCGTGTCGCGAATCGAGCGGGCGCGAGTCCAACGATCAGACCGACCATGAGGGAAACGGCAATCGCGAACAGGACGATCGCGCGATTGGCGGTGACATCGATCTGCACAGGCAACTCGGTCGGAAGGTGAATGCGTCCCAGCAGGATGGTCCCCGCCGACGCGAGTACCGCGCCGCCAATTCCTCCCGCGATCGCCAGCACGAGCGACTCCGTAAGCAGCTGACGCGTGATCCGGGAGCGCGCCGCGCCCAAGGCGGCTCGCATCGCGATCTCGCACGCCCGATCGGTGCTGCGCGCGAGCAGCAGTCCGGCGACGTTCGAGCACGCGGTCAGAAGCAGGAGTGCGCCAAGTCCGAAGATGCCCCATACAAACGCCCGTGCCGGTCCACCCATCACGTCTCCAAACAAACCTGGACGTGTCAGGGTCACAGTGAGCGGTCGGTTGCGATTGGGGAATTCGCGATTCAGGTCGCTGACTGTCGCCGCCAGTTTGGCTTGGGCTTGAGGTCGCGTGAGACCGGCCTTTACGCGTGCAACGACCATCACATTGCTAGACCCTCGAGAATCGAGCCATGTGCTGCTCGGCTCGATCTGTCGTTGCATCGTCATCGGCACGAACAGCTCAGGTCGATAGAACACTTCGGTGCCGTGGAAAGAGCGCGAAGCCACGCCGACGATGGTAAAGGGCGAGCCGTTGATTTGAATCGACCGACCGACGACGTCGGCTTGCCCGCCAAAGCGTGACTGCCATGTATCGAAGCTCAAGACGACAAGCGGTGAGACTCCGGGCTGTTGGTCCTCGGCTTGGCTGAAGAACCGCCCGACGGCGGGCGCGACGCCCAGCGCATCGAAGTAGTTGCCGGTGACCATGTAGCCCCAGAGCACCGCGGACTCAGGTTGCAGGCCGACGTTCATGATCACGATCCGAAAGCCCGCCAGCGCGTCGAGGGCGTCGCTCCGATCGCGGATGTCTCGATAGTCCGGATACGACCACCCAAAGCTGCCCGATTGCATCGTGTAGACAGATCCAGGATCGCGAATCGGCAGCGGCTTCCACACGAACGCGTTGACGGCGCTGAACGCCAGGGTGATCGCGCCAATGCTGACCGCCAGCGATCCCGCGGCGACCAGACTGAACCCCTTGCTCTTCCGCATCAGGCGGAACGCGAATCGCAGGTCCTGAAGGAAGGCATCGAGGCTCGGCAGTCCGCGACGATCGCGGTAGCGCTCCTTGATCTGATCAACTCCACCGAAAGCGCGCCGCGCCGCGAGCCGGGCCTCGGCGGGTGGCACACCCTTCGCGATCTGCTCCTCGGTGAGCAGGTCGAGATGCGTCTGCACCTCTTCGTCGAGCCGCTGATCGCGGCGACCGCGCCGGACGAGGTCGGCAACGCGAAACAGAAATGTGCGGAGAGCCGTCAGCGCGCGTTGCATGGTCGGCCTCTAGTCCTGTCTGAGGGCCACGACCGGATCCAGCCGCGACGCCTTTCGCGCTGGCAACAGCGACGCGGCCACGGCAATGACAATCAGCAGCCCGCTGACGCTCGCAATCGTGAACGGATCGGACGCGCTGGTTTGAATCAGAGCGCCTTGAATCAGCTGACCGGCGGCCAGTGCTCCTGGAATTCCGATCGCCAGCCCGATCGCGAGCTGCATGAGGGCGCTCTTGAGGAAGAGCCACGAGACTTGCGACGCTCGTGAGCCCAGCGCCATGCGCACACCGACTTCCTTGGTGCGCTGCGACGCGTGATACGCGGTGATGGCGTAGAGGCCAAGCGCCGACAAGACGACGGCGATGACGGCAAGGATTGACATCACCGTGCTTGTAATGCGTGGGATCCATCGCGACATCTCGGACAGGCGCGCCAGCGACAAGAGGCTGTAGACCGGCAGATCGGGATCGATTCGCCGCACCTCCTGGCGAACGACCTCAGCAAAGGCCGCAGGGTTGCCGCGAATGACAATCGTGCCGGAGGCGCTGGCGCGAACCTCGTGCGGAAGATAGACCACGGGCTGCTGCCCACTGGCCGGGCTGTGCCTGATCGAAGGCGCGATGCCCGAAATGGTGAACCATTCGGGAGCGGCCTTCGGGTCGCGCTCGTTGACCAGGCCGACCCTGCGGCCGATCGGTTCGGCGTCCTTCGAGAACGTCTCGACAAACCGTTGGTTGACGAGCGCCGATGCGGACCGACGCGCCGGATCGAGCTCGTCGAGGCTGGTGCCGCGGCGCAGCCGCAGGCCCAGCGTCTCAAAGTAGCGCAAGCCGATCGAGACCACGCGCGAAGAACGTGCCTGCGCGACGTCTGACACCGTATCCATCAGGATCGGCGCGGCGTCAGAGCGCGCAAACGGTGGAGCGCTGCCAATCGCTGCCGACTCGAACCCGGATGCGGCGCGAAGGTGCGCATCGAGCTGCTGATAGAACTGTTGCCGCGACTCGAGCGAGGCGTATCGCGGCTGCGGCAACGACACGCGGAACTGCCACAGGCTGGCGACATCCATCGTGTTGTCGTCGCGATAGACGACCCCGGCGCTTTTCACCAGCAGAAATGCGGTGCTGAGCAGGATCAGCGTGAGGGCGAGCTCGGCGACGAGAAGCGTGCTCGTGAGTCGTGTTCGCCTGGTGATGGAACCAGAGCGCCCAGCCTGGTTCAGGAGTTCGCTCAGGTTGGCGCGCGAGGTGTGCCACGCCGGCACGAGACCAAAGACGACACCCGTGCCGAGGCAAATCATGGCGAAGAAAGAGAACAGCCGAAGGTCGAAGGTGAACCTGGCCCAATAGGGCATGCCGAAGCCCTGCACCTCCGCGGCAATGCGCTGGACGCCGACATAGGCGATCGCGAAGCCGGCGGCGCCCGCCAGCATCGCCATCAACACGCTCTCGAGCAGCAACTGGCGGACGATGCGTCCTCGCCCTGCGCCGAGCGCTGCCTTGAGTGAGATCTCGCGCGAGCGGGCCGCCGATCGGGTGAGCAGCAGGTTCGCGGCGTGACTGCATCCAATGACGAGCACGACGAAGACCGCGACCAGCATCATCAACGGCACTGGCTGCAGCGTCGCGCCGAAGTACGCCTCGTTGAGCGGAACGACCTGGGTGCGTCGTCGACGATCGGCTTCCGGCACCGTGTCGAGCGTCGAGGCGATCGCCGCCAGCTCATCGCGTGCCTGCTCGGCGCTGACACCGTCTTTGAGCTTCGCGAGAACCCGAACCGTCTCCTGGCCCGTTGGTGGCGCCGGAAGGGACGAGAGCGGCCGCCATATCTGAGTCTCGACGGGGTACATGAAGCCTTCAGGCATGACGCCAATCACCACCGCGGGTTCGCCATTCACCTTGACGGCTCGGCCGATGACCGACAGTGCGGAGCCATAGCGATCGGTCCATACCCGATGGCCGATGATGACCGCCAGCGGCCCGCCGATGTGGTCATCGTCAGGGCGGAAGTCGCGGCCCAGGATCGGCCGCACGCCGAGGATCGAAAAGACGTTGTGACTGATGAACGTGCCGCCGAACTGATCGGTGTTGTTGTTGTCGTCGCCGAGGTTGGCGGGCGCATCGACCTCGCCGGCAATGCCGACAAACGAGCGCGATCCGTCACGCCACGCCTCGAAGACGGGCATGGGCAATCGTCCGCCTTGAGTACGATTCCGTTCTCCAGCCGCAACGACGATCGCATCGGCATCTTCGAATGGCAGCGCGCGGAGGTTCATTCCATAGAGGACGCTCAGCATCATCGTGCTCATGCCAATGCCCAGCGAGAGTGCGATGACTGCGGCCGCCGTCACCCAACGGTCTCGTGCGATCTGCCGGACTGCATACTTCGTGTCTTGCATCAGCGTGTCGAGGCTCGGCAGTCCGCGGCGATCTCGATAGCGCTCTTTGATTTGATCGACGCCGCCAAACGCCTTTCGTGCCGCGAACCGCGCATCAGCAGGCGAGAGCCCTCGACGGACGTATTCCTCGGCCAGCAGATCGAGATGCGCCTGGACTTCCTCGGCCAGCCGCTGCTCCCGGCGTCGGCGTAACAGCACGTCGAGCAGCCTGGACAAGAGCACCCGAACCCTCGTCATGACTCGTGCCCCAGCAGCCGGCTGATGATGGTGACGGTGCGCTCCCAGAGCTCGGTCTCAGCGGTGAGCTGGCGGCGGCCCGACGCGGTGATGGAGTAGAAGCGAGCGCGCCGATTGTTCTCGCTGGTGCCCCACGCACTTCTGATCCACGCCTTCTGCTCGAGTCGAAGCAGAGCGGGATAGATCGTCCCCTGATTCAGGGCGAGGGCGCCGTTGGCGATCTGCTCAATCCGGCGGGCGATGCCGAAGCCGTGCAGCGGTCCCATCGACGCGAGCGTCTTGAGGACCATCAAATCGAGCGTACCGTATGGAACCGCGGCATCCGATGCACCCATGGCGTCTCCTGTTGGGAATCAACATGAGGATGTCACGAGTCGTGTTGAAAGGCAACAGGAAGCGCGAGGACCCCGACGGCCCGGTTGAGACAGCGGTTCGCTTGGCGATGGTCATCGTCGTCGGGAACCGGGCGCCGCCGATCAGCAAACAACTTGACGCTGGCTGTCGTAGTACTGACGAAGCCATGAAGCGCGCAAAACTCCACACCCAGCTTCCGCTCAGGTGCCGGTACGGCTCGCGTTCCACACCCGCCGCAGACCTCGCGCGCCCAGTCCGTCTGGCGATCGATCGTACGGGCCAGCCCGCGCGATGACCACGGCTTGGGCGTTCGCCCATCCCCGGCCAGCCGCAGCTCCGGCCCTCTGTGTCGTTGCCATGCTGTGGAGTGTCGACGTGCGCGCGCAGGAAAGCGTTCCGTCGCTGCGGGTTGGCGTGCTGTCGAGCGAGATCCGAATTGACGGTCGCCTGGACGAGCCGGCGTGGCAATCGACTGAATCCACCGACGCGTTCTTCCAGACGGATCCTCGAGAGGGCGCACCGCCGAGCGTGAGGACCATCGTGAGAGTGGTCGCCAACGCCGGCGCCCTCGTCATCGGGATCGTCTGTGAGGACGATCCGGCGAGCGTGGTCAGCCGCAGCGTCGCGCGTGACGCCGATCTCGAATCCGAGGACCACATCCAAGTCGTGCTGGGCCCGTTTCGTGACGGTCGATCGGGCTATGCGTTTGCCATCAATCCAAGCGGCGCCCGCACCGACAGCCTGATCGGCGGTGGCGACGACGAGAACGAGGACTGGGACGGCATCTGGGAAGCGGCGACGGCGCGGCAATCCAATGCGTGGACCGTTGAAATCCGCATTCCCGTTCAGACGCTGAGCTTCGACAGCACGCTTCGGGAGTGGGACTTCAACGTGCAGCGGCGGATGGAGCGACGGCTCGAGACCAGCCGGTGGGCATTCGCCGCACGGCAGTATCGCGTCATCCAGACCAATCGCGCCGGCCTCTTGACGGAGTTACCAGCCTTCGACGTCGGGGTTGGTCTGACGGTGCGTCCCGCGCTCGTGGCTGGCGCCGGCGTGCCCGCGCCTGACGCCGATGTTGACGGTGAGCTGCAGCCCAGCCTCGATGTCACCCAACGGCTCGGCACGAACATCACCGTCTCGGCGACGGCCAACACGGACTTTGCCGAAACAGAGGTCGATACCCGTCGCACGAATCTCACGCGCTTTCCGCTCTTCTTTCCCGAGAAGCGCACGTTCTTTCTGGAAGGCGCCGACATCTTCGGGTTCGGCCTTGGGCTGGAGGAGGATGCACTGCCTTACCACAGTCGCCGGATTGGGCTCGTCAGCGGCTCTGAGGTGCCGATTCTTGCCGGCGCCAAGATCAACGGACGGGCGGGCGACACGAACTTCGGCACTCTGGTCGTCGGCGCCAACGACAAGCGCGGCGTCGTCGACGACGAAGCGACGATGGCGGTGGCCCGGGTCAGGCAGAACCTGTTCGAGCAGTCGTGGGTTGGCGCCATCGCGACCGCCGGCGATCCGCTTGGCCGCAACGGCAGTTGGCTCGCGGGCGCCGACTTCACATATGCGACCTCCCGCTTCCGCGGCGACAAGAACTTTCTCGTTGGTGTGTGGGGCCTCGCGGCGGGACGCGAGGACATGGGGAGCGACGCGTCGGCCTATGGCGTCACGGTGGAATATCCAAACGACGAATGGGACCTCCAGTTCACGGGCAAGCGCATCGGTCGAGACTTCGATCCGTCGTTGGGATT
>JBOGIV010000505.1:0-5938 GCA_050747925.1 Vicinamibacterales bacterium
AGCGCCGTCGCGGCGGGGATCGAGGCGCTCTACGGGCCGCTGCACGGAGGCGCCAACTAGGCGGTGCTCCGGATGCTGAAGGAGATCGGGGCGATCGATCACGTGCCTGCGTTCATCAAGAAGGTCAAGGCCGGCGAGGGCCGGCTCATGGGCTTTGGCCATCGCGTCTACAAGTCGTACGACCCGCGCGCCAAGATCATCAAGCGCACCGCCTACGAAGTCTTCGAGGTCACCGGCAAGAATCCGTTGCTCGAGATCGCGCTCGAGCTCGAACGCATCGCGCTCGAAGACGAGTACTTCATCACGCGCAAGCTGTATCCCAACGTGGACTTTTACTCGGGCTTGATCTATCAGGCGATGAAGTTCCCGGTCGAAATGTTCGCCGTGTTGTTCGCGATTGCGCGCACGGTCGGCTGGGTGGCCCAGTGGGAGGAAATGCTGCTTGACGGCGAGCAAAAGATCGCGCGGCCGCGTCAGATCTACGATGGATTCCAGCAGCGCGACTACGTCGCGATGGTTCGCCGGTAGCCGAGGGCTCGTGAGGTCGTTGACGCGGATTGGTATCGCCGGGTCGTTCATTACTGTCGCCCTCTCAGCGCAGGCGCCTGCGGCCTTCGACAGCAACAAGGCATGGGAGCATCTTCGGCAACAGGTCGCCCTGGGCCCTCGCCCCTCCGGATCAGTCGCCAATCAAAAGACGCGGCACTACATCACGACCACCCTGGCGGGGTTTGGTATCAAGACCGTGGAGCAGCCGTTCGAGCCGACGACGCCCAACGGCGCCATCAAGATGGTGAATCTCATCGGGACGCTTCCCGGTCAGCGACCCGAGCGCATCGTGATCGCCAGCCACTTCGACACGAAACTCTTCAGGGAGTTCCGCTTCGTCGGCGCCAGCGACGGCGGTTCGAGCACGGCGGCCCTGCTCGAACTGGCCCGCGTGCTGAAGGCTGGGGCTCGCCGGCCGTTCACTATCGAGTTCCTCTTCCTCGACGGCGAAGAAGCCGTGCGTGAGTGGCAGGGCACCGACAACACCTACGGCAGCCGCTACTACGTCGAGGCGGCGCGGAAAGCCGGAACGCTGTCGTCGATTCGCGCTCTCATTCTGCTCGACATGATCGGCGACCGCTCGCTCACCATTCGTCGCGAGCAGAACTCCACTCGCTGGCTGACCGACGTCATCTGGGGCACGGCCAAAAAACTCGGCTACACCTCACAGTTCCTCGACGAGATCACGCCCATTGACGACGACCACATCCCGTTTCTCAAGGCCGGTGTGAACGCCGTCGATATCATCGACTTGGATTACGCCGCCTGGCACACCGCAAACGACACCATGGATCAGGTCGCCGCCGGCAGCCTGCAGATCGTGGGGAACGTCGTGGTAGCTGCGCTTCCGGAGATCGAACAGCGTCTCATGAAAAACTAGGGCGTACGTGGCCACCCCTCGACTTCGCTCGGGGCAGGCAGAGACGCAGAGACACAGAGTAGACTTTTCAAAGAACAAAACGCCGACAGCCGCGACCGCGGAGGCGCGGATCAGCGCGCAAGTGTGGTGAGCTCGGGAATTGATCGCCACCACGACCGGCGGATTTCGTATCGCTTCCAGTCGACGATCGGCTGAGCACCATCGACCGGGCGCAGCGGCACGCGTAATTCGGTCAGCGACTGAGGCGGTTTCCAATGGACCAGCCGCGCGCTGAACTGACGGCGCGCAAGGCGGGACAGCAGCGGCGAGTAGAGTTCCGCAATGCAAGCTGCGTCTAGAAACGCCTCAGCGACGTCAGCAAGCGCTGCGTGAATTCGAAGGGTCCATTGACCGCGCCGGCCTTCAGGACGCGAGCGGTCGCGGCAGAAGCGGTCCCAGTCGGGGTTCTCTGTGGAATCCGTTTCGGATCGCTCCTCATCATTAGGTCGGGACCAACCGTTTCGGCTCGGCGAACCGGTCGGCAGGCGGCGTAGCAGGGACACTGCAACCGCAGCAATTGAGAGTTTGAAGCAGTCGTTTCGTGAGATCGAGCTGTCCCAAGGATCGCCCGAACCGATCTGCGGGCGCTCGAGGTCAGGCGCTCGGCGAAGCCTGGGCGAGGAGTGATCGGCGCCATCGGCGGGAACTCGCCGACGAACAAGAGATAGTCGGCCAAATCGTTCACCTCACCGCGAAGCCGGCCCGTCGTGAGGTCGAGGGGACCAGTGCCCGCGGCGATCCGGGACTGCCAGTTCAGCCTGGTCAACAGATTCATTGCGTGCGACTGATGATCAAAGGCCAGCAGGCCTCCGATGTCGCTCGCTGACGACAAATACCCACGGCGCTCAGGCTCGCTGTTGAGCCACTCGACCATGACTTTGTTCGACACAATCGACGGCCCTGAAATGGGATGCACGGTAAAGGTGATGTTTCCCATGTGGCCCAACGCCTGGTACGGCGGATCGACCGCCCGGTTCGTCACAAACCACCCGCCCCACCGTTGAGTGTGTGGCGTCAGATGATTCACGGTCTGACTGGCCATCTCGGGAACCAGATTGCCGTCGTCGCCGACGGCATTACTCCGAACGATGATCCCGGGCACGTCAAGCGTGGAGGCCGAGACGTGGCAAGTCAGACACGTGGTCCGGCGCGTGAACGTCGGTGAGCTCACCGCTGTCTGGTCGAGCGTGTAAAACACCACCCCTTGCTCGCGATCCTCCGTCGCGATCTCGAGCGCGGGCGCCCCAGGCACGTAGGCGACGACAACTCCGTCGTCAAAATAGATCGCGCGCGGATTCTGCGGGCTGGTGTAGCTGCGCTGCACGCCGGTCTTCGAGAAGACCAGCAGCTGCGATTCCGGCGAGAGGCCAAGCGCGTCCAGGACCGGTCGCAGATATCCGGTCTGTGAGTCGCGGGCAAGCGACGTCGATCCCTCGACGAGCGCTCGATTCAGTCGCGACACGCGATCTGAGGTTGGCCGAGTCGCGTACTGAATGCGCGGGTGTTCGTGTAGAAGGCCTGTAAAAGCCAACCCTGCCTGATCCGAGCCCGCGGTCATCGCGAGCGCTGCGGTGAGCATGGCAGCGGTCACCAGCAATCCTCGACACCGCCAAGGGGTCATACGTCGATCTTACGCTGAGCCGCGCTCCTCGTACCGCCGTCTCCCCTGACCCACTCGCGGCCTACAGATAGTTGTGGCGCTGCATGAAAGCGCCGGCCAGCCGGCTGACCGTCGCGATCTCCCCCTCGTTCAGGGTCTCCCGGTACTTCCCGATACCTTTCACATGCACCTCGCTCCAGTTGAAGTCGGCCGCGGGCACGGCAAGGTGATTGGCAAGAGCGGCGACGGTCGATTTGGGATCTGTCACGAAATCCTCGTACCGGATCGCAAGGGCGTTGGTATCCAGCCGGCTGATGTCCTCGATGCACTGCATGCCGAGCAACCAGTACGCGGTGGCCTTGGCAACCGTGTCGAACTTCGTCGACCAGGGTCTCCGTCCCCAAGATCCGTAGCGAACACGGATCGTCATGGACGCCACGACATCACGCGGGTCGCGATAGATGAAGACGCAGCGTGTCCGGGGCCGGTGCACGTAGCGCGGATAGTGCAGCAGATAGTCCGGATACTTGTCGCCGACGTACTGCGTGTTCGGCTGCGCCAGCGCTGCGACGAGCGCCTGGTGAATCATGTCGAGCGACGTCGGTTCGCGCCAGCGATGATGCGCGAGCAGATGGCGGGCGTAGCGGAGCATGAGCCGACGCTGCGCGGGGTCGCGAAACGCCTGCCAGCCGGTCGATGCAGCGCCGAGCACCGCGAGATGCAAGGCCACCGACAGGTCGTAGAACTGCAGCGACCGCTGCTCGCGGGGCATCAGCCGGATCTGCGGGTGGCTGCCCAGCGTGCGTCGCAGCAGCTTGGTGCCCGCGCGTGGAATGCCGCCGAGAACGAGCAGCTCGGGGATTGTCGAGGTGGTGTCCTTTGTTCGATTCACGTGAGAATCGGCATGCGGCAGTCGGTATCATAAGTGATTCCGAATGCGCCTCGACATCGGTCGCGTCTCGTGAGCCTCGACCAGCTTCGGCTCGTGGGGCGCTACGCGAGCGCTCTCCCATCCTTTCTGCGGCACACGCTGACGCCGGACGCCTGCCGATCGCTCGTGGCGCAGACGCTTGCCGGTCGCGAGGAGGCGTTTCGCCGAACGCTCCGCGACGGCGTCTTCGCGCACCCAGACAGTCCATATCTCGGGTTGATGCGTCATGCCGGCGTCACGCGTGACGACGTCGACACCCTGATGCGGAGCGAAGGTATCGAGGGGACGCTGACGCGCCTGCACGAGGCGGGCGTCTACGTGACCCTCGACGAGTTCAAGGGTCGAAGCTCGATTCGGCGCGGCAGCTACGTGCACGAGGTCTCCGCCGACGACTTCGACAATCCGCTCCAGGCGGTGCACTTCACGGGCGTCACCGGCGGTTCGCGCGGCTCTCGCCGCCGACTCCTCATCGATTTGGGAATGCTCACGCACGACGCGGCGTGCTACGACGCGTTTACGGACGCGTGGGACATCGGTCACCGGCCGATGGCGATCTGGCGACCCGTGCCGCCCGACAACTCGGGGATAAAGAAGGTGCTCGTTCGGCTGAAGGTCGGCAGCGCCGTGGAGCGATGGTTCTCGCAGAACGCCGTGTCGTGGCGAGGCGGCCAAGCCCGCTTCGCGGCGTTTACGCATTTCACGGCCGCGGCGGCCCGCGCTCTGGGCCGATCATTCCCGACGCCCGAGCACGTGGAGCTCGACCACGCCGATACCGTCGCTCGGTGGGTCGCTGATCACGTTCGAGCCGGCGCGCCGCCGCACGTCGACACGCTGGTCAGCTCTGCCGTGCGCGTCGCCGTGGCCGCGCGAGAGCAGGGCCTGCCAATCGCGGGGACAACCTTTCGCGTCGGCGGCGAGCCGCTTACACCCGCGAAGCAGCGCGTCGCCTCGGAGGTCGGCGCCCGGCTGATCGCGCACTACTCGTTGTCGGAAACGGGGACCATCGCGATGGGCTGTGCCAGGGGCGCCGCAGTCGACGACGTGCACGTGCTGGAGAGCAAGGTTGCGGTCACGATTCGACCCCGGACGACGCCGGCGTTCGTCGATCCAGTAAACGCCATCTACCTCACGACACTCCTGCCCAGCACGCCCAAGCTCCTGCTAAACGTCGAAACCGGCGACTTCGGCACGCTCGTCGGACGGGAGTGCGGCTGCACCCTCAGCCGCTGCGGCTTTCACCGGCACCTGCACACGATTCGCAGTTGGGAGAAGTTGACGAGCGAGGGCATCACCTTCCTTGGGTCTACGCTCGTGGCGCTCATGGAGGACGTCCTGCCAGGGCGGTTTGGAGGATCACCGCTCGACTATCAGCTCGTCGAGGAGGAAGACGCAACGAGGACACGAGTGTCGATCATCGTGTCGCCCCGGATTGGCGCGGTCGACGAGAGCGGCGTCGTCGGATTCGTGCTCGATCAGCTCGCCCTCCAGGACGCCGGACACCGCTTGATGGCCGACGTGTGGCGGCAAGGAGGCACGCTAAGGGTCGTCCGACGCGAGCCGTTTCGGACCGGCGCGGGCAAGGTGCTGCCGCTCCACCACATGGAGCGCCGGTGACCGCGGCGCGGCCGGGCCGGGTCCGCTGGCAGGGTCTCGGTCCAGGCATCGTCTTTCTGCTGACCGCCGTCGGTCCCGGCGACCTCGTGTCCAATGTCGCGGCGGGCGCAACCCACGGGTACGCGCTGCTGTGGGTTCTTCCTGTCGCTTTGGTGTTCCGGTTCGTCTGGCTCTCCACCTCCGCACGCTACGTACTGGTCACCGGCGAGACGCTGATTTCCGGGTTCGCACGTTTCGGCCGCGGCCCGCTGTGGCTGACGTTGGGCGCGCTGGTGGTCATCCGACACATGGCGAACCTCTCGAAAGTCGTGCTGCTCGGTAGTGC
>JBOGIV010000506.1:0-6766 GCA_050747925.1 Vicinamibacterales bacterium
GCGTAGTCGTGTCCCGGAATGGGCGATCGGTGCCAGCGCGGCGGCCAGGGTGAGCGCGAGCGATTCGGGGGGTGCCGACTTGCCGGGGGTGCGGGCTATTGTCGACGGACAGTTGCGCCCTTTTTCCTCCCCGTGCTACTCTCGTCAGGTTCTCGTGAGGCTAGGACACCCTATCTAGCTTCAGCCGCACCGTGACGCGTTCGAGCGGGGCCCTCCGAGGGTGCCGCGATGCCTTAGGCAACGTGCCCGCCGGTGCCGACAACACCAACAAGCGTAGGGGGTTACAGCTCGAGGCGCCAAGCCCCGCCATTGGCGGGCTTTCAGGCCTCGCGCGACATGGTTGCCGGAGGCGACCATGGATGTGTTTCAGCCAACGGCGTCTGGCGGAGGCGTTTGCCAGGACGCGATGGAGTGCTCGTGCCGACGATTGGTCAGCTCGTCCGCAAAGGACGCATCAAGGTCGAGTGGAAGACGAAGAGTCCCGCGCTGCAGAACAGCCCGCAGAAGCGCGGCGTTTGCGTGCGTGTCTTCACCCAGACGCCGAAGAAGCCCAACTCGGCGCTTCGGAAGGTGGCTCGGGTGCGCCTCACGAACAAGATTGAGGTGACCACGTACATCCCGGGCGTCGGGCACAACCTCCAGGAGCACTCTCTGGTGCTCATTCGCGGCGGCCGGGTGAAGGATCTGCCGGGCGTTCGCTACCACGTCGTTCGCGGAACCCTCGACGCGGTGGGCGTTCAGGGCCGCAAACAGGGTCGTTCGAAGTACGGCGCGAAGCGCCCTAAGGCTTAGGAAGCAAGAAGCTAGAAGCAAGAAGAAAGAAGAACGAAGAAAGAAAATCTATGCCGCGACGCAGAGTTATTCCACGACGTGAGCCGGTTGGTGACGCGCTGTATGACAGCCCGCTGGTGACCAAGTTCATCAGCACGATCATGACCCAGGGCAAGCGATCGACTGCCGAGCGCATCCTCTATCAGAGCTTCGACCTGATCAAGGAGCGTTCGGGCGACGACCCGCTCAAGGTCTTCAAGAAAGCGGTCGACAACGTGAAGCCCGCGCTGGAAGTGAAGTCGCGGCGCGTCGGCGGTTCCAACTACCAGGTCCCGATCGAAGTGAACCCGAACCGCCGGCTCTCGCTGAGCATTCGATGGCTCGTCGGCTTCGCGCGCTCGCGAGGCGATGGCAAGACGATGCAAGAAAAGCTGGCGAACGAATTGCTCGACGCGGCAAACCTTCGCGGCGGCGCCGTGAAGAAGCGCGAGGACACACACCGGATGGCGGAAGCGAACAAGGCCTTTGCCCACTATCGATGGTAACCAGCGAATAGCGAAAGACGAATAGCGAACGGCGATGGCTAGGCAGGCGCCCTTAGAGCGGACTCGGAACATCGGCATCATGGCCCACATCGATGCCGGTAAAACGACCACGACCGAGCGAATCCTTTACTACACCGGGATTACGTACAAAATCGGCGAGGTCCACGAGGGCACTGCGGTCATGGACTGGATGGAGCAGGAGCAGGAGCGAGGGATCACCATTACCTCGGCTGCGACCACCTGCTTCTGGCGCGATCACCGCATCAACATCATCGACACGCCAGGCCATGTGGACTTCACCGTCGAGGTCGAGCGCTCATTGCGCGTGCTCGACGGCGCGGTGGCCGTGTTCGACGCGGTATCTGGCGTCGAGCCGCAGTCGGAAACCGTGTGGCGTCAGGCCGACAAGTACCGCGTGCCGCGCCTCTGCTTCGTCAACAAAATGGACCGGGTCGGCGCGGACTTCAAGGAGACGCTTTCGCAGATCGAGACCAAGCTCCAGGGCAATCCGGTGGCCGTGCAGTTGCCGATTGGCGCCGAAGACAAGTTCAAAGGCGTCGTCGATCTGATTCGCATGAAAGCGCTGGTCTACCGGGACGAGACCATGGGCGCCGATTACGAGGTCCAGGACATTCCCGCGGACATGCTCGCCGAGGCGCAGACCTATCGCGAGAAGTTGATCGAGAAGGTCAGCGAGTCGAACGACAAGCTGCTCGAAAAGTATCTGAACGGCGTGACGATCACCGAAGACGAGTTGAGAGCGGCGCTCCGCCATCGGGCCATCGAGTCGGTGCGGAAGGAAGCGTCGCCGTTCGTTCCAGTCATCTGCGGGTCGGCGTTCAAGAATAAAGGCGTCCAGCCGATGCTCGATGCCGTCGTGGACTACCTGCCGTCACCCCTGGACATCCCACCGGTCAGCGGTCTCGACCCGTCAGCGAGGGAAGAGACGTTGGTGGAGCGTCCTGTCGACGACAAGGCGCCGTTCTCTGCGCTGGCGTTCAAGATCATGACCGACCCGTTCGTCGGTCAGCTCACGTTCTTCCGCGTGTATTCGGGAACGCTGTCCTCCGGGTCTTCGGTCTTGAACGCGACCAAGGGCCGCACCGAGCGCATCGGCCGCCTGCTCAAGATGCACGCGAACAAGCGCGAAGAGATCAAAGAAGTGAATGCCGGCGATATCGCCGCCGCGGTCGGACTCAAGTCGGTGACGACGGGCGACACGCTTTGCGACGAGAAAAAGCCCGTGCTCCTGGAGTCGATGGACTTCCCCGAGCCGGTGATCTCGCTAGCGATTGAGCCGCGCACCAAAGCCGACCAGGAAAAGCTCGGCACCGGCATGTCGAAGCTGATGGCCGAAGATCCGACGTTCCGCGTTCGCACCGACGAACAGACGGGCCAGGTCGTGATCGCCGGCATGGGCGAGTTGCACCTGGAAATCGTCGTCGATCGCCTGAAGCGCGAGTTCGGGGTGGAGGCCAGCGTCGGCAAGCCACAGGTGGCGTACAAGGAAACGCTGACCTCGCCCGCCGAAGGCGAGGGTCGCTTCGTTCGCCAGACCGGTGGCCGCGGCCAGTACGGCCACGCCAAGATTCGCTTGCAACCACTGCCGCCGGGCTCCGGCTATCAATTCGAGAACGAGATCGTTGGTGGCTCGATCCCTCGCGAGTACATCAAGCCGATCGACGAAGGCATCAAGGAAGCGCTCACGCGCGGCGTGCTCGCGGGCTATCCGATCGACGATGTGAAGATCGAGTTGTACGACGGCTCGTACCACGACGTGGACTCGTCGGAGATGGCGTTCAAGATCGCCGGCTCCCTGGCGTTTCAGGACGCGGCGAAGAAAGCCAAGCCGGTGCTGCTCGAGCCGGTGATGCGCGTCGAGGTCGTCGTGCCGAAGGACTACCTCGGCGATGTGATGGGCGACCTGGCGTCGCGCCGGGGACGCATCCAGGCGCAGGAAGATCGCGGTGGCACGCAGATCATCTCGGCGCGCGTGCCGCTGAGTGACATGTTCGGATACGCCACGGATTTGCGATCGCGCACGCAGGGCCGCGCCACCTACTCGATGCACTTCGATCGATACGAACAAGCGCCACGAAACGTCAGCGACGAAGTCGTCGCGAGGGTGCAGGGGACGAAGTAGAGGCGCCTCTTTAGAGGCGCCTGAGAGGCGGGTCTGAAGACCCGCCTCTACAAAGAACTGAGAGCTGACAATGCCTGGCGACAAGATTCGAATCCGATTGAAGGCGTACGACGCACGCGTGCTCGATCAAAGCACGGGTGAGATCGTCGAGACGGCCAAGCGCACGGGCGCGCGACTCGCCGGTCCCATCCCGCTGCCCACAGAAACCAACAAGTGGACCGTGCTTCGTTCCCCGCACGTGGACAAGAAGTCGCGAGAGCAGTTCGAGATTCGCACGCACAAGCGGCTGGTGGACATCTTCGAGCCAACGCCGCAGACCGTCGATGCGCTGATGAAGCTCGATTTGCCTGCTGGCGTGGACGTTGAGATCAAGGCGTTTGGCAAGGACCACAGCCGGTAAGCCGGCAGACCTCTGCCGAGGAACACGAAATGGTGACTGGCATCATCGGCAAGAAAGTCGGGATGACGCAGCTCTTCCGGGAAGACGGGACGCTCGAACCGGCGACCGTCCTCCAGGCGGGCCCCTGCATCGTCGTGCAGTCGAAGGCCGCACAGACCGACGGCTACGAAGCCGTCCAGCTTGGGCTGGTGGAATCGCGTCCGCCTCGTCGCGCCACGCGCGCGATCATCGGCCATCACAAGAAGGCCAACGTGCCGCCGACGCGCGTGCAGCGCGAGGTGAAGATCGCCAAGGGCGCCGAAGCGCCGAAGCCCGGCGACCAGGTGCTGGTGACGATCTTCAATCCGGGCGAGCGCGTCGACGTCATTGGCACGAGCAAGGGCCATGGCTTCCAGGGCGTCGTGAAGCGCCATCACTTCCGCGGTGGCGACGCGACGCACGGATCGATGTTCCATCGGGCCCCAGGCTCGATCGGCGCCTCGTCGTATCCGTCGCGCGTCATGCCCGGGATGCGCGCCCACGGCCACATGGGCGTGGACCGCGTGACCGTGCGCAACCTGCGCGTGTTGAAGATCGACACGGAGAATCACCTGCTGATCGTCAAGGGATCGGTGCCCGGCGCCAACGGCGGATACGTCGTGATACGCAAGGCCGTCGCCGCCAAGCCCGAGCCGCAGCCGCAACTGCAGGAGAAGCCGAAGAAAGGCAAGAAGTGACGCGATGAAAGTTGACGTCGTCAATTCGAAGAACGAGAAGGTCGGGTCGGTCACCCTCAGCGACGAGGTGTTCGGCGGGCGCGTCAAGACCGATCTCATTCACGAGTCCGTCGTGCGGGAGAACGCGGCGAAGCGGCGTGGCACGCACGCGACCAAGAACCGCGCCCAGGTGAGCGGGAGTGGCAAGAAGCCGTGGCGGCAGAAGGGCACGGGCCGCGCTCGCGTCGGCGAGATTCGGAACCCGTTGTGGCGCAAGGGCGGCACGGTGTTCGGCCCGCAGCCGCGCAGCTACGAGTACCAGCTTCCCAAGAAGGTGGAAAAGGGCGCGCTGCGGGCAGCGTTGTCGGCCAAGTTGCGGGAGGGCGCGGTCGTTCTCGTGGACCAGCTCACGGCGTCGGAAATCAGGACCAAGACCGCCGCGAGTCTGTTGAAGGCGCTTGGCGTCGATGGCAAGACGCTGCTCGTCGACGCCGCGCTCGACCAGAAGTTCGCCCTCTCGGTGCGCAACCTGCCAGAGGTGACGCTTCGCCTGAGCAATCGGCTGACGGCGCGCGACGTGGCGGTCACAAGGAAGGTCGTGGTCACCAAGGCGGCGATCGAACGACTGGAGGCGGCGCTCGGCGCCCGTCCTGAGCGAGTCGAGTCGTCTGCGAGTCGAAGGGCATCGTCATGAAGCTCACCGAAGTCATCCGTCGGCCGTTGATTACGGAAAAGACCACGGTTCTTCGCGAAGCGGGGAACGCCATCGTGTTCGAAGTGGCACGCTCCGCCAACAAGATCGACGTCAAGCGTGCCATCGAAAAGCTGCTGGGCGCGAAGGTCGCCACAGTGCGCACCTCGATCACGCGCGGCAAGCTCAAGCGTCAGGGCCGCTTCGTCGGCCGCCGCTCCGATTGGAAGAAGGCATACGTGACGCTTCGCGCGGGCGAGAAGATGCCCGCCTTTTTGGAAGGGGCCTGACCATGCCCGTCAGAAAATACAAGCCGACCTCGCCTGGCCGGCGGCAAATGACGGTGCTGACCTTCGACGAGATCACCACCGACAAGCCGCACGCGCCGCTCACCGAATCGCTGCACTCATCGGGTGGACGCAACAACACCGGCGAACAGACCATGTGGTGGCGCGGCGGCGGACACAAGCGCCTGTACCGGGTCATCGACTTCAAGCGCGACAAGACCGGCATCCCGGGGAAGATCTCGACGATCGAGTACGACCCGAATCGCTCGGCCCGCATCGCGCTGGTGACCTACGCCGACGGCGAGAAGCGCTACATCCTGCAGCCGGCCGGCATGAAGGTGGGCGACACCATCGTCTCGGGCGAGAACGCGGACATCCTGCCCGGCAACTGTTTGCCGCTGAAGAACATTCCGCTGGGCACGGTGGTGCACAACGTCGAGCTCAAACCCGGCAAGGGCGGGCAGATGGCCCGCAGCGCCGGCGCGGCCGTGCAGGTGGTCGCCAAGGAAGGCGAGTACGTCTCGGTGAAGACGCCATCGGGCGAGATTCGGCGGATTTATCTCGATTGCCTGGCCACGATCGGCCAGGTCGGCAACATCGATCACGAACAGGTCTCGATCGGGAAAGCCGGTCGAAGCCGCTGGCGCGGCAAGCGCCCGCACGTGCGTGGCGTGGCGATGAACCCAGTGGATCACCCGTTGGGCGGTGGAGAAGGCAAGACGTCAGGTGGACGTCATCCGGTGACGCCGTGGGGCGTACCGACCAAGGGATACAAGACGAGAAAGCCGAAGCCCTCGGACAAATTCATCGTCCAGCGCCGCCCGAAATAAGCGCGGCGCCTGACGGGGATAGCGACGAAGCAAGAAGCTAGAAGCAAGAAGCAAGAAGCTAGAACGTGTTTGCGAATAGCGAATAGCGATGAGCGAAGAGCGAAGCAACCTATGAGTCGTTCACTGAAGAAGGGGCCGTTCGTGGACACGCATCTGCTCGAGAAAGTCGAGCAGATGAATCGCGCGAACGAGAAGAAGGTCGTCAAGACGTGGTCGCGGCGATCGACCGTCGTGCCCGAAATGGTGGGCCACACGCTCGCCGTGCACAACGGCAAGAAGTTCGTGCCGGTCTACGTCACCGAGAACATGGTTGGCCACAAGCTCGGCGAGTTTGCGCCGACGCGTCTGTTCCGCGGGCACGGCGGCAAGCTCGCGGACCGGCGCTCGAAGGCGGCGAGGTGAAG
>JBOGIV010000507.1:0-4646 GCA_050747925.1 Vicinamibacterales bacterium
ATACAGGTTCGGCAAGTTCGACGGGTCAGGCAAGCCTCTGAGGCCCAGGAGTGAGCGTAAGCGAACGACTCCCACGAGGCTGCGAAGCGGCCGAGCCCAGGAGGCGGCGTAGCCGCCGACTCCTGACTATTCCGCTACGGCTTGCCGCGGCACGGCTGTCGTCTCCCCGAACTGCTGCAGAACGGAGAGGAGACCTGTGTACAGAAAGCCGATCTGGAAGAGCATCAGAAAGGGAACGGTGCCGTAGATGCCATTCGCCAGCGCGTAGAAGAGCGTGCCGGTGAAATAGATGCCGAGCGCCAACTCGATGATGGGCTGTACGGCCACGGTCTGGTGGTACTTCTTTCCGGTCCAATCGTCCGACTGCCGTTCGATGCCGTATTTCGGCGTGCGCATGAAATCGCTCGGCTTGTCGAACAGCGCCTCGAGCACGGCTTTGGTGTTGTTCACGGCCAGGCCGATGCCGATCGACATGAGGAATGGCAGATAGCGAAGCCGCTCGGTCCACGTGCGCGGGTAGAGCTCGCGCTGACACACCATGTAGAAGTTCCCTACCGACGCCGTCGCGGCGAAGAACAACGGGATGTCGATTAGGAGCATCTCGTACAGGCCCATGTTGTACCGAATGATCATCGACGGCGCCATCAGCACCGACAGCACACACATCAACGGATAGTTGAGATTGGCTGAGAGGTGGAAGAAGGCTTCGACCTTGACCTTCAACGGCTGATCCGATCGCAGAATGCGCGGCATCAGCTTGAGGAACGTCTGAATCGATCCCTTCGCCCAGCGGTGCTGCTGCGACTTGAAGGCGTTCATCTCGACCGGCAGCTCAGCCGGCGCGACATGATCGTGAAGGAAGACGAACTGCCACCCGCGAAGCTGGGTGCGATAGCTGAGGTCGAGATCCTCGGTCAGCGTGTCGTGCTGCCAGCCGCCGCCAGCCGCGATGGCTTCGCGACGCCAGATGCCCGCCGTGCCATTGAAATTGAAGAAGCAGCCACTGCGATTCCGGCTGCCATGCTCCAGCACGAAGTGTGCGTCGAGCAGCATCGCCTGAATCTTGGTCAGGAGGGAGTAGTCCTCGTTGACATGTCCCCAACGCGCCTGCACCATCCCGACACGCGGCTCGGAGAAATAGTGCACGGTCTGCATCAGAAAGTCGGGCTTCGGGATGAAGTCGGCGTCGAAAATCGCCACGAATTCACCACTCGCGACCTTCAGTCCCTCGTCCAGCGCGCCGGCCTTGAAGCCCGCTCGATTGGTTCGATGGATGTATTTGATGTCGAGGCCCTGCATCGCATGGCGACGCACGGCCAGCTCGGCAATCTGGCGCGTCTCGTCGGTCGAATCGTCCAGCACCTGAATCTCGAGACGATCGCGCGGGTAGTCGAGTCGACACACGGCATCGACCAGCCGATCGACGACGTACATTTCGTTGTAGAGCGGGAGCTGAATGGTCACGGTCGGCAGCGGATCGAGCGTGAAGCGCGGCGCCGGTCGCTCGTGCCTGTGCTTCATGTAGCTGTAGACCAAGTAATACCGATGCCAGCCGTAGGCGGCCAGAATAAGTAGGACAAAAAAATACGAAGCGAGGATGATGGTCTCGAAGATCGTCATCGACTAGGCTGCCCCAGGATCCAGTCAGTCATTATAGGAATCGGTTCTTCGCAAAGTCAAAGAAACACGGATGATAACGGCATGACACCCGACGGGTTGCGACGGCTCCTCGATGAGATTCGCTCGGGCACGATCGACCCCGAGGTCGCTCATCGACAGTTGTTGGCCACGCTTCGCGCGCAGCCACTCGAGGATCTGGGCTTTGCCAAGGTGGATCATCACCGAACAGTGCGTCAGGGTTTCCCTGAAGTGATTCTGGGACTCGGCAAAACAGCTGAACAAATCGCCTCGATCGCCGAACAAATCGTGAAGCGGGGACATCCGCTGCTCATCACACGCGTGGATGAGAGCATCTGGTCGTGCGTTCGCCAGAAGGTCAGCGAAGCGGAGTTTCATCCGGCGGCGCGAGCGATCACCCTGAAGCGAGATGCCCCGCCGGGTCGCGGGACGATTGCCTTGGTTTCAGCAGGTACGTCCGACCTTCCGGTCGCCGAAGAGGCGGCGGTCACGGCCGAGCTCATGGGTAATGCGGTCGAACGGGTCTACGACGTCGGCGTTGCCGGCATTCATCGCCTGTTGCGAGAGCGGACGCGCATCGAATCCGCACGCGTGGTCATCGTCGTCGCTGGCATGGAGGGCGCGCTGCCGAGCGTCGTGGCCGGCATGATCAGCGCGCCGGTGATCGCAGTGCCGACGAGCGTCGGCTACGGCGCGAGCTTTGGCGGCATCGCGGCCCTACTCGGCATGCTCAACTCGTGCGCCAACGGCGTCTCGGTGGTCAACATCGACAACGGCTACGGCGCCGGGTGTATCGCCAGTATGATCAATCATCTTTAGCCTGGTGGGCCGCGTAAGCCGGGTAGGTCAGGTGGGCCTGGCAGGTCTGGTAGGGCTCATCAATAGAGCACAGCAACGTACGTAGCCACTGAGGCAGAGAGTCACAGAGAACATTCCGGGTGTTCAATAACGGCGACTCAATCCAAATATATTGGCTCTGTGTCTCTGTGTCTCTGTGGCCACGTGCGTTCCGTTCGTGAAATCTGATGCTGGCTCTCCACACTCTCGAATTCGATCGCATCGTCGACGCTGTACGCGCTTTGGCGCTGACACCCCTTGGAGGCTCGGCGATCGAGGGACTCGGGCCGTCGACCGATCCGCAAGTCGTGATCGATGCGATCAAAGGAACCACCGAGACGGTCTCGTTTCTCGAGCGCCATCCACTCTTTCCTCTCCGCGCCAGCGACACGATTGGCGAGACGCTCACCCAGCTGTCGGCGCCGGGCGTGCCGCTCGAGCCACTCCATCTTCGTGCCCTGGCCGATTTCGTCGAGACCGTCGAGGAGACCCGCGCCGGCATCGTCCGAGCGGGCGGGCCGTTCCCGATTCTGAGTGCGATCGTCGCTGCGCTCACGTCGTTCAAGTCAGAGGTCGCCTCGGTGCGTCACGCGATCGATGGGAACGGAGACATCCTCGATCGAGCCAGTCCCGAGCTGAAGAGCATTCGCGATCGACGACGGCAGAAGCGCCAGCGCTTGCGCGGCACGCTGGAGCAGTACACGCGCGGCAAGGAGCTCAGCAAGTATTTGCAGGAAGAGGTCGTCACCGAGCGAAACGGCCGCTTCGTCCTCATGGTGCGGGCGGAGCATCGAGGAAACGTACCGGGTATTGTCCATGGCAGCTCCGCCAGCGGCGCGACGCTGTTCCTCGAACCAGCCGCCACGGTCGAGCTCAACAACGACATCGTCGAGCTCGAAGAGCGGGAGCGCGAAGAGATTCTGCGGATTCTGCTCGAGCTGACCGATCGATTCCGAAATCGGCCGGCCGACCTGCAAGCAGCGGTCGAGGCCGCCGAGCGAATCGACGTGCTGCAAGCCAAGGCGCGCTATGCCGCTCGCGTGAACGCGATCGAGCCCGAGTTCACGGCCGAAACCCGACTCGAGCTCATCGGCGCACGACATCCGATGATCAAGGATGCGGTGCCGGTCGATGTCCGGCTCGAGCCGCGCAACCGCGTGCTGCTGATCACCGGACCGAACACTGGAGGCAAGACCGTCGCGCTGAAGACCGCAGGACTCTTCGCGTTGATGGCGCAGGCAGGCCTTCATGTGCCGGCCACGTCAGCTCGACTGCCAGTGTTCCAAACCGTCTTTGCGGATATCGGCGACGCGCAATCGATTGCCGCCAGCCTCAGCACCTTCTCGGCGCACATCAGCAACCTCGTGTCGTTGGAACGCCAGCTGGAGCTGCCGTCGCTGGTGCTGCTCGACGAGGTTGGCACCGGGACCGATCCAGACGAAGGGGGCGCGTTGGCCATGGCGATCTTGCAGCATTTCCGCCAGCGGGGTGCGCTCGTCGTGGCAACGACGCACTTCGATTCGGTGAAGACGTGGGGTATCGGGACCGAGGGCGTCGCCGTGGCGGCCTTTGCGTTCGATCCGCAGACCTTCGCACCGACGTATCGGCTGCGGTACGGAGCGCCGGGACGCAGTCTCGCCATCGAGATGGCACAGCGTTTGGGCATGCCAGTCCCCGTCATTTCATCGGCGCGCGGATTTCTGGGCGACGATCAAAAGCGGCTTCAAGCCCATTTGTCGCGACTAGACGCGCAGGCCAGAACGCTGGAAGCCGAACGGGCTAAACTGGATCGCGAGAAGCGGACTTTCAACGAGGAGAACGCGAAGCTGCGCGAGCGCGAGCGCGTGCTGCAAGAGCGCGAGGAGGTCTTCAAGAAACGGCTCAACGAGCGGTTGGACGAACGCCTGCGACAGGCGCGCCGGGATATCGACGAGGTGATCGCCGATCTCAAGGACAAGTCGAGTGCTCTGGTCGAGAAGGCGTCGCTTCGAGCCGCGCTCAACACCGGCGAGTCAGGCGCGGTACGCGCGGATGCTCGTGCGTCGGTCGATCGCATTGTCGAGGAGCTGCGGCATCCCCGAGAAGTACGTAGAGGCGGGTCTTTAGACCCGCCTGGAGATGGCGATTCGATAGGCAGGTCTGAAGACCTGCCTCTACAAACCGTCCAGGTC
>JBOGIV010000508.1:0-6469 GCA_050747925.1 Vicinamibacterales bacterium
AGACACGGCAGATGTCCCCCGCGTTGTCCAGCCCACAGGATGGCCGTTACACGGTCGCGGTCCGGTTCGATCAGGCCGGTTTGTATCGTATCGAGGCCTCGGCATCACGCGCGGACGCGAGAATCGGAACCGCCACCCGCCAGGTGCTCGTGGGTGGCAACGATCTGGAGATGAGTCAGCCCAGGTTGAACGAGTCGGTGCTGCGACGGCTCGCCACTGAGTCGGGCGGACGCTATCTGAATATCCAGCAGGCGAGCGCACTGGCCGATTTCATCCGACAGCAGCCCGCCGAGCTTGGCGCGCCCGAAACGAGAGACCTCTGGCACAATGGATGGAGTCTGCTCCTGATCATCGGCTTGCTGGCCGCCGAGTGGATGTTGCGCCGGCGGGTGGGCTTGGCATAAGCAGAAGGTAGAAGGCAAAACGTAGAATGCGGAAACTGAACAAACGAGCCTGGATCGTTGGGTCTGCCTTAGCCGCCCTCTTCGTTGTTGCCGCTCCTGCGATTGCCGAAACCCGATGGGCCATCATCATCTCGGGCGCGTCGGGTGGCCCGAAGTACGCGGATCAAATGCGCGACTGGCGCGCGGCAATCCAATCGACCCTCGTCGATCGCTATGGCTTCGATGCCTCGCATGTGCGGGCCCTAGTGGATGAGACGGTCAAGACCGGTGAAACGGGCAACGCGGAGAATGTTCGCAAACTCTTCGGAGACATCCGAAAGGGCGGCAGCAAAGAGGACTTCGTCCTGCTGGTTCTGCTCGGTCATGGCACCTTCGACGGCGACCTCGCCAAGTTCAACCTCGTCGGGCCGGACCTCACGACGAAGAACTGGACGGAGCTCCTGAACGGCCTGCCAGGTCGTCTCGCCATCGTGAACACGACCGAAGCGAGCTTCCCGTTCCTTGCGGCGCTCACGGCGAAAGGACGAATCGTGATCACCGCGACCGATTCTGTGGCGCAGAAGTACGCCACGGTCTTCCCGGAATACTTCGTCAAGTCCCTCAAAGAAACGTCCACGGATCTTGACAAGAACGGCCGGACGTCGATCTTCGAAGTGTTTGCGGCCACCAGCACGGCGGTGAAGCAGCACTACGAGCAACGTGGGCAACTCACGACCGAGCGCTCGCTAATCGACGACAACGGCGATGGGGTCGGACGCGAAGCCGACGCACAAGGTCCGGACGGCGGACTCGCCCGCATCGCGTATCTCGACGCCGACAGCGCCGCCGAGAACGCCAACCCGGAGGTCGCCGCGTTGATTCGTCGCCGCCGTGCGCTGGAGACTCAGGCTGAAGAGCTCAAGCTGAAGAAGGGCGAGATGCCTGACTCCGAATGGCAAGCCGCGTTCGAGAAGTTGATGATCGAGCTGGCGACGGTCTCGGCGGAGATCCGTAAGAAAACTTAGGCGACCCTAAAGGGTCGCCTCTACAGATGGCGAGCCTTTACCAAGCGACTCCGCCTCTACAAAATCGTAAACACACTCAAATCTTGTGGCAAACACACTCAAATCTTGTAGAGGCGACCCTTTAGGGTCGCCTAAGACATATGGCGTTCGGCGATCGGCTTTCGGCAAGAACGCTGAGAGTTGATTTCTGATGCTGCTAGCTGAAGCGGGTCTGGGCCTTAGTACGGTCTGTCGTGCAGCACATCCCACCAATCAACGGTTTCGCGTTCCCGACGTCGCATCACGGGGACCAGGGCGAGCCCGGCGAGGAATCCCATCACGTGGGCCCAGAAGGCGACGCCGCCGGTGAGATCGTCAGCGCGCATCGCCGTTAGCGAGTCGATGCCGCTCACAAACTGCATCACGAACCAGAGGACGAGAAACACGACTGCCGGCAGCTCGTACACGAAGACCGGGAAAGGAAACAGCATCAGCACGCGCGAGTGCGGATACAGCACGAGATACGCGCCCATGACACCGGCGATGGCGCCGCTCGCGCCGACCATTGGCACCTGGCTGGTGGGATCGAGCCAGGCCTGGGAGACGGCGGCGACCAGGCCGCAGATCAGGTAGAAGACGATGAACCGGCCGTGACCGAGCCGATCCTCGACGTTGTCGCCAAAGATCCAGAGGAACCACATGTTGCCGGCCATGTGCGCTAGGCCGCCGTGGACGAACATCGACGTCAAGACGTTGCCGAACGAGAACTCGGCTGGGACGAGCCCGTAGACGTAGATGAACGCTTCGGCCGCACGAAGAGTGAGACTCGACATGAAGAAGAACACCAGCACGTTTGACGCGATGAGCGTCAAGGTGACTCCAGGTGTCGTCCGCGACGGGATGACGTCTCGAAGCGGGATCATGTAAGGATCATGACGGAGTTGCCGCGTTCTTCACTCAATCTGATCGTATGACATGTCGCACGTGTGGGACCCAGATTGCCGACAATGCACTGATCTGCTACAAGTGCGGCGCCGCGACCACCACCCCTCGAACGGCGGCGCCAACGCCGAGGTCTCGCGTCTCTCGAACACTGGTGATGGGGATTGTCGTGCTGGCCCTCGCGCTCGCGGCGGCCGTGCGCGAAGTCGCCTGCGGAAGCCTGCTATGATGTGGCCTCGGCTCCCGCAGCGGGTTCCGGTTCTGCTATGTCACACGTCAGGCTCGAAGTAAACGACGGGCTCGGCCGCCGCATCGTCCCCCTCGACAAAGCCGTCCTTTCGATCGGCCGTCGGACCGAGAGCGACCTCAGGCTGGTGGGCAGCGATGTCTCGCGCGAGCATGCGGAGATCGTCCAGCAAGGCGAAGCATGGATTCTGCGCGACAAGGGCTCGCGCTACGGCACGTTCGTCAACGGTGAAGCGCTCACGACCGATCGCACGCTAGCGCACGGCGATCGTGTGCAGTTTGGCCGCGCCAGCGGAACCGACGTCGTCTTTCTCGCCGCGGACAGCCCGCCCTCGAGCGACCGATCGCAGGCAAGCGCGGTCAACGATCTCCGGCAGATGGCGGCGCTGCTCGAAGGCCTTCGCGCGCTCGGGTCTGGACGCGTGCTGGACGAAGTGCTCGGCCTGGTGCTCGACGCCGCGATCGATGTCGCCGGCGCTGAGCGCGGGTTCATCATGCTGGCCAGTCAGGCCGGCAACGAGCTCGAGATGAAACTGGCGCGAGCCAAGGGCCGCATCACCCTCTCGGGCAAGGGCTTCACAACCAGCCGCAAGATTCCGGAAGAGGTTTTTGCGACGGGGCAGTTGAAGATTGTCGCGGATCTGCTGGACGGCGATCTCGCCAACATGCATATGGGCACCGTGGCCCTCGGTATTCGCCACGTCGCATGCGTGCCGCTGCGACTGGTGCGGTATCTCGATCGCGCCGACATGGCGAACGAGACCAAGAACATCGGCGTGCTCTATCTCGACAGCCGCGAAAAGGGCAGCTTGTTGGCGCCGCATACGCGGACCGCTCTCGATACGTTGGCCAACGAGGCCGGTGTCGCAATCGAAAACGCCCGGCTCTACCGCGAGACCCTCGAGAAGGCGCGCATCGAGCACGAGTTGAAGATCGCCGCGGAAATCCAACGGGCGTTGCTGCCCGAGGGGAACCACTCCGGGGCCTTCTTCCAGGCCAGCGGCACCTCGGTGCAGGCGCGATCGATCGGCGGGGACTTCTTCGACCTGATCGACCAACCGGACGGCACCTTTGGCTTCCTCGTGGGTGACGTGTCTGGGAAGGGACCAGCGGCGGCCCTCCTCACATCGAAAATTCTCGGGATTTTCTCGGCGTTCTCGCTGGTGGGCAACGACCCTGCCGAGACCGTGGATCACATCAACAAGGTGCTGACCCGTCGCGCCATCGATGCGCGATACGCCACGCTGCTGTACGGCCGGCTCGCCCCTACTGGCGAGTTGCTGTTTTGCAACGGCGGTCACAACCCACCGCTGATCTTCGGTACCGACGGCCTCCGGCGGATCGAGGCCGGTGGCATGCCGGTGGGCCTGTTCGAAGCGGCGCCCTACTCGTTGGACAAGGTGCACCTGCAGCCCGGCGATACGATGATCATGTACAGCGACGGCGTCACCGAGGCGCAAAACGTCGCCGGAGAAGAGTTCGGCGAGGCGCGCATGGCCGAAGTGCTCAAGACGCATTCGACCGAACCTGCCTCAGTCGTGCTCGAGCAGCTGATTGACGCAGTGAAGACGTTTGCGAAAGGCGCCGATCAGTACGACGACATCACGGCCCTGATCGTGAGGTACTCTGGACCATGACGCGGCGGCGGCGGACGCCTCCGCCCCGTCGAGCCGCATGCGTGACTCACTGATTTACGACTGGAATCGCATCGGCGCGGCCACGCGCCCGTCTCAGGTGATGTTGGACGACGAGACGTTGCGAGACGGGTTGCAGTCGCCGTCGGTTCGAACCCCTTCCATCGCGCAGAAGATTCGCATCCTGCATTTGATCGATGCGCTTGGCATCGATACCGCCGATATCGGCTTGCCGGGCGCTGGTCCGCACGTTGTCCGAGACGTCGAGCGGCTGACTCGAGAAATCGTTGACGCCCGGTTGAAGGTGCGGGCCAACTGTGCCGCGCGGACCACCGTCGCCGACATCCGGCCCATCGTCGAAATCGCGCAACGCACCGGCCTGGCGCTCGAAGTGGGCATGTTCCTCGGATCGTCGCCGATTCGTCAGTACACCGAGGGCTGGTCGCTCGAGTGGCTGCTCAAGAGCACGGAAGAGGCCGTGTCGTTCGCGATTCGCGAAGGCCTTCGCGTGATGTACGTCACCGAGGATACGACGCGATCGGATCCCGAGACCTTGCGCGCCCTCTATAGCTGCGCGATTCGCACGGGCGCGCAACGCATCTGCGTGGCCGATACGGTGGGCCATGCGACGCCGGTCGGGGCAGCCGCGGTCGTCACGTTTGCCGGTCAGATCATCCGCGAGTGCAACGCCGAGGTCCGCATCGACTGGCACGGTCATCGAGATCGCGATCTGGCGATCATGAACAGTGTCTCGGCGTTGGAGGCGGGTGCGACTCGCATCCACGCCACAGCACTCGGGATTGGCGAGCGCATCGGCAACACGCCGATGGATCTGCTGCTCGTCAACCTCGTGCTGATGGGGTATCTCGAACGTGACCTGACGCCCCTCATGACCTACTGCGAGGCCGTGTCCGATGCGTGTGGCGTGCCGATCCCCGACAACTATCCGGTCATCGGCCGTGATGCGTTCCGGACGGCGACCGGTGTCCATGCTGCGGCTGTAATCAAGGCGTGGAAGAAGGGCGATCGCGAGCTGATGGATACCGTCTACTCCGCGATTCCGGCGAGCATGGTGGGTCGTGAGCAGCAGATCGACGTCGGCCCGATGTCGGGCAAATCGAACGTGATCTTCTGGCTCGAGCGTCACGGGATTCCGCTCAGCGAGCCAGTGGTCGATCGCGTGTTTCAACGGGCCAAACAATCGCCGACGGTACTGACGGAGCGGGAGATCCTCGCAGAAGTGTATCGATAAGCCAGGCCGTCAGACCCAGGTTGGACGAGTACGCAACTCGCCTCGCGATCAGGTCACAGCCGAGCCCCCACAAATGCCCGCGCATTGACCACGATGAGCCACATCGCGACGACAGCGAGCGCCACGATAAGCGTGTTGGCCGGCCAGCGATTGGCGTGCTCGCCCAGGCGGCGTCGGTCGTTGCCGAGGACGAGCAGGCCGATGGCCAGGAGCGGAATGAGTGCGGCCATTGCGGCGCTCGACACAAGCGCCAGGATGACCGGTTTCCAGCCGGTGAAGACCACATATAACGGCGAAAGCGACAGGACGGCGACGGCGACGCGATAGATGCGGTCGTGGCGGCGGTCGCTGCCTTCCGCGACGGACCCGCTTACGCCGAGGCCGACCCGCCGGCAGATGTCGGACGCGATGAGCGCGTAGCCCGTCGTTCCGCCTACGAACCCAGAGAAGGTCTTGCCGAGCAGGCCGGCTGCGAACACGGTGAGGCCCAGCACGCCAAACCGCGTGGAGAACATCCGCGATAGATCGTCCACGCTTCGGACCGCGGTCTCGGCGCCGTAAAGCGTGGCAGCGGCGACGACTTGGAGCAGCACTCCGGCGAGCAGCAGGCCGGCGACGCCAATCGCGAGGTCGACGCGCTGCGCTCCGAGATCGCGGATGCCCCGCCAGCCCTTCTCGAGCACGAAGTACGAGTAGGTGACGTTGGTGAGCGAACCGGATTCCGTACCCACGAGCGCCATGACGAGGAGCGCTGTGCTATACACGCCCGCGTCGGCGGGCGCCGCCGGCAACAGGCCCCTCGCAATGGCGCCGATCGAGGGCCGGACCGCTACGGCGGTGACAACGAGCATGGCGCCAAGCACCAACGCGAGCGCTTTGCACAATCGCTCGATCGGACCGTAGCCGCCACGGACCATCACCAGGTATCCCGCAAGCGTGATTGCGGTCGACCAGACGGCCAGGCTGTGCGGGGTGGGCAGCGGCAGCAGGACGTGCGCCGCACTACCG
>JBOGIV010000509.1:0-20311 GCA_050747925.1 Vicinamibacterales bacterium
GGTCTGCGGATGGTACGCCATGGCTCGCAGGCTCTTGAAGCCGGACCGGCTTGGGCAGAACGAGAGCTCGACGCCCGCTTGCGGAATCATGTTGCGGCGGTACGTCGCCCGACCGGTGTCAGGATTCACGTCGATGAGGTTTTGATACCCTAGGTCTCGCGCGCTCAAGAACTTTCCGGTTTTGCGATCGAGCTCCCAGAGAATGCCGAGCTTGCCCATGCTGAACACGGACGACCGCCCCGGCAGATCGACGAGGATACGCTCGAAGGTTTCGTCCATGTCGTGCGACTCGCCGGGCACGTGCTGGAAGTGCCACGCGATTCTTCCCGTCGTTGCGTCGAGCGCGAGCGTCGAGTTCGTATAGAGCGCGTCACCGTCGGTGCCACGCGCAAAGCGCGCCCATGGTTTGGCCTGAGCGGTGCCCCAATAGATCAGGTTGCTGTCCGGGTCGTAGCTTCCGGGAATCCACGCATCGCTTCCAGCGCGAAACATCAGCGGCAGATCGCCCCACGTCTCGCCACCCGGCTCACCGGGTCGAGCGACCGTGGACGTGCGCCACAGCTCTTTTCCGGTGTCGCTGTGGTGGGCGGAGATAAAGCAGGTGTCGTTCTTGTACCGCTGACAACCGGTGATGCCCGCGACGATTGCGCCCCTGGCCACAATCGGCCCGCTTGTGTACCGGTAGCCGAGCTTCGGGTCGGCGACCTGCTGGTTCCAGACGACCGCGCCGGTCTTGGCGTTGAGCGCGACCAGTCGCGCATCGCTTGTGGCCACCAACACCTTGTCGCCATAGATCGCCAGGCTGCGCATCGGGCCGTTTTGTGGAGCGGTCCCCGGTGCAGTTGGGCGCAGGTACTCCCACAAGAACTCACCGGTCGCTGCGTCCAGCGCCTGTGCGCCACCGCCGGGAACCGGCACGTACATCACGCCGCCGGCAACGAGCGGTGTGGGTTGACTTTCTCCCGAGTGGAGTCCCCACGACCAGGCGAGCTGCAGCTGATGGACGTTCTTCGTATTGATTTGATCGAGCGGGCTGTAGCCCCAGCCATCGAGCGTGCGACGCCAATTGAGCCAATCTGCTGGATTCGGATTGGCGAGCATCGCGTCGGTGACCGATGTGAAGCGTGCGGTTGACGCGCCTTGCTCGCTTGCCGGAACGGTGGCGAAACCGGCCAACAGAATCGCGATGACTGCCAGCGAAGTGCGAGTGTGAGACGTCATGAGAGTGGGGATCGCCACCGTTCGTACTCGTAGTTTGTCGTTCCTGGTTAATCTGTCTCGTGGTGGATCGGCCTTGTGGTTAATCGTTTCTCGTGGTTGATCCTTCTCGTGGTCGATCTTCCTCGTGGTTGATCTTTCTTGTGGTTAATCTTCCTCGTGGTTCATCTTCCTCGTGGTTGATCTTTCTCGTGGTTAATCTTCCTCGTGGTTGATCTTTCTTGTGGTTAATCTTCCTCGTGGTTCATCTTCCTCGTGGTTGATCTTCCTCGTGGTTCATCTTCCTCGTGGTTCACCTTCCTCGTGGTTGATCTTTCTTGTTGTTAATCTTCCTCGTGGTTGATCTTCCTCGTGGTTCATCTTCCTCGTGGTTCATCCTTCTCGTGGTTGTTCTTGCTCGTGGTTTTTGGTGGTTCGTCCGGTCGTGGTTGGTGTCGCGCGGGCGAGCTTAGCATGCCGAAGAATCGGTGCTACACTCCGCACGCCGACGCGACTGAAGCGTTAAAGGCCGGCGGAAAGGCGGGTTTGGCGATGCAGCGCAGGCGTTTCCCGGTCCTTCTGGTCTTTCTGTGCGTGGTCTTCTTGCCCGGTTTCGTGTGGGCGCAGGCCTCCATCATTGGATCCGTCCGAGACGAGTCCGGCGGCGCGTTGCCTGGCGTTACCGTCGAGGCCGCAAGTCCGTCGCTCATCGAAGGGACGAAGTCGGCGATGACCGACGTGCAGGGGCGCTATCGCTTCGAAGCCCTCCGCCCCGGCCCCTACACGCTGAAGTTCACACTCGTGGGCTTCGACACGCTCAACCGGACAGGAGTCGAAGTGCCCTCCGACGTCGTCGTGACCGTGAACATCGAGATGAAAGTGGGGACGCTCGAGGAATCGGTGACGGTGACCGGCGTGTCGCCGCAAGTCGACGTGTCGCAGGCGTCGAGAACACAAGTCCTCACCCGCGAGGTCATCGACGCTCTGCCGGTCTCGCGCAATGTCATGTCGATTGGGGTACTGGCGCCGGGTGTGCGCCCGGGCACGCCCGACATCGGCGGCTCGCGGATGACCGAGCAGGTCGGGCTGCGCGCGCACGGACTCGGTGGCAATGATGCCGAGCAGCTGGTGAAGGGATGTCGATTCAAAGCCTCGAGGGGCCCTCGCAGTCGTACTTCGACGACATGCTGCAATCGGAAATCACCGTGATGACGAGCGCGATCCCGGCCGATACGTCAGGGGGCGGGATTCGCCTGAACAGCGTGCTGAAAGACGGCGGCAACCTGTTCAGCGGCGCCACGTTTCTCGGATTCAGCAGCGGCGACTGGCAGGCGGACAACGTGGACGACACGTTGAGGGCGGCGCCTCGAAGCATTCGCAGCGCCAACGGCATCAAGCACATCCATATGTTCTCGGCGTCGTTCGGCGGTCCGATCAAACGCAACAAGGCGTGGTTCCTCGTCACCGCGCGGCATCAATCCTCGGACGAGCTGGTCGCGGATGTGCCGGTCCAACTCGTGGCGCCGGACGGCGAGTTCATCAACTCGTACCTGGATACGTATGTTCGTGGTCCCTCGGTGCGATTGACCTGGCAGGCCGCCGACCATCACAAGATTGCGCTGTTCGCGTCGCGGTGGTGGAAGCGCAAGGGCAAGGACTTCGCCGCCGGCACCGATCCCAGGGTCGGGCAGTTCCGCGACCCCAAGAAGGCACATCACTTTGTCGGCAACCTCAAGTGGACCTCGACGCTCGGGAGCAAGTTCCTGCTCGAGGGCGGTTACTCGGTGGCCGAATTCGACTGGCATGGCGGCCCAGCCCCGGGCGTGTTGAAGGAGCGCGGAACGCCCGCGTGGTTCACGCAGACGCGAAAAACCGATACGCAACGACAGGCCCATCCCCAGTGTGCGTACGACACGGGCTGTCTGGCTTGGGGGTCGCTGCTCAGTCAGCGACAGGACAACACGCGCCACGTCTACGACGTCAGGCTCTCCTATATCACTGGTTCTCACAGCGCCAAGATCGGCTACACCCACGAATATGGTCCCGACGGCCGGATCGCGAATGAGCACAACGGCGATATCCAACTGAACTACAACGCGGGCCGCGCGAGCACGGTCACCGTCTTCAACACCCCGCTCGATGCACCGGGCTTCGTGGAGTACGATTCAGCGCTCTTCATCCAGGACTCGTGGACATTCCGGCGGTTGACGCTCAATCCTGGGCTGCGCGTGGAGTGGTTTGCGGCCGGCATGCGGGCCGCGACCGCGGCCGCGGGTCGATTTGCGCCCGCGCGCTTCTATCCGGCGCAAAAGAGCCTGATCAAGTGGGGAGCCGACTACGCCCCGCGCATGTCGGCCGTTTACGATCTCTTCGGCGATGGCCGCACCGCCCTGAAGACCAGCTTCAGCAAGTACCATCGCCAATACGACGCCGATCCGTTCCTGGTCTACGCCGATGCCGGACTGCGACAGGAGAACCGCAACTGGTTCGACTGCGTGCTCAGTGCCGCGGGGAGCGCCTGCTCCGGTGAAGCCAGCCCGTTCAACAACGACGGCATCGCGCAGGATCACGAAATCGGGCCGAGCCCGAGCGGTGGCAATTTCGGTCAGCGTTCCGGCTCGCTGCCAGGGGATCTCCGACGGCAGTACAACCTCGAGTTCACCGCCGGCGTCCAGCATCAAGTCCGGCCGCGTCTCGCGGTGGGGGCGATATTCCTCAAACGGCAAATCCGAAACATTCAGCTGGTCGATCGCACCTTCATCACGTTCGACGATTACACGCCGTTTCAAGTGCGGATGCCGGCCATAACAGACCCGACAGTCGCGGCCGTTCTGGATCCGAACGAGATGATCACCATGTACAACCTGAACCAAGCCAAGAACTCTGTCTTCGGCCAAGGGTTGGTCGATCGCAGCAGCTCGAAGAACCGGTCGTACTACACGGGATTCGAGGTGTCCTTCTCGGCGCGGCTGGCCCACAGCGCCACGCTCTTCGGCAGCTGGACCGCGGAGCGCAACGTCTCGGTTTTCTGCGAGTCGAACGACAACCCCAACGGTCCGGCGACGGCTGACCTGTATCAGGGTCGATCGGTGTCAGACGGCGGCCGCTTCTGCGATCAGCGGCAGTTCGGCATGCCGTTCCTCAACGAATTCAAGCTGGCCGGCAACTACTCGCTCCCGCTCGGACTCGACTTCGGGGCCGTGATTCAGAGCTACCCCGGGCTCGAGCGCGTCATCACGTGGCAGCCCGCCGCCAACCTGTTCCCCAACGGGCAACGGACGCAGGCGCAGACGATCATCCTCACCAAGCCCGGGTCGCTCTTCCTCGAGCGATGGAACCAGGTGGACATCAACATCCGGAAGAACATCCGCTACGGCAGCAACAAAGTGCATACGTTCCAACTGGACATCTTCAACGTGTTCAACAACAACTCGATCCGCACGCTGACCGACACAGTCGGAGCATCGCTCGGACAAGTGACGGCGATCATGCCCGGCCGTTTCCCCCGTTTGGCGTACCAATTCAAGTGGTGAGGCGACACCTTCTGCCTTTGATTCTGCTCCTCGGCGCCACGAGCGCGGCGGCGCAGTCGACCGGCCCCGGAAAACTCGAGCTTGGCTTGTTCCCAGCCGGGGGCACGTCCTTCGTCGGCGGAGATGACGATCGAGAGGTCGACTTCAACGTCTATTCGTCCGGCGGCAACCTCACGTACTACCTCACCGAGCGCGCGGCGCTCGAAGGCGAGATCGCCATCGGACTGGGTTGGGGTCAGGACGTCTTCTTCAGGAGAGCCGAAGTCTTCCACGTTCAAATGCCAAACGTGTGGAGCTATTTCGGCAACGTCGTGTTCTTTCCCGGCGGGACGGCTGACAAGTCGGCGCCATTCTACGTGACCGGTGGCATTGGCGTGGTCTCGCTGCAGTCACGGTTGCCAACCAAGCAATTCGGTTACGACGTCGACACGGTGGGATTTGAATCATTCATCGCCGAGAACATCGGCGGGGGTCTCAAGGTGTTCCGCAAGGCGGCGCCGGAGTGGGGATTCCGCGGCGACTATCGCTACCTGATCGTCAACGCTAACGATGCTGCCCCAGCGTTCTTCGCGAAGACGAAGAGCCGCGGCGGACACCGGGTGTATTTCGGTGTTCTCTTCACGGTCAGGCGGTAACCAGAACGCCAATCCTTTCTTCGCGACGGATCTCCTTACTCCTTCACGAGGCGACGCAGTTTCTCGATCGGCCGCTTCAACGATCGCCCACGGCGTCGCATGTCGGCCCAGACGTCGCCAATCTTGGCGACACGATCGGGCATCGTTCGCAAGGTAAACGTTGTCGGAGTGACGTCGCCTCGCTCGAACTCCTCCCAGGTGCAGGGCGCCGACACCGGAGCGCCAGGCTTCGCGCGCACGGTGTAGGCCGCGGCAACTGTCGCGCTATAGCCGTTTCTCCCGGTGTCTATATAGATCCGGCCTTTGCGATCGACTTTGCTGAACTCTTGCGTGAAGCGATCGGAGGCGAGCTTCACATACAGCGTGCCCACGGCATTCGCGAAGCGAGCGGCCTGCCCCATGTCGGTTTTGCCATCCAGCGGAACGACGATGTGGAAGCCTTTTGAGCCGGAGGTCTTCACCCAGGACGGCAGCCCGAGCTCGGCCAGCAGATCGCGCAGACCGATCGCCGCCGCGCGAATCGCGGCCGCATCGTCCTTTGACGGATCGAGATCGAACACACAAATGTCGGGGTAATACAGATGCGGTATGCGCGACGTCCAGACGTGTTGCGTGATCGTGTTCTGATTGGTGATCCACAGCAGCGACCGGACGTCAGTGGCAACGGGATGGTGAACGACGCCATCCTTCTTCGGCACTTCGACGCGCTCGAGCCACTCGGGAAAACCTTTCGAGACGTCCTTCTGCCAGAAGCCCTTCTTGTCGATGCCGGCCGGATACCGCTCCATCGTGATCGGCCGCCCGCGCAAATGCGGAAGGATGACCGGCGCCAGGGCCTCGTAGTACGCGGCGAGATCTCCCTTGGTGATCCCGTCCTCTGGAAAGAGGAGCTTGTCGGGATGCGAGATCACGGCCGCTCGGGGTTCTTGTCAACCGTCGCCTGCATTACCCGGGCGATCTCTTCGACGTCGAGGGCACGCCCAAACATCACCACTTCGTCGATCAGGCCCTCGAACTCGAAGCCTCTAGTTCGCCCCGCACCTAAACGCATGATGGGTTCTTCGTCATAATTCGCGCTGGGAGGCGGCACGTATCCGGCGAGTGATGCCTCGGCCTCCAACCGCCCATCCACGAACAGTCGCAGCGAGTCGGGCCCTCGCACCAGCGCGACGTGGCGCCACTTGCCAGGCTCGATGCTGGACGATGTGATCAGTCCGTCGTTGGCGCACGCGGCATGCGCGGGTGCACGCGTCAGGCAGAACGCGAGGCGCGCATCGGCAGTGAGCCGCCAGTCCCATCCCGCAAAGCTCGCGCGGCTCAGGATGCTCATGGGATGTCCAAGACGACTCGGTTTGATCCAGGCCAGGTAGGTCGATGGTCGATAAATCAGGTCGACGTCGATCCGTCTTCCGAATTCCACTCCTCGCACGCCGCTGAATGAAAAGGCCTGACCCAGCCGCCCCGGCTCGAATCGAATATCGTCCCTACTTCCATGGGTACCGCCGGCGACGTCGTTCGCGGTGCCGTCGCCAGTCCAGTACGTGACGGCGCCGGCCACCACTCGAGCATCGGATCCTGAGTCCGGTGAAAACACGGCCACGCTTTTCTGTGTACCGATCACGAGACGACGCGCATCTGTGCGGAGTGCCAGTTCTCCAGCCTGCGCCAGCCGCAGACTCTCTACCGTGTGACCCAACTGGCTGTCGAGCACGTGAACTCCATCTGTGCCGACGATCACTCGCGACCCATCGGGAACGAACGTCAGCACCGTGCCAGTCGTGGTCGCGGGAACGGCGTGTGTGGCCAGACGCTCGAGGCTCGAGGCGCGCAGCACGTGAATGCCTGGCCCCCGGCTCACGCATCCGTCGTGGTCGTATTGAACGGCGACGCAGGCGTCATGAATGTCGGCCCAGAGGTACTGTCCGTCCGGCGACAGCGCGAGCCGGCTGCCGACGAGTGGTGGCCCGTGCCGCGTCAGCAGGCTGCGGCGACTTGGTTCGTCCACAATCTCCAGGGCGTCGTGTCCGCTGCGCCCCCCGGGACCCCCACACTGATAGGACACGAAGAGTTGACGGTCGATGATCGGGGGCGCCAAGAACATCGGACAGCCGACGGTCGGAACCGGAGTCAGCAGCGACCGCGACACGTCGAGCACCTTCAGTCCCGCTTGCGCCAGCGTGACCCACACGCGTTGCCCATCTGACGAGATAGCGAGATGGTGCACCGGGCCACCTGTCCCGACGACTCGCGTGTTCCGAGTGCGGCGATCGATGACCGTAATCCCACTTTCGTGACCCGCAAACACGGTGGTCTCGTCAGGAGACAGCAGCAGGTGAGTTGGCGCCCCTCCAGCCGGAATGCGATCGACGATCGTGCGTTGAACGACATCAACCGTCGCCACGACACGCTCCTCGGGCAACCCGATGTGGAACCGATCGCCGGAGCGCGGAACGGCAACACCTGAGGGGACGCTGCCGAGCGGAATGATCGACAGGGCCCCACCCTCGCTTGTGGATCGCGCGAGAAATCGTCCAAGCGATTGCGCACTGGCCGGTGGCGACGTTGGCCGACCGAGCCACGCGAATGCGACGACTCCGCCGGCGAGCAGTACCAGTGCGGCACTTGGAAGCCACCACTTGGAGCTGGGCGCCACCTGAACCGTCGGTGGCACGGTGGCAGTCTCCTCGTCGGGTCCTTCTGCTTCAGCGAGGTTGGGTGAACGCCGCTCCCACCATTCAGCGAGCTCGGTCTTCGATGCGACCACCGAGCCGCGCGATCCCGGACCACCTCGGCGAACCGGCAGTCCAGCGGTTTTCTCCCACCGCTGAACCGTGCGCACTGTGCGGCCAAGGAATGCCGCAATCTCCTTCCAGGAGTCGAGCCGGTCGGAGGTTTCCGGCAGGTTCATCGCGGCCAGGTAGCGAACCGGAATTGCACACGGCTAGGCGACATATGGCGACGTCGGAGCGATGTCGCGACTTGACATGTTGCCCTGTAGAAGGGCGGCCAGTATACCAGAGCGATTTGGTGGTCACCGCCGTTTCATTCAAGGGGAATTCGCGCGCAACAACACTCAGCGCCCGTCGTCGATGCAGCTCGCCGCGCGGCGGCCGCCTGCCTTAGCCGTCAGAAGTAACCATCTCCACGACCGGAGGCATCTAGACATGGCCCACATCACAATCCAGCAAAGGCAAGTCTGGCGCCAACTCGCAACCGTTGTGTTTCTCGGATCGCTGCTAGCCAGCCCGACGACCGAGGCCCAGCCGGCCAGGCCTTTTGCCCTCGCCGCCGCCGTCGGTATCCCTGGCGGGGGAGGTCCGGGCAGTCCTCCCTGCGGCACGCATCCCGCCTATCTCAACCCCGTGCTGCTGTTTCACTTTGTTGGCACCGCGCCGCTTGACGTGCCTGTAACAATCCCCGCTTGCCCTTCCTCGTCAATAAACGATCCGATCTATGTCGCTTTCGACAACCGGGGCGAGCTGTTTGTTGCCAATCGTCACGGGAACCAGGGGGGATTCGGCAGCGTCGCCCGTGTTGTCTTCGAAAATGATGGGACGCCCGTCGACAATGGGGTGATCACCGATCCAGGACTGAATGCGCCCCATGGCCTTGCTTTCAGCCACAACGGCGAACTGTTCGCTGCAAATTACTTAACCGGGACAATTTCTCGGTTTCGTTTTAGTCCTCGGGGAAACGCCATCCCCAACGGGACGATCAACGTCGGCGTGGGCGGCCTCATTGGCTTGGCTTTCAATCGGAAAGGTGAGCTTTTCGTCACGGCCAGTAGCCCCACCGTGTACCGGTTCGTTTTCAATCCAGCTACCGGTGCAGCGCTCCCGAATGGGACGTTCAGCGTCCCGGGGTCCGCAGCGCTTCACGCGCTTGCCTTCAATGCGAAAGGAGAGTTGTTCATCGTTGAACCCTACACCGACCGCGTTTACCGTTTCCGGTTCGACCCCGACGGCACCGCCATTGAGAACGGCTTTTTTGCTGCGCCGCGTGGCCCGATTGGTCTGGCGTTCAGTCCAGTGGGCGAACTATTCGTAGGGGGTCACTTTGGCGGCTGGATCACTCGTTTTGTGTTCGACTCACATGGCAACCCTGTCGAGAGCGGCTCCACAGAAACGCCTCAGTTGGGCGGCCTTGCGATCTATCCATCCGCACCGTGAGATTTGGTTCGATGAGTGATTCACAGAGAGGCCGGCGCCGCTGTACCCGCAGCCCGGCGGCCTTTTTTCCTGACGGTAGAACGTGCGTGGGCGTGGCGCTGCTGCGACGCGCTCGCCGTCGCGCAGGACGCTGACGTCGTCGGGAACGACGAGCCTTCAAGAGACGCGGATCCACGTCCGCTCAGATCACTGCTGTTCTCTGGTGACGTCGCGTGCGTGTTTGTCGAAACGCACACCGATCAGTCGCGGATGCCGCAGCTTGCCGTGTACGGTCCACTCGATAAACGCGACCTGCACCACGATTTCCGGACGTACCCAATGCGCGCCACGCCTGGGCAACCCCGTCGCCTTCGTAAACGGCGACGCCGGCAGCTCGATGGCGTCGAGGCGCGTTCGTAGATCGAGCAGCAGCTTGGTGTCGAAGCCCGTGCCGAGTTTGCCGGCAAAAACGAAATCGTGGCCTTCGTAGTAGCCAACCAGAAGTGCGCCAAGCCCGACCCGCGCGCCCTTCGGATCGGTGAATCCGCCGACGACCAGCTCCTGAGAAGCCTCGCACTTCATCTTGAGCCAGTGCTTGGATCGGCGATGCTCGTATGCTGAGCCACGGCGCTTCGCGATCACGCCCTCCCAGCCTTCCCGGCTGGCGCGCTCCCACGGCTGGTCATCGTCGACGAGCTCAACGCGACGTATTGGCGGCTCGAAGGGCAGTGCTTCCAGCAGCGCGCGTCGATCTTCAAGCGAAAGCGGTGTGACGGCTCGTCCGTTCAGCCACAAGATGTCGAAGACGTGATAGCCGCCTCGGCCGTCCCACGTCACCTCACCATCGAGGATGAGCTCGTCGGCAGGCAGCCTCGCGATTGCCGCGGCAAGCGCCGGCAAATGTTGGGGAAGCCGGTTGCGTGACAACAATTGCACGTCCGCTCCGCGCTTGTAGGCCAGCAGACGAATGCCGTCGAACTTGCGCTCGAACAGCCAGTCGCCTCCGCCGCCGAAGCGCTCCTGCGTCAGCGTTGCCGCCATGGGTTCAAGCCAGTCGGGCATTCTCGCCACTGTCATGGCACTCTACTCACTATGACCGACTCTTCCACCAACGCGCCCGAAACTGGCCATAGCCTCGTCGTCCTTCGTCATCTCGTGGCCACGCTGGCCTATCGGGCGGCAAAGGTCCTGCGCGACGTGCCGGCGGATTTTGCGACATCGACCTTCGGCTCCACGACCCGTCGTCCGGTTCTCATCGCGGCTCATCTTGCCGATCTCATGGCCTGGGCTGTCACGATGGCGCAGGGCGAAGTGAGGTGGAAGGCGGAGGGCGGACAGGACTGGAGCGTCGAGGTGCAGAGGTTTTTCTCGGGCCTCTCCGCTCTTGACCGGCTGCTGCAGGAGAAGGGTTTGCCTGACGATGCGGTCGAGCAGCTCATTCAGGGGCCGCTTGCCGACGCACTGACTCACGTGGGCCAACTGGCCATGCTGCGCGGAATGGCGGGGCATGCGGTTCGCCCCGAAAGTTACGCGCGTGCCGAAATCGTCCGCGGCCGCGTTGGTCCCGATCAGGCGCCGGCGCGCCGAGAGTTCGACGGCGACGCGAGCGCCGCACGAAAATAGGTGCGGCAACTGTCTGCTCGGATGCTAGAAAACTGTCAAGCATTTCTCGTCGTACACGTCCGCGCGGCCGACGTTTAACGGACGGTGAGGGGACGATGTCGAAGCCTGCCATCGGCGTACTTAGCGGAACCTTGCTCGGCCTGCTGGACGGGCTTTCAGCGTGAGCCTACCCGGAAGCGCGAAGCATGATCCTGGCGATTGCGATCAGCTCCACCCTCAACGGCCTGCTGACGGGTCTGCTTGCGCGCTATGTTGCTCGCTGAGAACCCCACCCGTCAGACAAGCCAGCCCTACACGATCGTCGGTGTCCTGGCCGAACGCCAATTCGGCCGTATTCGTCTGTTCGTCAACGGTGAGAACCTCACAGACGTTCGACAGACGAAATGGGGTCCGCTGATTCGATCCAACCGTGCGCCGGATGGTCGATGGACGATTGATGCCTGGGCGCCGCTCGAAGGTCGGACGATCAACGGAGGCGTGCGGCTCGCGTTCTGAGAAGGCGCCGCGCGCTTCGGTATGTTTGCGAACGGAGCTGAGGAGCAGCGCCCACGACAGCGTTCGTCCCATCGTTCGCCTCTTATCCCGTTGACCGTTCATTTGCAGAACCGTAGAGTTAGAACTCTGCAGCCCAGGTCGTGCCCTGCGCTCGTGAATGACGGAGGGTGTATGAAGGCTCTTCCCGGAGCACTACTCGCGCTGTCGCTCGTTGTCGCATCAACAGCCGCATACGCGCAAGGCGGAGCGACATCGTCCATCACCGGCGTGGTGACCGATTCGGGCGGCGGCGTCCTCCCCGGAGCAACGGTCGTGGTGACGAGTGGCGCGACCGGGACGAAATTCGAAGCGGTGACCAACAACACGGGCGCCTACACGGTGCCGGCGTTGTCGGCGGGGGTTTACACCGTCAGCTTCTCGATCGCCGGATTCAAGATGAGGGCGATCAGCGATGTGCGCGTGCAGTTGGCGATCCCGACCACGCTGAACGCGGCGCTCGATGTGGGTGAGGTGTCGGAAACCATCACCGTGAGCGGCGCCGGTTCCGAGCTGATCAACACGATGACGCCGGCGGTGACGGCGACGCTCAACGTCGAACAAATCGAAGTCATCCCGACGCCGACACGGAATGCGCTGAACGCGGTCACGTTTCTGGTTGGCGTCAATACGCCTGGCGGGATGCGCGGATCGACCATCAACGGGCTGCCCGAGTCGTTCCTCAACCTGACGCTGGACGGGGTCAGCAACAACGACACGTTCAACAAGAACACCGACGGCTTTTTCTCGCCGGTTCGAGCGCGGCAGGACGCCGTCGAGGCAGTGACCGTGACGACGGCGGCGGGCGGCGCCGAAGTGGGCGGCCATGGCGGCGTCACCATCAACTTCGTGACGCGCTCGGGCACGAATCGCTTCACCGGCAGCGCGTATGAATACTTTCGCGACAAGAGTCTGAACTCGAACTACTGGTTCAACCAGCGCAACGGGCAGCCGCCGAGCGACGTTCGCCTCAACACGTTCGGCGCGCGCCAGGGCGGTCCGATCGTTCGCAACAAGGCATTCTTCTTCGTGCACTACGAAGAGGTGCACAATCCCAACGATGCGTCCCGAACGCGCACGACGCTGCACCCGCGGGCGCTCGAGGGCTGGTTCCGCTACAACGTGACGGTCGGCGGGCAACAGACGGTGCGCGAAGTCAACGTGCTGGACCTGGCGCGATCGAACGGTCAGATCGCCACGACCGACCCGCTCGTTATGAAAACACTGACCGCGATCCAGGGCTCACCTCAGCTTGCCGGCTCGCTGACCCCGGCGAGCGACCCGCTGTTGATGAGCTACTTCTTCCTGAACCCAGGGGATCAGGGTGAAAAGCAGCCGGCGATTCGCATCGACCACACCCTGAACGACAGGCATCGGCTGACCGGCACGTACAACCATTTCTTCGAGACTCGCGCGCAAGACCACATCAACGGCGCCGACAGGAGATTCCCAGGGTCGCCGAACTACCGACAGGTCAGGACGACGAGGCCGACGCGCTCGATCGCGCTGCGCTCAACCTTGTCCAACAACGTGATCAGCGAGCTGCGCGGGGGAATCACGCGGGGTGAGCGGCTGTTTTTCGGACGGCCAGACAGGGAGGCGCCGACGTCGTCGACCTTTGACGACACCAATGGGTTCGCGATCGACTTGGATTCCAACATCGGCCTCACCAACTGGCACGTCACCAACACGCTGTCGTCGCGCAGCGGCTATCAATACACGCTCGACGAGACGTTGAATTGGCTGAAGGGCGCCCACAGCGTCACCATCGGTGGGAGCGCGTTCCTTGGCCGAGCCTGGGACGACTCTCAGCAGTTGGTGCCAGGCATCGATTTGCGCTTCGATACCACCAACGATCCGGCCGCGGGATTGTTCAACACGACGACCTTGCAGGGAGCGTCGGCGGCGCAGCTCGCGGATGCACGTGATCTGTACGCGCTGCTGACCGGACGGGTCGGCGCCGTCACCGGTCTGGCAGCGCTGAATCCCGAGACGAACATATACACCGCTTTTGGACGCCGGCGACGCGCCGGCAAGCTCGACGTGTTCTCGGGCTACCTGCAAGACTCGTGGCGAATGACGTCCACCTTGACGCTCAACGCCGGCGTGCGGTGGGACGTGCAGATGCCATTCGCGCCGTCGAACGACACCATGACGACGGCCAGCCTTGCGGACCTCTGCGGTGTATCGGGCATCGGCAAGGGCGGCATCTACAATGCCTGCAATTTCTACGTGCCAGGATCGGGCGGCGGCAGGATTCCGCAGTACTCGCAGTTCACGAGCGGCACGCGCGGGTACAACACGGATTGGAACAACATCGCGCCCAACATCGGCGCGGCCTGGCGTCCGAGCGTGCAGAGCCGCTGGTTGCGGACGCTGCTCGGCGACCCTGATCAGGCGACGCTGCGCGGTGGCTACTCGGTCGCTTACGAACGACAGGGGATCGGTGGCTTCACGGGTATCTATGGACCAAACCCCGGGAGCACGCTGAGCCTGACGCGCGACGCCAACACCGGCCTGGTGGGCCCCGGTGAAAGCTGGCCCGTGCTCCTGCGCGACACCAGTCGCCTCTATCAGGCGCCGTTTCCCCAGACCCCGACGTTCCCGATTCCGATCAGGGCGAATCGCGCGGACAACATCAACGCGTTTCATCCCGACATCGAGGTCGCGTCGGCGCGCTCGTGGACCATTGGCCTGCAGCGCGCCCTCACCACGGACACGGCGCTCGAGGTGCGCTATGTCGGCACGCGCGGCGTCAATCAATGGTCGACGCTCAACTACAACGAGCGGAATGTGATCGAAAACGGCTTCCTCGACGAGTTCAAGCTCGCGATGAAGAACCTGCAGGCCAATAACACCGCCGGCGGCAGCCGCAGTGGCTCGTTCGCATACTTCGGCGCGGGCACCGGCACGAATCCGCTGCCGATTTACCTCGCGTATCTGAATGGCCGGAGGGACGCGGACAATGTGGCCGCGTATGCCGGCGGCGCGGCGACGTGGACGAATCCGACGCTCGCAGGGCGCCTCGTGCACACGAATCCGAATCCGAACTTCGTCAGCGCCACGACCGTGAGCGCCACCGCGGCGAACATTCGCAACCTCAACGCAGCGGGCGATCTCGACAACAACCTGACCTTTCGCAACAACGCGCTCGCCGCGGGGCTTCCGGCGAACTTCTTCGTGGTCAATCCACATGCGGACGTCGTGAGCGTTCGGGACAGCGGCGCATTCAGCACCTACCATGCGCTGCAGCTCGAACTGCGCCGCCGGTTGTCGAATGGGCTGTCGTTCAACGGCAGCTACCAGTACGCGCTCGAGGAAGGGTCGGAGTTTCTCGGTTTCCATTACGGCCGCACGTCGAACCCGAGTAATGCGAGCATTCGTCACGCGTTCAAGACTCAATGGGACTGGAGAATTCCCGTCGGGCGCGACGAACGGTTCGGCCGTTCGCTGAATCCCATCCTCAATGCGCTCCTCAGCGGGTGGCAGTTCAATGGCGCCGGACGAGTGCAGGCCCGCACGGCGAATTTCGGCAACGTCCGTTTGGTGGGAATGAGCAAGGCCGAGGCGCAGAAACTGTACAAGTTCGAGATCCGTCCCGATCCTCAGACGGGCTTACCGACCGTCTTCACGATGCCCGATGAGGTGATTCTGAATACGCGACGGGCGTTCAGCGTCAGCACGACGAACCCCAGCGGCTACAGCGACCTCGGAGTTCCCCAGGGTCGCTACTTCGCTCCCGCCAACAGCGCCGACTGCATTCAGCTCAAGGCCGGAGACTGCGCGCAACGGGCACTCGTGCTGATCACGCCCTGGTTTACGCGTGTCGACATCGGGCTGACCAAGAAGGTCTCGATCGGCGGGAACAAGAGCATCGAATTCCGCGCCGATGCGCTCAACGTCTTCAACAACATCAACTTCACCGTGTCGGACATTTCGCGCACGCCCGGCACGGGCGCCGGGATCTTCCAGACCGATTCCGCGTATCGCGATCTCGACAACACCAACGATCCCGGAGGCCGCCTCGGGCAGATCGCACTTCGGTTCAATTGGTAGGCGAGTAGGCCGAGTAGGCCGGGTAGGCCGGGTAGGGCGGGTAGGCCGGGTCGGGACCCCTGAACTTTAGACCTGGAACTTTGGAACCCCTGGAACCTTGGCCCGCCTTCGCTCGAATAGACTCGTAGCGAACTCCGGCGAGGTCCGCCGTAGCGGCCTGCGGCCGCGCAGGCGGAAACACTGGAACCTTATTCAGGCAGTTTCGCCCGCCACTCGGCCGCTTTCTGCGGCCTGCCCCAACGTTCGTACATCTCGGCGAGACGCAGCGTGGTGCGGTTCGTGGATGGATGCGTCGGCCAAGCACCTTGGCCTTGCCCTGGATCGTTCTCAGATAGACGGTTGATCCCGGAGCCGGCGACCCTTCTTCTTCTCGGGTCAGGCCTGGCCCTTGTGGTGAGGCGTCGCGCGGCGCGAACTCGTCAGCGAAACAGTTGACCCCCTATTTCGCGCCGAGCAGGATGACGCTGCCGACGCGGACTCCCGTGCCGGGATAATTGAATCCGCCAGCTACCGTGATCTTGACGGCCGGCGTGAGCAGCAGCGCGGCCTGCGCTTCGAGTTTGGCTAGAGGGTGGATGGGCCACTCGAACGCGTCCTTCGCACGCTCGGAAAACGTGTCGCGATTGGTCGCGCGGGCCATCTGGCCGTTTGGCTGCCTGAAGGTCGAGTTGAACGTCACGGTTTCATCAATCGTGCCGCTGACGCCGGCAGCGCCCCCTCCGAGATTGAGCCCGATCTGCACACGGTTTCTGATCGTGGTGAAGGGAACGAACCAGTGGAACTCAATCCCCTGCAGGGCCACCTCGCGCATCACCTGCGCTTGCGCGATGCTGTTGCAGAACTGTTGAACGCATGACGAGTAGCTGTTCGAAACCGTCGTGCCGTTCTTGAACGGCTTCCGTACGAAACTGACGCCCCATTCGCCGCCCTGCGAACTGCCACGAACGAGGCCAACCGTGAATTCCTGGGCTTCGATGGCGCCGTCTCCCTTGAGGAACAGCTCCCGCAGCGACTCGAGCGTCATCCCATTGGGCGCAAACGATGTCTGGATTCCCCAGTGACTGTCCAGGTCCTGCCCCGTCACGACAGTGGGACATGTGAGGACCGCCGCGACAATCAGGGTTCGAGCGGGAATGCGCATACGACCTCCGGCCTTCTAAGGAATAGGACGGACGGCAGGGCGGTTTTCTCCAGCCAGGTTCTAAAGGTTCTCTAGGTTTCGGCGAAGGCGGCTACAATCGCTGCCGCCACGCCAATGAGTCGTCCCGGAGGCCAACATGAGGATCGCGCCCGCCATTCTGACAACGGTGTTCCTGATCGGCGCGAGCGTGGCCGATGCGGGGCCGGCTTCCGGTCAATTCAAAGGTAAACCGGGCGTCATCGCACCGAAGTACGCGGTCGCGTACGTCGTTCGCGACATGCGGAATCCCCGGACGACGCGCGTCGAGCTGCTCCTCACAGACGTGCCGATTGCCGATGACGGGACGCTGCGGGATGCGCTCGACCCGCACGTTGCGGCCATCAACCTCGACGCGATCAGCAAGCGGAATTACATTCTGGTGTGGGTGTCGTCCAACGGCTCAGCGTCGATGAACGCGACATTTTCCGCGACGATGACCCAGTACATCAACGACACCAGCGACGGCTTGAGAGCGGAGTTCACGACCAACACACCAACGAAGATCGAGGGCCGCCTCTACGCGCCGGCTTCTCTCAAGACTCTTGACGGGGAAACCTACAGCGTGGACGTGAAGTTTTCCGCCGACGTGCCTCGGCTGCCTGCAGGTACACCGCTCGCCGCCGGCGGAGGCGAGCCAGGGAAAGCGCTGACCGCGTTTCTGTCGGCCGCCACCAAGAAGGCCTGGCCGGCGATCAAAGCCGGGTCGAGTCCCAAGGCGCTCACCATGTTCGACAAGAGCTACAACACGCCTGCCGAGAATGCGGAGAGCGCGCAAGACCTTCTGAATGCGTGGATTCCCTCGGCGAAGAGAAAGATCACCGGCGGCCAGCTCCGTGGGGAGGTGGCGATTCTCGAAGTCGAGGGAGAGATTTTCGAAGGGCAGCTCGGCCTGTCGCTCGTCAAGATGGTCAAGGCCGGCTCGACCTGGCAGTTCGATCAAGCCGCGCGCGTCGGGATGCTGCCGTAGACCCAGAATCCAGTTGAGTTGTCACCATCACCCGATACCACCCACAGGGAGATCGGGGAGATCAGGGAAGATCAGGGAGATCAGGAGAAAGAATTGGCTCCCTGGCCTGCCTGAGCTCCGTGTGAATACTCAACTCCAATGAGCTCGGGATTTAGGGACTGGCAACCGGCAATTGGCAGCCGGCAACCGGGAGCGCCCTAACGATTGGTCGTCGCGGCCGGTCGCTTCTCCAGTAGCACGACTTCCTGACCGGCGATTTTCAGCGGTTGGCAGCGCCGCCGATCGATCCTTGACCATCTGCACCAGCTTGGCGCCTTCCTCTGACGCCGGGTCCAGCATCAAGAGTCTCAGAGAGTTGAAAGTGTTCAGTTCAGTTCAAAGTTTCAGTTCAGTTCGAAGTTTCAGTTCAAAGTGTCAGTTCAAGGATAGTGTTCATCGCGACCGTGACATTACTCCGCAAGCTGTACGTCCAGGTTCTCGTCGGCATCGCCGCGGGCACCGCGCTTGGCCTTGCGAGCCCGGCGTGAGGCCTTGCGGTCAAGCCGCTCGGCGACGGGTTCGTGGCGCTGCTGCGGATGCTGCTGGTGCCGATCATCTTCTGTACTGTCGTCCACGGCATTGCGAGCGTCCGCGACGTCAGCCGCCTGGGCCGTCTCGGAATCAAGGCGCTGATCTACTTCGAGGTCGTGAGCACGGTCGCCTTGATGATCGGCTGGGCCGTCGTGACGCTGTTCCAGCCCGGCGTGGGCTTACACGTCGCCGGAGCGCCGTCAACGGGATCGCCGGTCGCCTCCGCCAGCGAGGCGGCTGGCGAATTCACGATCTCGAACTTCTTGCTCGGCATCATTCCGCGCACGCTGTTGGGGGCCCTTGTCAACGGCGAGATTCTGCAGGTGCTCTTCGTTCCCATCCTCGTCGGAATTGCCTTGAGCCTGTCGGCGGCGCGCGATTCGTTGATGCTCCGCGGGATCGAAGAGGCGCAGACTGTCGTCTTTCGCATTCTCGGATTTGTCATGCGGGTGGCGCCGCTTGGCGCTTTCGGCGCGATGGCGGCCACCGTCGCCGACAATGGCAGCGTCACGCTGCTCGGATTGGTGAAGCTCGTCGCGCTGTTCTACGCCACGTGCGTGGGATTCGTGATCGTCGTGCTCGGGGCGATCTGCCGGATGGCCGGGCTCTCGCTCTTTGCCGTGCTGCGCATGATTCGGGAAGAGATCGCGCTGGTCTTCGGAACCGCGTCGGGCGAAGTCGCGTTTCCGCGGTTGGTTCAAAAGCTCGGCCGGGCGGGGTGCGATGAGGCCGTGGTGGGGTTCGCGCTACCGGCGGGATACAGCTTCAACCTGGACGGCACGGCGATCTATCTGTCGATGGCCGTCGGATTCATCGCGCAGGCGACCGACACGCCGTTTCCAGCCTCGGACCAAGTGGTCGTGCTCGGGGTGTTGCTGCTGACGTCCAAGGGCGGCACCGCCGTCGCCGGCGGCGCATTCGTGAAGCTGGCGGCGACCCTGCAGTCGGTCAAAGTCCTGCCGCTCGGCGGACTTTCGCTCCTCTTCAGCGTTGATCGGGTGATGGCCATCGCCATCTCGCTGACCAACATCATCGGCAACACCGTGGCGGTGTTGGTGCTGGCCCGTTGGGGAAGCGCCTTCGATCGACGCGCCTTCGACGCGTTCGTCAGAAGAGAATGACGGCACGATCACGCACGTAGCCACCGAGACACAGAGACACAGAGATTTCGTTTTCAAACACTGTTCACATCGACCTATGTTGCCGCGGGCGCGGGTAGGGCACGTTGGTAGTCGTGGCATTTGATTAAAGGAAACTCTGTGCCTCTGTGTCTCTGTGGCCACGTACGGTTCCGCAAAATGAAGACTGTGAGCGGCCGCCGAGCTACACTGGCGTCATGAAGACCATCGCGCTCGTCTTGGTTCTCGCGGTCAACATGACCGCGCTCGCGCAGGAAAAGCCGGCGCCGAAGGATTCCGAGCGCATCTTCATTCCGGGCTGTGCCCGCAATCGCGTGTTCACTGTGGGACCCCGTCGAGAGGATCAGCCCGGCCGATCCGATCTCGCGCCCGGCACGCGCTTGCTGATGAACGGGCCGAAGAAGCTCCTCGACGAGATCAAGAGCCATCAATCCGGTGAGATCGAGCTGACGGGGCTGATTCGCAAGTCCGATCTGAAGCAGCCGGGCGTCCGGCTCGGCGATCACGTGCGCATCGGTCCTGGTCCCGCGCCGACTGGCGCTAATCCGGGCCGAGACGTCTATCTGAACCAGGCCATGATCGACGTCGAAGGCTGGAGGGCGCTGACGGCAAGCTGCGCTAGTCGCTAGGGCCGCCTAGGAGAATCACAGGGAGATCAGGGAGATCGGGGAGATAGAATTTGGATCTGACAAAGATTGACTCCCTGTACTCCATGACCTCCCTGTGATTACT
>JBOGIV010000510.1:0-10877 GCA_050747925.1 Vicinamibacterales bacterium
GCGGACGTCAGCCGCAGTGGCGGCCGGATGGACGGCAGCTCTTTTACATCTCGCGGGACAAAAAACTGATTGCGGGTCGACGTCGACGGCTCGGCATCGCGCTTTGTCGTCGGCGCGTCGCGAGTGCCGATCGACACGCGGGTTGGCGGCTGGGAGCGCACAAACCTCGGCAACCCGTACGCCATTAGCGCCGATGGCGAGCGGCTGCTGGTGGCCAATGCCGGCGACGAGACACTTCCGGTGACGGTGATGCTCAACTGGCAATCGATGGTGTCTAGCGGTCGAAGGTAGACGAGATCAGTCCAAGAACTGCGAGGAGAGAGATCGAAACGGCGACTCGACGCGCCACCAGGGTCGTGCCCATCAATGGCTCCTGGGTTTGGGGAAGGATTTGAGAAAGGGCCATTGCGGCCAGGGCGTTGGGTTGCTGTGGATCGGTCACGAGGGAATATCGGGCCGCCTTGTGAGGCTCGAGGCCGCGGCACTCGAAACCGATGTGCCCTTCTTGGCGATGCCCAGGCCGATCAGATCCGTTTCGTGCACCGGCACCACGAAGTCGGCGGCAATTCTGAGCCGCGACAACGGCGCGGCGCCTTTCCGTTCCCGCGAGCCGCCGGCAATGAACTCCACCACGCCGACGTGCCGCCCTCTCGCCTGCACGTGATCGACCGAGGGCAGGTCGGTATCGCCTGGCACCAGCAACGCGACCTCGTACGTGTCCAGGAGCGTGACGATGTCAACGGCGAGACGGGTGTCCAGTCCCTTCTCAATCACTTGCCGGTGGATGAGATCCAGCTTCCAGTGCCCGCACTCGACGAGATCGATGAAATCGGTGGCGCTCCGGATCGCGTAGTGAAAGCGTCGAAACCCTTCGACCAGGTCGCGCCGCTCCTCGTACCACCGCCGCACGTCGGTAAAGCACAGCGTCCACGCGTCATGCGCCAGCTCGGCGCGCGAGCGATGAGGCGACTTCTGGCTCGCCAGCGCGATGTAGAACCGTTTCGAGTCGGCGTCGCGCTCGAACACGTCCCGCAGCACCAGCTGCGCCTTGGGGTCGTCGAGATTCCACTCGTCCACCGAGCCAACCTCGTACCACTTGACGCGATGCAGTTGCGCGGGCGCGCCCGGCCCATCGAACGTCGTCCGCCACGCCTTCGCGGCGCTCTCGAAGATGTGGCGGAAAAGCGGCTCGTAGGTATCGACACGGAGACTCATGCGGCGTAACATCCCCGCCAGGCTCGAGCCGTCCACGAACGTCACGAATCGGTGCATTCACTCCAGCCTTGAATCGGCAAGCGCCCTACATCCTAGCCTCAAATCAGTCCGAGGAGGCGCCAATACGCCACGCCGAGCCAGAGCGCGACGATGGTGACCGAGAAGAACGCGGTCGCCAGCATCATGCGATCGCGATCGGTGTAGGCGCTCCGTTTGGAGATGCCTTCGGTCATCACGAGCCAGATGTTCTGATAGTTGAACCAGAAGACATGAACCGGCAGCACGATGAGCGCAATCAGGACCAGCGGAGGCACGCCCCGATCGGCCACGAACCCGGCAAGCGGCACGAAGAACGCCGCAATGGTGATGAAGCCGACCGGATCCACGAATCGAGTGGCCGCGACCGCGACGGCAAGCGCCACTACCAGGAGGATCGGATTGTCGACGAAGGGCTGCACCGCGGGGACGATGTAGGTGCCGAGCCACACGTTGATGCGGAAGGCATTCATGACGCTCGTCAGGCTCAACATCGCGCCGACAAACATCGCCAGTCCCCATGGAATTCCTGGACCGATATCGGCCGGACCCAGGACACCGCCCGCAAAGAGCGCAGCGAGGGCGACCAGACCGATCGCCTCGGGAGGGGCGCCATGCCACGGCTGCGCCGCCCACGAGACGACGGAGAGGGCGATGGTGATCGCCGTCCACAGTTCCAGACGACTCATCGCGCCGAGCTTCGTCACTTCGGCTCGAACGACGTCTCTGGTCATGCTCGGTGTGGCCGTCGGTCGCAGCACGATCCGGTTGGCCGTCAGCACGAGCGCGCACCAGGCCACGGTCGGCAGCGCCATGACGCGCGCGTACTCCATCCACGTGAGTGGCAGCTTCGCCGTCGCGAAGAGTCCGGCGATGAACGGGCCCCACAGCGATCCAGTGAGGACCGCGCAGCCGGGTAAGACCGCCATCTCGAACGCGCCGAGCACGACCAGCGCCGCACCGGCGCTCGGCAGCGGCAGGTTGATGGCCTGAACGAGCGCGAAGGCGATCGGCACCATGATCGCGGTCCGCACCGTCATCGACGGCACGCCGAGCGTGAGGACGAAGCCGATCAGCATGAACGCGACGAGGATGCCGGAATAGGTCGGCGGGAACACCATCAGGATGCGGTACGAGATGCGGCGCGCGAGACCGGTACGGTCCATGGCCGTGCCAAAGAACAACACGCTCACCAGAATCCAGAACCCGCCGGAGGCGAAGCCACCAAGCGCCGTGCTCGACGGAACGCCCGCTATGATGAGCAGACCTAACATCAGCAGCGCCGTGACCGCGGCGGGCAGCACGTCGGTGACCAGGAGGACCACAGCAGGCGCCATGATCGCCAGCGCGGATCGACCGGTCGAATCCAGGTCGCCGATGGACGGCTGCAGCTTGATGGTGGCCGCCAGGAGAACGGCGAGCGCGACGCCGATCGTTTGCCTCGACATGCGCAGTGTCGAGTGGACGCGAGGCTCGAGGGTCGCGGAGCTTGGCATGGCGAGAGCGATGGTCGCACACGATACCGGACTTGCCGCGAACCGGCAAACCACAGCCGTGCTGACGCTGGCGGTTCTCTGTCTTGGTTGGGCGCCGTCGCAAGAACGCGTCCCGGTCACGGTGAAGAGCCCGATGGTGCTCGTCGTGGGTTGTGCGGCAACCACTGCCGAGCCGCATGTCTGGCTTCTCGCTCATGCGGGTGAACCCGCTCAATCTGCGACCGTGGGAATCACGAGCGTGGAGAAGCAGGAGCTGAAGAAGCGATCGCTCGGACGCGAGACTTACCATTTGATCGGCGTGGCCGATTTCGTCGACGCGGCCACGGCGAGACGAATTGGCGACCGCGGCAAGATCCTGTCGCCTCCTCGCGTGAACGCAACGGGCATGCTGGCCATCGGACACAAAGTCGCCGTCAAGGGGCTCTACATCGAGGCGCGGCCGCCGCGGATCAATCTGACGGCTGTGGCGAGTCTAAGCAGTACATGTCCATGACCCTTCGACTCGTCACCGCACACAGTGACTCGCTCAGGGCAGGCCTCGTTCTGCTCGGGACATGCGTCGCTGTGACCGCAACCGGGGTCGCAACAAAGACGCAGACGCCGACCGCGTCGTCTTCGAGCGCGTTGGGGCCGGGCGTCTACACCGCGGCGCAACAACAGCGCGGCGCCACAATGTACAACCGCGAATGCTCCACCTGCCACGGAGAAACGCTGAAAGGCGGCGAGGGATCGCCGCCGCTGACGGGCCCGACGTTCACCGCCAGCTTCGGCGATCGAACCGTCGCCGATCTGTTCGTCAAAATCCGCGAGACGATGCCGGCGCCGCCGGAGCAACCCGGCAAGCTCACGCCGCTGGAGACCGCCGACGTCGTCGCGCATATCTTGAGCGTCAACGGATTCCCTCCGGGAGACGCAGAGCTCTCTTCGGACGTCGAGAAACTGAAGGACCTGCGGATCGCGAAGACCTCACCCTCTTTCAATCGCGAGGTCGCGTCGATCTTCTATCGCAAGTGTGTCGGCTGTCATCGGCCCGGCCAGGTCGCGCCGATGTCGCTGGTCACCTACGAGTCGGCTCGGCCGTGGGCGCGCGCCATTCGAGCTCAGGTTGCGAGCCGTGCGATGCCTCCGTGGTTTGCCGACCCGAGGTTCGGTCGTCGTTTCGCGAACGACTCGAGCCTCACGGAAGCGGAGATCGCGACGGTGGTCGAGTGGGTCAACGCCGGGGCGGTCGAAGGTGACGGCACGCCGCCCACCTCACCAGCGTTCGTCGATGAGTGGCACACGTTCAACAACCGGTCGCCAGACGCCATTGTCGACATGCCCTTGTCATTCGACGTGCCCGCCACTGGCGTGCTGCCGGTGTTCACGGTGTGGTCGCCCAATCCATTCAGCGAAGACAAGTATGTCGAAGCGGTCGAGCTGCGCCCAGGTCGCGTGGGCGTGGTCCATCACGCCGATGTCACGGCGCGGGCGTTGCCGTCAGGAACCGTGCTGGGCCGGGGCCGGGCCTGGAAGGGCGGGCCCGTCATTCCATTCGTACCGGTTCTCTCGGATGGGCGTTCGTTCAACGAGCTCACCGGCGATTCTGACGCCGACGATTCCGCAAGCGCGTCCGCGGCGCGCCGCACGATGCTTGGGAGCGAGGTGTTTGCCACGAGAGACGACAACCGACTGTTGTTCTACGTGCCGGGTGGCGGCTTTCAACGGTTTCCGCCAGGCGCCGTCAAGCGCATCAGTGCCGGAAACCTATTAGCGTGGGGTCTTCACTACACGCCAAACGGCGTCGCTCAAAAAGACACGCACCGACTCGGCCTCTGGTTCGCGCAAACGCCGCACACGCACGAAGTGATCACGAAGCGGATCGGCGAGGCGCACATCATCGACGGGCGTGAATTCGTGGCCGAGAACGGCCAGCCTGAGTTTCCCCCAATTCCTGCGTTCGCCGACGACTGGCGCATCACTGCCATCACGCCGTTCCAAGACGATGTGACCGTGTACGGCTTGTGGCCGCACATGCACTTGCGCGGCAAGGACATGACGTTCATCGCCACCTATCCGGATGGCCGCGAAGAGGTGCTGTTGCACGTTCCGAAGTACGACTTCCGATGGCAACTGCAATACGAGCTCGTCACGCCAGTACGGTTGCCGGCGGGAAGCACGATGAAGGCGATCGGTCATTACGACAACTCGAGCCGCAATCCGTCCAACCCCTCGCCGGAAAAACCGGTCTACTGGTCCGAACAGACCTCGGATGAGATGTTCAATGGCTGGATGGAGCTGTCGGTCGATCGGCACGTCATCGCGTATAACGCGGTCTATTCGCTGGCCACGCCGGTCAACAGCCGTGTGAGCCTCGCCGTGAGCACTGGTCCACCCGGCACCGTCTACGTTCGCGACGCCAGCGGACGCCTGGTCACGTCGACTGCCATCGGCGCCGTGCCCGCGTTCGTCGAACCGTGGACCTTTGCTCCGGGTCAGACAATGAGTACGGCGCCGAGCGGTCGGGACAGTGGCACGGTGACGCTGACGATGTTCGACGTGCCGCCTGACATCGGTGGCGCGATCGTCATCGGCGGGCCCGCCGTCGCCGTATCACCGACGCAGCCGGGCCAAAACGCCCTGCTGACCTTCAACGGAACCGCATCGCAGCGCATCACCGTTCATGTCGTTGGCAACCGAATTCCTGGCGTCACAGTCAGGCTCCTGCGCACGAGCGTGGGGCCGAGCGTGAGTCCTGCCTCGAGACAGGACATCGATCCGGCCACGCGGATCGAGCTGGCGGCGTTCACGTCCTCGTTGCCCACATTCAATCTGCCGTCGGTGATCCTGCCATCGACCGGGGCCTATGCCATCAGCGTCGATCCGGTAGGCGCCGCCATTGGAATGCTGAACGTGGCGGTGACCGGCAACAGCCAGCGCTGACCCCGTCTGCAAAAACCGATTGATCCGCCGAAGAGGTTGCCACTAAGCTGTGCCACCTCAGAACGTGTTGTAAGAAAAACATCCAAAAAGCAAGGTCAACGATGAAAACGATCACTATCTGTCTTATCTTGGCCACGACCCTCCTTTCTCTGCGCCCGGACGTTGCCGATGCGCAGCAGCTCACCGGCGGCATCCGCGGAAAAGTTGCTGACGCCAACGGCGTCATTCCCGGCGCGACCGTGTCGGTCACCAACGAAGATACGAACGTGTCGCGGGAGACGATCACCAACGAGTCTGGCGAGTTCAACTTTCCCGCCCTGCCTCCCGCATCGTACGTCATTCGTGCGAGTCTGCCTGGATACAAGACGTTCGAGCGTCGCGGTATCCGGATTGCGACCCAGCAATTCGTCACGCTCGATCTGACGCTCGAGATCGGCACCATCGAGGAAACGATTACCGTCACCGGAGACTCGCCGCTGATCGAGACGTCGAACGCCTCGCAGGGCAGCGTGCTGGACCGCCAGGCGCTCGAAGAGCTGCCGTCACACGGCCGCAACGCGTTCCTGATGGGCGTGAGCGTGCCGACCGTGCTCGCCGTCGGCGAGCCTCGATTCAACCGGCAGCAGGATCAGATGGTTTCGTCGCAGATCTCGCTCGGCGGCGGCGGCGTCCAAGCCAACAACTACACGCTGGACGGCGTGCCAATCACCGACCTGCGCGGCTTCCCCGTCCTCAACCCGACGATCGAGGCGATCTCCGACATCAAGGTGCAGGTGCACACGTTCGATGCGGAGATGGGCCGCACCGGCGGCGGCGTCTTCAACACCACGGCGCGTTCGGGCGGCAACACGTTCCGCGGCTCGGCCTTCTATCAGACCCGGCCGGTCTGGGGCTCCGAGCTCGAGTACTTCGCGAAGAAGCGCGGGGCGACCAAGCAGAGCAGCGGTTTGTCCGACTCCTTCTATCATCTGTACGGCGGCGGCGCCGGCGGACCCATTCGCAAGAATCGCAGCTTCTTCTTCTTCGCCAGCGAAGGCTACCGCGATCAGGTGATCCAGGGATTGACGCGCACGTGGCCCAGCGCGCGCCAGCGCATCGGCGATTTCTCGACCACGACCCTCAATGGCGTGCCGGTTCGGATCTTCAATCCGTACTGCCGCGACGGGGTCGCGACGGCGAAGTGCCCGGCGACCGGCAGCGGCTCGCTGGCCACCGGCGGCGAGTTCACCGGCGCGGTGATCCCGCGGAACCATCCCGCGGCCAACCCCGTGGCGTTCAAGATGGCCGGATACTGGCCGCAGCCCTACACCGACAACGAGAACAGCTTGGCCAATGTGAACACGACCATCAACCTGCCCGATTTCGCCGACATGTTCACCATCAAGGGCGAGCACAAGTTCAACGATCGATCGTCGCTGAGCGGTCTGTTCATCTACAACCAGACCAAGGAGCCGGCGGCCTCCCCGGTGCCCGACGAGCTGTCGTTTCTGGAGCAAGGGGCCAACTGGCTGATTCGGCACCCGAAGGTGTTCGTCGTGAACAACACGAACGTTCTCAGCGACTCGACAGTTATGAGCTTCCGCTACGGGTACACGGTCTTCCCTGACGGCCGCAATTGCCGGGGCGGATCTCCTGGCAAGGGGTGCTTCACCGACGGCCTGGCCTCGCTCGGGTTCAATCAGAACTATCTGAATGCGGTTGACGCGACCGCGCAAAACCTGTTTCCCACAGTGACCTTCCAGAACTTCTCGACGGGGGGCCAGAACCTGAACACCGCTCCGATCAAGTGGGAGAGCCCGGTCACCATCAATGCGGCGTTGTCGAAACTCTCCGGTGCTCACACGCTGAAGGTCGGCGCCGACTACCGCGCCATGCGTCTCTTCACGACGCTGCTCAACAACACCGCGGGCACCTACGCCTTCCAGAACCTGTTCACGGCCGGGCCCAGTCGCGTCGGCGGGTACGACTACGCGAGTTTTCTGCTCGGCGCCGCGAGCGGTGGCAGCGTCGATTTCAGCCGCGGCGACGGGGTGTACTCGCTGCAGTACTTCAGCGGCTACGTGCAGGACGACTGGCGGGCGAGCTCACGGTTCACGCTCAACTACGGGGTCCGCTTCGAGCGCGAAACCGGACTCCGCGAGCGCGACAATCACGTCACGGTTGGGTTCGATCCAAACGCCACCAGCCCAGAGCTGCAGGCCATCGAGGCAGCGATTCGCCGGAACGGCTATACCGGCCCAACCCTGAAAGGTGGCTTGATGTTCGCCGGCGTCAACGGCGCCAACGAGTACCAGGGCAACCCGCCGGCCCTCAAGGTGTCGCCACGCCTTGGCGCCACGTGGGCGTTGAACCCGAGGACAGTGGTGCGCGGCGGGTACGGGCTGTTCTATGCGCCGTGGCAGTACACACAGCAGAGCCACGGCACGATCGGCTTCACCCGTACGACCACGATGCTGCAGTCGGCCGCCGAGAGCGCCGTCCCATTGGTCACGTTGGACAACCCCTTCCCGAACGGGCTGATTCGGCCGAGTGGCAGTTCGCTCGGCCTGCTGACCGGGATTGGCGGCAACGTCGACTTCATCGACCAGAACAAGGGTGCGCCTCGCGTGCACCAGTACGCCGTTGACGTGCAGCGCGAGATTACCCGAGACATGTCCGTGTCGATTGGCTACATCGGCTCGACCGGCCGTGACATCGGCTACGGCGGCTTCACGAATACGGGAATCGAGATCAACCAAATCAACCCGGCCACCCTCCCAAAGGACGCGAGTGGGCGCTGGGACACAGCCGCGCTGCGACGGTCCGTCCCCAATCCGTTCTTCGGCGTGCCCGGGACCGGAGAGCTCGGCAACGCTGCCACGATCCTGGCCGGCCAGCTGCTGCGGCCGTTCCCACAGTTCAACAACGTGACCAAGCTGCAAGCGACCGAGGGCGGTCGTCGGCAGTATCACGCCATGGTGTTGAAGGTGACCAAGCGAACGATCGGCACGTGGGGTGGCTCGTTCAACTACACCTGGAGCCGGATGATGGACAACCAGTGGGGCCAGACCAACACGTTTGGCGCCAGTAGCGGGACACCGCAGAACTACTACGACCTCGACGCCGAGTACTCCATCAGCAACATCGACACGCCGCATCGGGTCGTGCTCTCGCCGATCGTGCGGATTCCGGGCCCGGCAGAAAGCTCTCCAGCATATCGCTACCTTGGCGGGTGGACGATGTCGGCGGTGATCGAGTTCGTGAGTGGACCGCCGATCTCGGCCTACGTGACGGCCATTTCGGCCGCGAACCTGGGACTGTTCAACGGCCTGCAGCGACCCAACCTTACCGGTCAGCCCATCGTCACCTCGGGCAATGACCTGGATCGCATCGCGTCAGCCGATCACCCGGCGGCCGGATGGCTCAACAGCGCCGGCTTCGCCAATCCCGGCTTGGGGATGTTCGGCAATGCCCCGCGTACCAACGGCGACCATCGCTATCAGTTCCGCAAGAATACCGATCTCGTGTTGACCAAGAGCGTGCCGATCAAAACGAACTCTGCGGAGATCCGAATCGAGTTGCTCAACCTGACGAACGCACCGAAGTTCGCCGGCGCCAATACTGACATCAGCAGCAGTGCGTTTGGCCTGATCACGACGACTCGAGGGTTCTCGCGAATCATCCAGCTGAGCTTTCGATACAAGTTTTGACGACCGGCCGGCCGCTCCCTTGTCGCGGCCCGAAACACTCGTTCGAGGGCAGGTGATGGTGATTTTCGAATGGACTGGAACAGATCATTCACGAGGCATCGCATGATCGACGCGACTCGAAACCCGCAAGCCAAGGCGTCACGCCGCCGCGCCCTTCGCCAGATGGCGGCGTTCATGGCGGCGTCACCGCTCATCTCGGTCGTCGACGCGAACGGCGAGCCCTTCGACTCCGCTCGGGACGCCGGTCCCAGCGTCGCTCAGGGCACGCCCGTGCAAGGTCAAGGAACGCCACGTCCACCAGTGGCGCCGGTCCGCCTTCGCTCGCAGACGTTGGAGCGAGCTTCGGCGAGACAGGCTCAGGGGGCGGCACGTCCGCCGGTGACGCCTGGCATTCGCCAGCCCGACCCGCCGGGTGTGGTGCGGCCACCCGAATACCGCAGCGAGATCATGAAGGTGGTGAACCTGCACGAGTTCGAGGACGCGGCGAAGAAGAGCCTCAGCGTTGCCGCCTACGACTACGTCGCCGCCGGCGCAGGCGACGAGCTCACGCTGCGCGCCAATCGCGAGGCGTACAGTCACTACTGGATTCGGCGCAAGGTGATGGTGGACGTCACGACCATCGACACGTCGGTCGAGCTGCTGGGACAGCGACTCGAGCATCCGATCCTCCTCGGGCCTGGAGGTGGAAAGAACATCGTCGCGGCCAATGGTGAAGCGCTGGCTGCACAGGCGGCGAGACAGTCGAGGGCGGTGATGGTCGGCGGTCAGTTGTCGATGCTCGCCGAGATGGGTAAGAAGGGGACGGCGCCACTCTGGTGGGGCGCCACGCTCGGTGAAGGCACTCAGACCGCCGCCGTCGAGAATGCGAAGCGCCTCGAGGACGCGGGCGCCTCCGCGCTGTGTGTGACGGTCGATTATCCCTACACGGGCGCGCGCGATCGTCCGAGCCGCGATCGATGGGATCCGGAATGGGCGAAAACGCGCGTGTACGGAACACCCGAGGATCGCGTCGGCTTCCAGGCCGGGATGCTCGATCCCTACACGCCCAATCTCACCTGGGAGTGGATGAAGTGGGCGCGGCCCGCCACCAAGCTCCCTCTCGTGATCAAAGGCATCCTCACCGCTGAAGATGCGCGACTTGCCGTCGAGCATGGCGCGCAGGCCATCATCGTTTCGAACCATGGCGCGCGAACCCTCGACGGCACGGCGGGCACGTTAGATCAGCTGCCGGAAGTCGTTGACGCCGTAAACGGCAAGATCCCGGTGCTCGTCGACGGCGGGATCCGCCGCGGCGGAGATGTGATCAAAGCGCTGGCCCTCGGCGCCCGGGCCATTCTCATCGGGCGGCCGTTCCTCTGGGGTCTGGCCGCGTTCGGCCAGGAAGGCGTGCAGCGCGTCGTGGAACTGCTGCACGGCGAGTTGCGGATCGATCTGGGCCTCTCGGGCGCTGGCACACTCAAGGCCCTCAACCGCAGCTTCATTCGCCCGGCGTGGAAGCCGTACAAGCGCACCTGAGGGA
>JBOGIV010000511.1:0-19280 GCA_050747925.1 Vicinamibacterales bacterium
ACCGATGTGCGCAAGCCGACGATCTGAGTGGGCAGTCGCATCGCCCAGGCTGCCGCATCGACGCCGGGAATCGTCGCGCTCTCGCTGATGAGCTGATGAAACAACTGACGTGCGTCTCCGTTGAAGACGCCTCGCAGGTACAGATTGACGGAGACGAGCGCCTCCGGAGCGAAGCCCGATTCGAGCGTGACGAGATGCTGCATGCTGCGGGCCAGCAAGCCCGCACCCGTCGTCAGCACCACAGCGATGGCGATTTGCGCGAGGACCAACGCGCGCCGGGCGCCAGGGCGGGGCGTGGTTCGGTGCCAACCGAATCGGGCAATCGCCGAGGTTCTGGCGACTCGGGAGAGACCGAGCGCGGGGGCGAGCCCCACCGCGAGGCCCGTCAGCAGGGTTGCGGCCAACCCGACGACGACGATCCGGCTGTCGAGCGAAATATCCGCGATGCGGTCACTGGCGCCAGCGTGACGAGGATGCTGAGCGCCCACTGCCCGAACAGCAAACCCAGCGCGCCTCCCGCCAATGCGAGCACCAGGCTCTCCGTGATCAACTGGCCGAGCACGCGTGCCCTGGTCGCACCGAGCGCGCCACGAACGGCGATCTCTCCGCGCGATCGGCGCCTCGCGCGCCGACAAGTGCGGCGAGGTTGGCGCAGGCGATGACGAGCGTCAACATCGCGGCGGCAAACAGCGCTTGCAGCGCGGCCCGGACGTTGCCGGCATCGGTCCGCTGGACGTCCTCGACCCACGCGGTCCGCGACCCGTTCGAGCCGGCGTTGGCCAGCGTCGCGATCTCGGCGCTCGCACGCTCGACCGTGACACCGCCGCGAAGCCGCGCCACCATGCTGAGCTCGCGGTCGTCGCCCTCGCACTCCTCAGACGTCAAAGGCCGCCACAGCTCCGCGTCCTTCGGGTATCCGCGGCCCTGCTGGCTGAGCACCACAATCGGGGCCCCGCCCGCCGCCTTCGCTGCTGTCGCCTTCGGCCTCGCGACGCTGCTCGGCCACGTTCAGCTGGCTGACGCTGCACGCGTGTGCCTGGCTCGGCGGCATCGGATTCACCATATCGATCTTTATCGTCACACTCGCCTTCGATGGAACGCCTCTTCTGGATGCCGCGAAGATCGGCATGATCCGCGGCTCGCTCATCGCCGGTGCCGTCGCTGTCCTCGTCATGCGTACGGCGGCCGGGACTGCCCGCGCTGACGACTGAGGGAGCCCAATCGACTGGGGCCGCGGATGAAACGTCAGGGTCCACCGAGCTGGCGCACGGCGCCAACCACCAGGTACACGCCGAGCGCGAGGACAAACACAGCGAACGCGAGGCGGAGATAGGGAGCGACGATGTGGTTCGCAATCACGGCGCCCACCCAGCCTCCGGCGGCAACAGTCACCGCGATCACAAGCGCCGCGTAGAGGTTCACATGGCCGTGGCGGTAGTACTCCATGACCGCAGCAATGCCGATGGGCGGCAGCAGCACTGCAAGGCTCGTCCCGATCGCGAGGTGTTGACTGAAACCAACGAAGTAGATCAACGAGGGCACAATCACGACGCCTCCGCCGATCCCGAAGACGCCTGAGAGCACTCCAGCAACGAGCCCGACAGCGATGAGCAAGAACAGCGGAGGATGCGGCATGGCTGTCGGTAGACTACACTCCGGCCCTGGCCGACACCACCGAGCCCCCACGTTCGTTGGCCTCGAGCCGCTGACAGCTCAGAGGAGAGGCGCCACAGCACGCCACTACCGGCGCGTCACGAACCCCACGCCGTAGAACCGGCTCTGCATGATGCTGTTCGGCGGGGAGAAACGGCGCCGTCAGCACGTTGATATGACTTCGGTTGTCAACTGCGCCGAGGTGTCCGCAACAGCTCTCACATATCAGCGCTCGTTTCTTTTTGTTGTTTTTGTGGTTGTTGAACACCCGGCACGATCGAGAGAAGTCTCTTGTTCATAATTGCCCTCGTGAAACCCAGAACACGTTTCCGACATTGAGCCGCGAACTCAGAACGCGAACCGCAGGCCGATTTGCGCTGTGCGCGGTAACCCGTCGTTGACGAGCTCTCTGAGGATCAGGAAACTGCTCAGACGCTGATCCCCGCTCGGCGGGTCGAAGTTCGATCGGTTCGTCACGTTGATGACGTCCATATAGAACTGGAAGCTCTGCCCCTTCGGCAGCCCGAAGGTGTAGCCGCCCCGCAAGTCGAGCTGATAGAAGCCCGGGCCGCGTGCGCCGTTGGGGCCGCCGTCGTAATCGATCACGTAGGCGTTCTCGCCCTGGCCGCGGTAGGTCCCCGGCTCCAGCCACTCGTTGGCGAAGGAACCGTTTCGATCGAGATCGAATCGGCTGTCGACCAGCGAGAACGGCAGGCCGCTCATCGCGCGGAAGACGCCGCTGAGGCGCAACCCGCCCGTGCGCGGCACTGCCCAGGTGCCGTTGACGACCAAGTTGTGCCGCCGGTCGTTCCCGGCCGGCCCTTTGTTCTGATCCAGCCGCAGGTCGTCACCGAGCTGCGTCGGGATCGTGTCGCGGTTCCCGAACGGCGTGTCACCGCGCGTGTTCCCTAGCGTGTAGGAGACCCGGAAACGGTAATCGTGGCTGAACCGCTTGTCGAGCTGCACTTGCAGGCCATCGTGATCGATCGACCCCGCGCTGAGCATCTGAATCACGTCGCGCCCGAAGTCCGCCAGCGGGCGAATGAGGCGACCTGTTCGGCTCGTGCTCGACCGGGTCGGCTGGTTGCGATTGAAGCCCAGGAGCAGGTCGCGCTGCTGGATGCGAAGGTAGTCGACGCTGAGCGACATGTCGCGAGCAATCTCTCGCTCGACCCCGACCGAGAATTGATCGGCGTAGGCGTTCCGCCGCTCAGGATTGTCCAGGAAGACAGTTCCCTCATTGCGTTGCCGGGTCCTCGGTGGAAACAGTTGCGCCAGCAGCTCGCGGTTGACGACCGGCCCGTTTAACAACATCGGGTCGGTTGGGAACTCGCCGCGCGACGGCCCCGGGTCGATGCTGTTCAAGGGGAACAAGCGGTTGAACGAGTCGGTAAAGACCCCGAGCGGTATGAGCTCGTCCAGACTGGTGAGGCGGTTCTTCTGGTAGAAGCGCCCGTACCCACCCCGCAACACCGACCGGACGCCTGCATCGAGAGCGTAGGACAAGCCCACCCGCGGCGCGAAGTTGTTCTTGTCGACTAGATACTTCTCTGAGCTGTTCCAGAACGGGTTCTCCTGGTTGGGGGTGGGCATGATCTCGACGTCATACCGCGCCCCCAGGCTCAGCGTCAGACGGTTGTTCAGCTTCCACTTGTCCTGCACGAACCCGCCGATGAGGTGACCGAACTGGACGTAGGTGCGGTCGCCGGACACTTGGATCTCCAGCCGCTCGGGATAGGTGAACGGGTTCGCGGGGTCGAAGTCCAAGTCGGTGTTGAACGTGAACGTGCCGTTGCGGTCGTTGGCCTGGAAATAGTCCAGGTGCATGTAGCGATACTGCCCGCCGAACTTGATGTCGTGGTCACCTTTCTTGTTCGGCACGAACCAAGAGAACTTGTCCTCGAGGCTGTAGGTCAGGTTGATGCGGAAGAAGGAGGTATCGATGGTCCCGCTGGTGTACGTCAGAAAGTTGAGGCGGGGCGATTGTTGCGACTGCAGGACGCCCTCAAACCCCGAGTCGGAGGATTCCCAATGGAGATCCTCGTACACGGCCCCCACGGTGAGCGAGTTGACTTTGTTGTTCCCCAAGACCGAGTTGAGCGTGCCGACGGTCGCCCAATCGACATCGGTCTCCGTTTCCCCCGACCCCTGGATCCACTCGGGATCGAGGTGAGTCGCCGGCGACGACTCATACAGCCAGCGCACTCCCCACGTATGGTTCGCGTTGATCTGGTGGTCGCCGCGCGCGAAGTAGTTCCACGGTCGCGTTTCCTCCACACCCGCGAAGTTGAATTCCGGCCGCGCCGGGATGTTGACCGTCACCCCTTTGTCTTGGCGGACGCGCTCGAGGCTCCAGAAGAAGTGAATCTTATCCTGGACCAGCGGCCCGCCGACCGTGAAGCCAAACTGCTGTTCCTTCGTGTCCGGCTTGTCGAGGCCTTGGGTGGCGACGAAGAAGTCCTCCGCCGTCAACCCCGCGTCCTTGAAAAAGCCGAACGCGCTGCCGTGGAACTTGTTCATCCCCGACTTCGAGACGGCGTTGAGAACGCCGCCCGAGGCTTGACCGAACTCGGCGTCGAACTGCCCGGTCAGGAGCTGAAACTCCTGGACCGCCTCCACGGGGATCCTCGCCTGCGCACCGGCCGAGCCCCCGAGGTTGTCGTCGTCGTTGCTAGCACCATCGAAGTTGTAGGCCACGTTCACGGTACTTTGTCCGTTGATGCTGATCGAGTCGGCCGCAAACGACGCCGTCGACCCGCCCGCCACGACCCCTGGTAGCAGCCCCAGATACCCGGTGAAGTTCCGGTTGAACGAGGGCGTATCGAGCAGCTCCTGGCTCTGAATATAGCCGCCGACCTCTTTGGAGGTGACGTCGACTAGCGGCGATTCGGCCGTTACCGTGACCGACTCCTCGATGGCGCCGACCTCGAGCCCGATCTCGATCGTCGTGGTCTTGCCGACTTCCAGCTGCACGTCGCGGCGGGTGTACCGCTTGAACCCTTGCAGCTCCGCCGAGATCTCGTAGGCGGCCGGGATCATCGCCGTCATGAAGTAGGAGCCGTCGGCGTTGCTGATGGCTTCGCGAAACAGCCCCGAGCCCTGATTCCGCGCGACGATGGTAACGCCGGGCAAAGCGGCGCCTTGCTGATCGACGACGTGTCCGCGCAGTTCGGACGTGGCCTGCTGCGCCAGCGCCGACCCCGAAGCCGCCAGCCAGATGGCCAACGCTGCAACGACTTTCAACTGAAACATCGCAACCCTCCTTGGAAGCCGACGATGTTGACGACGGCGCCGTGCGCCCGAATCGAAAAGCGTGCGCAGGTGCGCGGGTTGTTCCCAACGAACGAGGCTCGATCGCGATCTGCGGTGGCGGTCAATCTATCGCGTCAGCCAGACGGCGAACATCCCGGAAACCCCGTGGTTCTGCTCCGGGCGACGCTGCAGGCGGGCGACGCGCTCAGCACGGCTCTGCGCTCCGATGAACTTCGTCACCAGCGCGCGCAGTGGCCGAGGCGCCGGGCGACATCCCCCGCCCCGGCCACGGGTGCGGTCGGTCTCCCCCAGGCGAACCGATCAGAAATCCACGCGAAGGCCGAAGCGGACAATGCGCGGGTCGAGGATGCCTGTCACCTCCTGATAGTTGACCGTCGTCGTTCTGAAGGCTGTGACGGTGCCGGCGTTGGAGGTATTGAACACGTCAACCATACCAGTGAGCTTGCTCAGCCGGCCGAACCTGAACGACTTGTCAAACCGGAAGTCGAGAATGCCCACCGTGGGATAGCGATTCGAGGTGACCGGCTCGACCCGGACGTTTCGGCTGCCATCTCCGGGGAACAGGACGCTAACGGTGCGACCGTACTGCTGACCGCTCTGCACTTTCCAGGATCCCGACAAGCCGATGTCGAAGGGCAGGGTGTAGCGGCCGATGACCTTGTAGTTCCAAATCGTCGGCGTCTCGCGGCCGCCGTCACCGAACATCAAGTCCGAAGGCCGGTAGCTGAACGTCCGCCCGTACGACGTGACCCCATTGATTTGGTTCAGCCACGTGTAGCCGAACGAGGTGAGGAGCATCCATTTGCCCGAGAAGCGCCGATTGGCCGCGAGCTCCACGGTATGGAAGTCCGCGTTGTTCCCTTGGGGGTTCGTGAACACGCGATCCGACCCGATCGTTACAGGCCGGTCGAACGTCTGGAACGTCTGCTCGTCGCCGGTGCCAGCGCGGTTGTCTGGGCCCGGGTCGTTGAGGGTGAACGGGACCGTGTAGGCGGGCGTCCGCACCGCATCGATTTCAGCCCAGACGTTCCGCATGTTCTTGTACACGTAGGACACGCGCCCCGAGAGACCCTCGACGATTTCTCGTTCGACGTTGGTCGAAACCTCTGTGGAGGACGGCCGCTCGAGCGCGCGATCGATGCGCACGAAGCCTGCACCGCCTTGGGTCGAGATCAAGCGACCGAGCTCCTGCGGGCCGTCGAGCTGCAGGTTGGCATTCACGTCGTTGAACGCGTAACGCAGTTGCGCGCGGCCCACCGGGTTCTCCTGATTGGCCAGCGTGTCGGCCGAGTTCCAGTAGAACCTGCCCCAGAAGACCTTCAGGACGGTTTTGTTGTCACCGGACAGGTCGTACGCAAATCCCGCGCGCGGCGCGAACGTCGTTGTCTCCGCCACCGTTCGCGGCTCGACGGTGCGGGGTGCGATGAATGCCCTGTAGGTTGGGTCGGTCCAGCCCGCGAGCATCGGGTGCCCGTTGGGGGTGTGGCTCTGCTGCGGCCAGCTGTCCTCGTACAGCTCGAGCCGGCCACCGACGTTCAGCGTCACCCGATCGTTGAACTTCCACGTGTCGCTGATGTACGCCGCGTTGTACACGACGTCGTTGAGGCCGGTGACCGGGGTGTTGTAGATGTCCACCTGGTTCGCCCGGCCATCGGTGTCGCGGTAGAAGACGTCGAACGGCTGATCGTTGAAGAGGCTCCGGCGGTCGCGCTTCCAGTCATACCCGAATTTGAAGTCGTGGCTGCCGTGCCAGCCGTCTTGGAAGTACGACAGGCTGACGTAGAATTGCGGCTTGAAGCGCTTCTGATCCTGATAGCTGTCGTGCGCGCCGCCGTCAAATCGCTCGTTGGTGGCCGTATTGATACGGCCAGGGCCCCACGGGCCTGAGTAGAGGCCCGCTTCGATCGTGGGCCGGAGTGGGAAGAAATTGTACCACTCCCCCGCGAGCACGTCGAGGAACGCGCGGCCGCCCAGGACGCTGGTCCACTCGATCTTCATCGGATAATTACGCGACGACTGGTAACGCGCCGCCGAGAGCGGAACGTTCGGCCCGATGCCGCGCTTATCCTGCAACTTCTCGCGCTTGTTCAGGAAGCCGATGATCTGATTGTTGCGATTCAACTGGAACGTGCCCTTGAACGTGTACTTGTTCGAGAGCTTCGAGCGCTCGAGCTCGTCCAAGCCGAGGATGGTCTTGTACTGATCGTTCAGACGGTAGCTATAGAACCACCACGCCTTGGCCTTCCAGAGCGGCCCGCCGACATTGGCATTGATGTCGTACTGGCGGTCGATCGGGTTGCCCCGACGGAGCGCCGTGCGCACGTAGAAGCCATTGTCGTCGCGCTGATTGGATACGCGGAGGTTATCGGGCACGTTGTCCGTGATCGTCGAGTCGCCCTCCCAGTCGCTGTACCAGCTGCCTGAGAAGCGATCACCGCCCGACTTGACGCTGATGCTGAGCGACGCACCCGGCGCGAAGTTGCCAGCATCGTTGCCGGCGCCGCCGACCGAGAGCTCTTCGAAGCTGCCGAAGTCGAAGTAGCCGGCATTGGCCGCGGTGCCCTCGGTGGTGTCGATCCCTTCGAGCTTCGTCTGGTTCTGCGTGTCGAATCCGTAAGTGCGGTAGCCCGTCTGGGTCCCGGTATGTGATCCACCGACATCGTACGAGGTCATGTGCAGTCCTGGCGCTTGCGCCATGGCCGCCCAAATGTCCCGCGCATTGGGGATCTCGGTGAGGAGTTCCTTGGTGAAGTTCGTTCCCATCGTCGTCGTTGACGTGTCGACGATCGGCGACTCACCGGTGACCGTCACGGTCTCCTGTAAAGTGGCGACCTGCAGCTGCTGATCGACGGTCAGCGTCTGGTTGATGACGACGCGAATCCCTTCTCGCTTGACGCCCTGAAATCCGGCAAGCTCGAACATCAAGTCGTACACGCCGGGCGGCAGGGCGAGGAAGCGGTACGAGCCGTCGGCGCCGGTCACCTGCACGTGCGGCTGCATCAACGCAGGACTCGAAGTGGTGACCGTGGCACCGGGCAGCACTGCACCGGTGTTATCCGCGACCGTCCCATTGATGCGGCCGCGGAAGTCCTGTGCCTGCACCAACGAGGGCACGAGTGCAGCGGCGAGCAGCACACACACGACCTGCACGAGCAGGGTCTTCATCGCCAGCCTCCTGGGGAAGCGCAGGAACAACCGCAGCAAATTGACAGGCTCACTGTGGCCCGACGCAGCGCGCCGCGCCATCGGGTAAAGCCTGTAATTCTGGCTGACGGGAGGCTGTATTGCGCTTGCGGCAACTGCACGGTACAAACAGGGCGATCTCGCACGCGCAACTGCGCGACCTCCGTTCAATTCGGCGCTCGATCCGTCGTCACCCGTCGGTGAGTTGTTTGTGTGTCCGCTCGTCATGTCTTGTGACTGCGCGCCTCTCGTGCGCGCGTCTCGTAAGGAGGAGTTATGAAGGTCCCCCTCATGGGAGGCTTGGCGCTCGCGATCGCGCTCGCGTCAGGGACTCCCGTCTTCGCGCAAGGCGGCGGTGCCAGTTCCACTGGCACGATTCAAGGTCGCGTCGTCGACGTGCAAGGCGCCGTCCTGCCGGGCGTGACCGTGACGGCGACGAGCCCAGCCCTGTTGGGTGCGCAGACGACGGTGAGCTCCGAGACCGGCAACTACCGGTTCCCGGCAGTGCCTCCCGGCACCTATTCGATTACCTATGAGCTCACGGGCTTCAATTCGGTGAGGCGCGACGGCATCATCATCACCCTCGGCTTCACGGCGAACGTCAACGTCGAGCTCGCGCTCGCGACGTTGCAGGAGACGGTGACGGTGACTGGCGAGTCGCCCGTCATCGACACGTCGGCGACGCGCGTCGTGCAGAACTTCAAGCTCGATCAGCTGCAGTCGATCCCCAACGGCCGCGACATGTGGTCGCTGCTCGCGGTGACGCCCGCCGTCCAAATGTCTCGGATCGATGTGGGCGGCAACCGCGCGGGCACACAGACCGGTTACGCCGCGTACGGATTCAGCGGTCAGGTCCGCGTGCTCATCGAAGGCATCAACACGACGGAGGGCACGGGCGGGGCCGGCTTCTACTTCGACTACTCGTCGCTCGAAGAGGTGTTCCTCGGCACGTCGGGACAGTCCGCCGAGATGCCGAACCCCGGCGTCCAGAGCCAGTTCATCGCCAAGTCCGGCGGCAACCAGTTCAACGGCGAGTACTATCTCGATTGGTACAACAACTCACTGCAGGGCACAAACATCCCCGACTCGTACACGCTCCCGACGGCATTCAACAACAGCCCGATCCGCCCAGGCAGCAACGAGATCGACCGCTACTACGACACGGCGATCAACGTGGGCGGGCCGATCAAGCGTGACAAGCTCTGGTGGTTCGGCACCTATCGCACGCAGTTCAACGCCGTGGCCCAACCGAATTTCAACTTCGACTCGACGTTCAACACCAAGTTGTGGAACGCGGTCGGCAAGGCGACCTATCAGGCCAACCAGAACAACAAGTTCATCGGGTACTACCAGTGGGGCCAGAAGATCCAGCCGAATCGCCTGCCCTTCGGGACATCCATCTACAACTCGGCGGGCCCGACCTTCAGGCAGGATTCGGGCAGCTGGGTATGGAAAGACGAATGGAACGGCACCTTGAGCGACAAGATGTACATCGAGGCGCGGGTCGGCGACTTCGGGTACTACTTCCCGACCATTGCCAACAGCGATGAGAACTACTTCTTCCGCGACTCGGGCACCCTCGAGATTCTGGGCGCCCACCGGAAGTGGCAGTCGGACCGCGACCGTAAGCAGGTCACTGGCGCAGCGACGTATTTCCTCGACACCGCGGGCAGCAGCCACACGATCAAGTTCGGCGGCGAACTGCTGAAGGAGCAGCAGTGGGTCGGCTTCTTGCAGGGCGTTGGCGGCAACATCGAGCACGTCTACAACAACGGCCGCTCGAACCAGGTGATCTTCCGGATCCCGACCGCGACCGACGCGGGCGCGCTCGGCCTTGGCCAGAGCGGCGCCCTGACGTCGAGGACGGCTCTCGACGTCGCGAGCATCTTCGCCAATGACACGTGGACCGCCGGCCGTCTGACGGTGGCCGGCGGCATCCGCTATGACCGGTATCACGGCTGGCTGCCCGAACAGCAGCAGCTGGCGGGCACCGTTGGTCCAACGGTGGTCGCCGCCGAGACTTTTCCCGAGCATCACCTGTACACGTGGAACTCGTTGGCGCCTCGCATCGGCGTGACCTTCGACCTCAACGGCGACGGCAAGATGGTGATCAAGGGCAACTACGGCTTCTTCTGGCACAACCCGGGCGTCGGCGTCGGCGAAAGCGCCAACCCGAACACATCGGCCAAGCAGCAAACCTACCAGTGGAACGACATCAACGGCGATCGCCGGTGGCAACCGGGCGAGCAGGGCAACCTGCTGAGTGCGGCGCTGCAGGGCGCCATCCAGCTCGATCCGGACATCAAGGCGCCCTACACGCACGAAGGGAGCGTCTGGCTTGAGCGACAGATCGCAGAATCGGTCGGCCTGCGCGCCGGCTTCGTGTACAAGACCGAAGACGACCTGATCGATACCTACCAGCCATTCCGTGGACTGGATGCGTTTACCGTGCCCTTCACGTTCGTCGACCTCGGCGTGGACGGCCGCCGCGGGACGTCTGACGACGTGAACGTCACCATGCTCGGCCTGCCGTCGGCGCAGGCTACACAATTCCCGACGACGCAGGTCGTCATGAACGTGCCGGACTACTCCCGTGCCAAGACCGTCGAGGTCTCGCTGAACAGGCGTTACCGCAACCGCTGGTCTGCTTCGATCGGCGCCGCGCACACGTGGATTACCGATTTCCCGAACGATTTCCCGAACAATCCGAACGAACCGGGAGTCGAGGACCGAACCACGTGGAACCTCAAGGCGACTGGCAGCTACGACGCGCCGCATGGGATCCGGATCTCGCCGGTGCTTCGCCACCAGTCGGGCGCCAACTACGCACGCACGCTGTCAATCTCGGTCCCATCGGGCTCCGGGCTGATCGCCAGCGGCACCGCGTTCGCCGAGCCGATGAATGCCAACCGCCAGGACGACATCTGGGTCTTCGACGTGCGCGCCGAAAAAACGGTGAACATGACTGACCGTATCCGCACTCGACTGTTCCTCGACTTGTTCAACATCACCAACAGCCACGCGTCAGAGACGATCAGCCGCGCGACGGGTCTGGGATACCAGAAACCGTCGGCCATCCTCGCGCCGCGAACCGCGAGGGTGGGCTTCCGATTCCTTTGGTAGAGGAAGGAGGACCACACCCAACACACATCCGACTCCTGTAGACAATCCTTTGGGCGAGGGCTGGCCACCCGGCCCTCGCCCGTTTGTGAACAGGTGTAGCGGGTGCGACAGGTGTGGTGCAGAAGTGCACCGGTGAACCGCACCGCACCTGACGCACCTGATGCATCCACCGCACCCGGCGCACCCCAGAGTTGATTCCTGTGGGGGAGTCTTGTGACGCGGGGGTCGGAGCCTCATCGACCCTCGCGTCTTTTTCTGCGCATGGGGCAGCTACTGCTCACCGCTCGTCCGGCGTAACATGTGCCATCATGCCCCGCGGTCCCCTCGACGGGCTGACCATCAAGGCCGCCCTGAGCCTCGGGTTCGGCCTGACACTCGGTCTCTGGCTCATCACGGGGTACCAGTTCGCGCACCGCATCGCGGAGGTGGAACGACAGTCATCCAGTATCGCGGCTCGCCACGTTCAGGCTCAGGAGTTGTTGTCGTCGCTGCGTGCGGACGTGCTGGCCACGTCAGGCTCTGTGCGTGACGCATTGCTCGATCCGAATCCCACCGCGGACATCCACCATCGCGAGCGGCTGAGCCGGGGCCTTTCAGACGTCCAGACCACGGTCAACGGATATGTGCCGGTCCTCGACTCGTCGGCGGAGCAGGATCGCGTCGCCCGGCTTCGCGCGCAAACCGACGTCTTCGCGACCGCGATGCACGAGGTGCTGACACAGGAGAGCAGCGATCGGACTGGAGACGCACGAGCGCTGCTGAACCTGATCGTGCTCCCGCGGCGCGAGGCCCTCATCCAGGCGACCGAGGATCTTCAGGCGCTCAATCGCGCGGCCTTCATTCAGTACCAAGCGGACCTGGCGGGCCTGCACAGCGTCGCCGAACGCCAGACGTGGCAGCGCCTCGGAGTGGCGCTCGTCTTGAGCTTGGGTATCGCTGTGTTCGCAACGCTGTATGCGAGCCGGCTCGAGAGACGTCTGGTGTCGCAACTCGAGAAAGATGCACGGAACACGCGCGCACTTCAGCATCTGTCGACCAAACTCATCAGCGCACAGGAAGAAGAGCGCCGACGCATTGCCCGCGAACTTCATGATGAAGTCGGGCAAGCGCTGACGGCCATCAAAGTCGAGCTCTCGTTGGCGCAGCGCACGATTGATGGTGACGGAGGCTCGCCCGGATTGCTGGAAGCCGCGCATGCAATCACGGACGGGGCGCTGCACACCGTTCGCGACCTGTCGCACCTGCTGCACCCCGCCGTCCTCGATGATCTCGGACTGCCGGAGGCGGTTGAGGGCTATGTCCGCGACTTCTCGAAGCGCTTCGGGATCAAGGCCGATCTTCGCCAGGATGGCATCGACGCGCGACTGGCCCCCGAGATCGAAGTGGCGGCCTATCGCATGATTCAGGAAGCCCTGACCAACGTTGCGAAGCATGCAAGCGCCACCCGGTGCCATGTGTCGCTTCGCCGCCGGAAGGGAATCTTCGAGATCATGGTTGAAGACGATGGCGCTGGCTTCAGTCCCAGCGAACTGGACGGCGCGAGTGCGCGAAAGGGCCTGGGGCTGATCGGGATGCGCGAGCGGGCGCTGCAACTCGGCGGATTCGTGTTCGTGGACAGTCGGCCGGGGCACGGCACCTGGGTCAGAATCGAGCTCCCTGCGCGGCTGCGCCCCCTGGTGAACGACGAGTCGACCGTGCCGCAATCGCGGCCTGCTCACCTCGAGCCGGTCGATGGCTAAGTTGCGGTTGCTGCTCGGCGACGATCACACATTGCTCCGTCAAGGCCTGCGCAAGATTCTCGAGGAGAAGCCTGAATGGCAGGTGATCGCCGAAGCCAGCGACGGTCGTGAAGCCGTTCGTCAGGCGACGGCGCTCAAACCGGATGTTGCTATTCTCGACATCGGAATGCCCCTGCTCAATGGGATCGAGGCGGCACGGCAGATCGTGCGTCGGATCCCCGAATGCAAGGTCCTCATCCTGAGCATGCATTCCGACGAGGCGTATGTCACGCGCGCGTTACAGGCAGGGGCGAAAGGCTACCTGCTGAAGGACTCGGCCGACAAAGACCTCATTGCGGGCGTTGTCGCCGTGGCGGCAGGCAAAACGTTCTTCAGCCACGTCGTCGCGCAGTCGATGATCGAGGATTATCTTCGAGGTGTTGCCAAGGCGTCAATCGTCGATCCGTACAATTCGCTGTCGGAACGAGAGCGAGAGATCTTTCAGCTCATTGCCGAGGGCCACAGCAATAAGGATGTCGCCCTGATTCTGTCGATCAGCCCGGCGACCGTCGAGACGCACCGGGCGCACATTCTGCAAAAACTCGACGTTCACAACACAGCCGAGCTCGTGCTCTACGCGGTGCGGAGAGGTGTCATCTCGTAATGACCATCGCGCCCACCGAGTCCACCTCTGATATCGAGCGCGCGCCGCAGACGGCGCGGAGTCGCGCCGCCACGAGTCTCCGAACGTGGACGGCGATCGCCTTGGACATCATCATCGCGCTTTACGCGGTCGCGCTCACCATCATCCTGGTCGCGGGCGGGATGAACCTCGGTTGGCTGACGGTTAGAGAGGCCGCCAAGCCGGTTCTGGTCTTGTGGATTGTCGTCCCGATCCGGCTCGCGCTGAACCTGCCCTCATGGACGGGCTCGCGTTCCGTCCAACGCGTGTGGGCGACCTCGAAGCCGGCGTTACGAGCGATCGCTGACCGTCTACCTGCTTCGATTCGGGACGCGGCCTTCGCCTACTGTGTGACCAGACTGGCGACGACTTCGGTGGGGTTTCTGGCCAACCTGTTGTTTGCTTCAGACCGCGTGCGCCCCTTCGAGATGCCCTTCACGCGATCGACGTTGGCCGAGGTTTTCGCGGCCTGGGATTCCGGGTGGTACTTCGATATCGCGATGCAAGGCTACTATTACTCCCTTGATGGGCAGAGCAGCGTCGCCTTTTTCCCGTTGTACCCGATCGCCATGCGCGCGTTGGCCTTGCCTTTCGGTTCGTCGGAGGCGGCCGTGTGGGGAGCGGGGATTGCCGTTTCGCACGCGGCCTTCCTTGCCGGGCTGATTGCGTTGCATCGGCTTACCGAATTCCTCTTCAAGGATCGCGAAGTCGCCCGTCGAACCGTGCTCTACGTCGCGGTCTTCCCTTTCTCGTTCTTTCTGACCCAGGTCTATCCCGGCGGGCTCTTTTTTTTGCTGACGGTGATCGGCGTAAGTACAGCCTATGGTTCGCGCTGGTGGTTGGCAGGCTTCTGTGGAGGCTTGGCAACGCTGACGCGTCCGCACGGAATCTTGATCGGCATCCCGCTGGGTCTGTTGGCTCTGAAGGCGTGTAGCCCGCGCGAAGCCCTGCGACGCCTCGTCGCACTGGTACCCATTCCTGGAGCGTTGGTTGGCTATAGCCTGTACGTCCACTCAGTGGCAGGTGATCCGCTGGCATGGCTGACCGCCCAGAGTCAGTGGGGGTTCTCGCTCGGCCATCCGCCGTGGGAGCAACTGCTGGGCGTCATCGCAAGAATCGAGCGTTACGGCCTCTATGACTACTTCTTCACGTCCGAGTCCGCGGCGTTCCCGTTGTTTCATGGTGCCGCGGCGATCTTCCTTCTGGCCGTGACACCGGCTGTCTTCGCGCGTCTGGGTGCGCCGCTCGGCATGTGGGTTCTCACTAGTCTCATCGTTCCGCTGACCGGCAACGCGCTCGAAGGCATCGGGCGTTATGGGGCTGTCCTGTTCCCGGTGTTCATGGTTCTCGGTACCGTACAGTCGCCTCGTCTACACGAGGCACTCTTAATCGTATGGTCTCTGTTCTTGGCACTCTTCGTTGGCCTATTCGTGACGTGGCATCCAATCTACTGACCGAGGCTCGGGCAAGTACGGCTTCCATGAACACCTGACGCACTGCGGCGGCGGTCCGATCCCACGAAAACAGGCGTGCACGCGCCAGCCCCCGACTAGCGAGTATTTGGGCGAGCGCGTCGTCGGTCACCACGCGGGCCAACGCCTCACAGAGCGCCAATTCATCTGTCGGGTCGATGAGTAGGCCGGCCTCTCCGACCAGCTCAGGCAACGCTCCTCGGGCGCTCGCAATAACGGGGATCCCCAGCGACATGGCCTCGAGCACCGGCATGCCAAAGCCCTCGTCGAAGGACGGCAAGACGAGCGCACGAGCGCCCGCATAGACGCGCTGACGCTCGGACTCAGCGACGTAACCCAAGTGCTCGACGTTTCCACGTAGAGGCGGTTTCGTCAGGCTGTCCAGACCCGCGTTCGCCTCCGGCCCAGCCTTTCCCGCCAGCGCGAGCTTCGGCGCATCCGCGCGACCGGCGAGCAACCGTCGGTAGGCGGCAAGGAGCGTTGCGACGTTCTTCCTGGGTTCAAGGCTTCCCATGAAGAGCAGGTAACCGTGTCGATCGAAACCCCGGCCCGGCGACTGCCATTCGGGTACGCCGGGCGGACAAACGGCGATGTGCTCGCGCGGTACCTCGAGGATCCGGTGGACCTCGTCGGCCGTGTACTGCGACGGCACGATGACGTGGTCGGCCCGACGTGCATGCGGGCCAGCAAGACGCGGGTAATCGCGGCGGATTTCCCGGTGGGTCCGCTCGGGATGTCGCATGAAATCGAGGTCGTGCACCATTACGACCTGGGCGGCGCGGCGCGCCGGCAAGAGCAGCGGGTGCGGAGAGAACGCGACGTCGCAAGCTTCGCCAATGCACGATTCCACCGGCGGCCACTCGAGGCGGTGCCACACCAGGTTGAGCAGCTGGACGGGAATGCGATGGTCCGACACCCTGGCCCCTGGAATCACCTGCGAGAGCTCCGAGGCGGGTCGATCCCTGAGGGAACTTGTGAACAACGTGAGCGCGTCGTCGGGGTACAACCGCCGTAAAGCGCGAGCGAGTTGGTGGACGTATTCCCCAACGCCGGAGCGGGCTCGAAGCGCGGGGCGGTAATCAATCACGATCCGCATGAGGGTCTGCGACGCGCGACAGTCAGAGGGCCTCGTGAACGCGTCCGCACCGGGAACGCAGCCGTGGTGTCGCAGGCGTGTGACCGTATCGCGAGAACGACAGCGCCGACCATCCTTGAAACACTGTATTTTTGACCAGACGAGGCTGTATGTCGGCGCGTATCGGGGTCGTCGCTCCGACTCCCCCCGCTAGCGGTCGCGCCGCGGTAAACTGACGACCCTCGTGCAGAGTAGCGGCACCGTTCAAGACTGTCTTGCTGTCTCCCGCTGCTCACGCGACTTGTCTGCGAGGTCCCGTGCCGGCGCCCCGCCGGTGGCCTTGCTCGTCTTCTTCCTCTCGGGTTTCGCCGCGCTCCTCTATCAGGTGATGTGGCAGCGGCTGCTGGTCATCTTCTCCGGCGCGGACGTTTACTCGGTCACGATTATCGTTGCCGCCTTTATGGTGGGGCTCGGAGTCGGCAGCCTCGCGGGAGGGCGCCTTGCCGATCGGATTGGAGCCCGCGCGAGCCTGTGGGGCTTTGCCATCGCCGAACTATGCATCGGCGTCTTCGGGTTGTTCAGCAAGACCCTGTACTACGACCTGCTTTACATACAGTTCCCAGGCCTGGCAGCGACGACAGCAGTCACGGCGGTCGTGCTCCTGGCGAGTCTATTCTGGCCGACGTTCTTCATGGGGTTGTCGTTGCCACTGCTCGCCCGCGCGCTCACCAGCAGCCTCGGCGTGGCCAGCCGCGTGATCGGATCTCTTTATGGGTGGAACACACTGGGGGCGGCCACCGGCGCGTTGGTCGGCACCTGGGTGCTGCTGCCGCGCTTCGGGCTCGAACACTCGCTATGGATCGCCGCCGCGGTCAGTCTCGCTTGTGCAGCTTCGGCTGCCCTGCTCAGCCTGCGCGGCGCAGCCACCGGGTCGTTGGAACCCGACAACCGCTCGGACCCGACACGGCCGTTCGACGAGCTTCTCCTTTTCCGATGGTGGGCCATCGTCTACGGGCTTACCGGGTTCATCGCGCTGGCTTTCGAGATCACCTGGTTCCGGCTTCTCGGAGTCATGCTCAAGTCGACCGCCTTTACGTTCGGAACGCTTCTTGGAGTGTACCTGTCGGGCCTCGGGCTTGGTTCGGCGCTGGCAGCACGCCGGGTCGCCCGGAGCAGTCGGCCGGGGACGACGTTTCTCCTGCTTCAGTTCGGCGTCGTCCTGTATGCGGCGTTGTCGACGGCGATGTTGGTGGGCCTCGTCGCGTCCGGGCACCCGATCAAGCTTGTGCGCTACTTGGGCGGCTACGAACCGGTTGACGTGCACGGGACCTTGATCCTGCTGCGCGACATTCGTCTGGCCGACCCGGGAGCGCTCACGCCGTTTGTGGACTTCGCGATTCTCTACTTGGCCGTGCCGGCGGTGCTGATTGGCCCTCCGACGTTTCTGATGGGCGTGAGCTTCCCGTATCTGCAGAGGGCCAGCCACGCTGATCTCCCCGGACTGGGTCGTCGGCTCGGCATCCTGATGGCGATGAACATTGCCGGCGGTGCCCTTGGCGCCATGCTGACGGGGTGGGTGTTCCTCCCTCGGCTCGGGACGGCCGCGACGCTCAAGATGCTCGTTGGGCTCGGGGCGGTTCTCGCCCTGCCGCTCGCACGCGGGACGTGGCCCCGCCATCCTCGAGTGGCTATGGGCATGGGGCTGTCTGCTGTGCTGATCACGGCTTCGGCGATTCTTGTCATGCCCGACGCCGAAACACTATGGGCACGCCTGCACGCAACGTCTCCGCGCCAGATCCTGTTCGCCGAAGACGGCGCCGGTTTGTTTCTGCTCAAGGCAGACGGCCAAGGCTTGTCTCGTGCCGTCGGAGTTTACGTCAATGGCCTGGGCCAAAGCTGGATTCCTTACGGGGGTGTCCACACCGCACTTGGCGCTCTTCCAGCTCTTATCCATCGTGAGCCGACCACTGTGCTGATCATTGGCCTAGGCTCAGGCGATACGGCGTTTGCCGCGGCTGGCCGGACCGAGGTACGGCGGCTCATTTCGGTCGAGATCATCGGTGTGCAGCGCGAGACACTGCAACGATTCACACTCGTGCAGGCCTACCCAGGGTTGCTCGCCTTGCTCTCGGACCCGCGTATCGAGCACCGGGTCGGCGACGGTCGTGCGTACCTCCACCATACCGGTCGTCTGTTCGACATCATCGAGGCCGACGCGCTGCGCCCGACGAGCGCCTATTCGGGGAACTTGTATTCTCGTGAATACTTCGAGCTGCTGCTGCGGCACCTCGGACCCGGCGGGCTGGCCGTGACGTGGGCGCCCACTGAACGGGTCCGACGGACGTTCGTCAGTGTCTTCCCTCATGTGTTGGGCTTCGCCGACATCTATCTGGGAAGCAACTCGACGATTCCCTTCGATCCAACGGAACTCAAGGCGCGGGCGTCTGCCGTGCGCTCCCACTACGAGGCCGCAGGTATCGATATCATGGCCCTGCTGCAGCAGTATCTGGAATCCGACCCACTGCGTTTCGGACCCGACGATGAGCGCACCTTTGGCGATTTGAATACGGACATATTTCCGAGGGACGAGTTTTTGTTGCCATACTGACGCAGTGCGTGCCAGCGAATGATCAACGAGCGGCCCCGACTCATCCAATGCGGGAAGCCTTCGCTGTCGACGGGATACAGTGTTCGTCGCTGAGCCATTCAAGCCATCGTTTTCGTAGAATGACGCGCCAGCTCGACTCATCTTGCCGCGAGCGATGTCGACAGACGCAGATTCAAGGGCGAACGGCCTTCGAGCAGGTCCCGAACGAACGCCGTGTTGACGATCGCCACGCGCGGAGCTTCGCGCGTGTCCGTTGTCGCGAATCGACGGCCTGCCATCAGCGGGATCCCGGCGGTGTCGAAGTACTCCCGACTCACCGGTCGCAAGGTGGCTGGGGACTCGAGCTCTGACTCACCAATCACGGCCACCGATGTGCGCAAGCCGACGATCTGAGTGGGCAGTCGCATCGCCCAGGCTGCCGCATCGACGCCGGGAATCGTCGCGCTCTCGCTGATGAGCTGATGAAACAACTGACGTGCGTCTCCGTTGAAGA
>JBOGIV010000512.1:0-5037 GCA_050747925.1 Vicinamibacterales bacterium
CCCCCTCCCGGTAGCTGCCGCAACACGACCGCGAGCGGCGGACGGTCGTCTACGGCTCGAATGAGAACGGTCGCGTGACGCGCGCCAGCTCGCGATCCCCTTCCATCACTCGCGCCGTGGCCACATACCGCCCGGCGGGCAGCGCTGAAAGCGGCACGGTCGCGCGCGCTGCCGAGAACTCTGCCATTCGCATGACGGGACTCGTCTCGACGACGGTGGATCCAGTGCCGAGTGACGCCTTTACTTCGAAAATGACCCGCGCGTTGGTGAGGTCTGCACTCGGGTAAAGCTCCAAGTACGCGGTGACGCGGCGGTCGCGAATGCGATCGACCAGCGGTTGCAAAGGCGATTCGGGCGAGGCGGGCACCGGCGCGAGAATGAGGTCGCTCACCCTGAGGCCTGCTTGAACATCGACCGTAGCGGCGAACGGACGCTCGACCAGACCGCGACGGCCCAGCGGATCGATGCCGCCGACGCGCAGGGTGTATGGGCCTTCCGCCACGATGGTGCTGAACGTATGGCGTCCCATCGGCGCCTGGTACGCTCCGCTGGCAGCAATGACGCCAAAGGCGTCAGTGAAGACGTAGCCGAAGAGCACCGGCGAGGCCGCTCCCTGGTTGCCGTCTGCCTCGGTGCTCACGACGACGCGCACGCGCGTCGATCCGGGTTCGCGATACGAGTAGGTCGCAATCCGAACCGGCAACTCCGTGGCGGCGCCGCTCCGCAACAGCGACACAAGATCCTCCTCACGTGACCGAGCCGTGGGCGCCACCAGCGGCATCCGGAATACGGGCCGAGCTCGGAGGTTGCCGCCCCCGCGTGCGAGCCTGACCTCCAGACGATGGACGCGTCCATCGCGATCGGAGTCGATCGCTTCGAAGCCCAGGAGGTAATAGCCGGAGATCTCGGTCGCGATCCGCTTGAAGGGGCGAGGATCGCCGCCGACCAAACGGAATACCGCACCCTTTGTCGCGCCGGCGAGACGGCCGAGTCCGTCTCCCAATAGCTCCACATCGCGCATGAATGTCGGCGAGACACGATCCTGCGACGCCTCGAACATCGGCGCTTCTATTTGCAGGACGTAGATCGTGACCCGCGCGTCCTTGGCCGCCGCCGCCAGCTCGCTCACGTCCACCAGGCGGGGATCGAGCACCATGCCTTCGGAGAGAAGGACGACGGTCTTCGGTCCTTCGATCGTCTTGAGGTTCGCGATCAACGCTTCGATGGCGTTCAGCGAGATGCGAGCCTGCGTGCGGGCATTCTGCGAGGCCGCTCGGGCCTCCTGCTCGACCTGTTCGGGACAGGCATCCCGACCAGCGACGTCGTCGATGGCTCGGGCCGCGGTGGCGTACTCGCTCAGCGACCGCCCGCATTCGCGAAGCACCACGTCGGCGAGCTTGGCGCGCCCGCCATCGGCAATCTCCGTGGCTTCGGCAAGGCCGATGTTGAATTGGAGAAACACGGGATCGTTTTGTCCCCTCATCGCTTCCAGGCGCCGGTGGAGCGATGGTCGATCGCGCGTGAACTCGGTGACGCCGACCCGGCTCAACGACGTGACAGCCACGAGATCAATCGGGTCCAGGCTGTCGATGAACGCCCCTGCGGCACGGACGGCCGGACGGCCCTCGAGCCGCCGAATATGAGCTTCGTCGATGGCCACGATAACGAGACGGCCGTGATCTCGGTGCTGATTGGTCGAAAAGTGGTGAGCGGGAAGGTCCGAGCTGGGACGAGCGGTGGGACGAACCTCGCCGACGAACTCAGCGGTCACGATACGCCGCTGGCGACCGTCGACTCGGAGGACGAAGTCGCCGGCCTCGAGCGTCGAGACCGGAAGGCCGTCGGATCCGAGGACCGTGGCGTCGACGGTGACAAGGTCAACCCGAGACCGAAAGACCGCATCCTGGGCGGCCCCCGTTGTCACGGCCGTCGCGAGGATGATTGCCACCGAGACGTCTGCCCGGCTACCGCGCATCTTTTCTCCCTTGACTCTGAGGTGGCGACGTTCTATTACCCCCATTGTGAGACGAATGACCGCTGGCTGGGTCTGACTCGCCCGGCTTTGGTGATGAATAGCGGGGATGGTATCGCACGCTGGCGGTACCGCTTCAGCTTCTTTGAGGGGGGAGGGCTCGAATGGGCTTTACGTGCTTGGTCCGAAATGGCCTCTTCGTCATTCTGGCGCTGGGAGTTGCCGCATCCGCCTGGGCACAGGCTGGAACCGCATCGCTCGTTGGTGAGGTGACCGATCAGCAGAAGCAGGTGGTGCCTGGGGCGAGCGCTATGTTGACCAACAAGCAAACCGGCGTCGCCCAGACCACGGTGTCCGACGAGCGAGGTGTAGTTCGATTCGTCAACATGCAGCCAGGTCGCTACGACCTCAGGGTCGAGCTGTCCGGGTTCAAGACCTCCCTCACCTCGAGCATCCCGCTGGTCGTAGATACGATCGTTCGGCAGAACGTCAGGCTCGAGGTGGGTGGCGTCACCGAGACCATCTCCGTCGTCTCGCGAACAATTGTTCTCAACACCACCGACGCGAGCGTCGGCAACCCGATCTCAACCGAGCAGATTCGGAGCCTCCCGATCGAAGCTCAGAACGTCGTCCAGCTGCTGAGCCTGCAGCCAGGGGCGGTCTTCATCCCCACCAACGCCAACTCCGATGCCGAAGACCCGCGCTACGGCGCCGTGGCTGGCGCACGCTCCGATCAGCAGAACGTGACTCTGGACGGCATCGATGTGAACGACCCGCAGAATCAGACGGCGTTCACCTCGGCGGTGCGCATCACGCAGGAAGCCCTGCAGGAGTTCCGCGTGAGCACGTCCAATTACAACGCCGACAGCGGGCGATCGAGCGGCGCGCAAGTATCGCTGGTCACGAAAAGCGGATCGAATCAGTACAACGGATCTGGCTACTGGACGTTGCGGCGGACCCAAACCTCGAGCAACGAGTATTTCTTGAAGCTCGCGCAGCTGCTGGGAGGGAAGGAAAACAAGGCGCCGAAGCTCGACAAAAACATCTACGGGGGCGCCATCGGCGGCCCGGTTCAGCGGAACCGGTTGTTCTTCTTCGGCAATCTCGAGCGGCTTCAGGAGCAGAGCGAGAGCCCGGTCGTGCGCGGTGTGCCCTCCAACTCGTTCCGCGACGGCGTGCTCATGTATCAGTGCGCGGTGGCGGCGCTCTGTCCCGGTGGCAGCGTTCGCGGGTTCAGCAACGCCCACACCGTGCCGAACGGCTGGTACGCGATGACGCCAGCCGACATCACCGCGTTGGATCCGCTGCGGATCGGGCCGAGCCGGGCCGCAGCGCAGTACTTCAACCAGTATCCGTCCCCGAACGAGCCGGGCCAGCGCCCAAACAACATTGACTCGTTCCGGTTTGCGTCCCCAATCGAGAATCAGTTCTACACCCTGATCGCCCGGGTCGACTACAACCTGTCGGAAACGGGCAATCACAAGCTGTTCGGCCGGTTCGGCAAACAGGACGACACCATCAACGAGGCGTCGCAGTTCCCCACCCAGAGCGCACGGCGGCAGCGGTTGTTCAACAACTTCGGTGCGGCGCTCGGCTACGACTCGGTGCTGACCTCGCATCTGACCAACAGCTTCCGCTACGGCATGACGCGTATTGACGAAGGCAATCAAGGGCGCACGACCAACAACTACGTGACGTTCCGCTTCATCGATCCGTTCGACGCCATCGGCTCGACGTTCACCGACTTGCGCAAGCCCAACACGCACAATTTCGTGAACGACATTCAGTGGTTCAAGGGTGGTCACGGCCTGAAGGCCGGCGCCAACATCCGGTTCAGCCGCGTGCCCAAGGAGCGCTTCCAGAGCTCGTTCCTGAACGCGACGGTCAACCCATCGTGGGTCGCGGGCGTAGGCCGGCGCAACATGCCGGGCAGCGCCTTCTGCACGGTGGCACGTTGTTCGGAGCTGCCGGCCGTGGCCAGTGCCGGACAGGCTGGCTACGCCGACGCCTGGCTGAACATCATCGGCGTGCTCTCGCAGTCGACCCAGCGCGCCAACTACGATCGCAATGGCGTCGCGCAGGCGAACGGATCCCCGGTCGCCAGGACGATGGCGTCCGATGAGTACGAGGTCTACATTCAGGATAGCTGGCAGCTGCGCTCCAACCTCACCGTCACCGGCGGCGTGCGCTACAGCCTGTATTCGCCGCCGTACGAGGCCAACGGTCTGCAGGTGGCGCCGTCGATCAGCATGGGCGAATGGTTCGACCAGCGCGTCGCCAACATGGCAAAGGGCATCCCGTCGAGCGCCAGCCCCATCGTCACCTTCGATCTGGCCGGACCCAAGAACAACCGCCCGGGATTCTATCCGTGGGACAAGAACAACTTCGCGCCGCGTATCTCGGCGGCGTGGACGCCGACTGCAGAGAACGGATTCCTACACACCCTGACCGGAGACGGGGCGCTGACCATTCGCGGAGGGTACACGAAGGTCTTCGATCGCGTCGGCCTTGGCCTCGCCACGAACTTCGATGAGGGCTTCGCCTTCGGAATGTCGACGCAGATCAGCAGCCCGTTTGCGCCATACGAAGAGAATCCGGCAGTGCGCTTCATCGATACCAAGACGCTGCCGCCGACGGTGCCCGCCGCGCCGCCAGGAGGGTTCCCGCAGACGCTACCGAAACGGGCGGGGATCATCACGCAGAGCATCGATGACACGATGACCACGCCATCCGCGCATATGCTGAGCGCCGTGGTCGGCCGCGATTTGGGGCGCAGCTACCAGATGGAAGTGGGCTACCTCGGGCGATTCGGTCGCGACCTGCTGACGCGTCGTGACCTCGCGATGCCGCTGAACCTCGTGGACGCGAAGAGCGGCACGGACTACTTCACCGCCGCCCAGGGGATCATCGCGGCCGCACAGGCCCGCGGCATCACCGGCAACTCACCGGCAACCGCCTATGCGTCTCTGCCAGCGGTCGCCTATTGGGAGAACCTGTTCCCGGCCGCCGCAGGCTCCGGCCTCACGGCGACGCAGGCGATCACACGCGCTTACATGCAGAACGGC
>JBOGIV010000513.1:0-10634 GCA_050747925.1 Vicinamibacterales bacterium
CTTTCGGCCCTCGGCTTTGGCCGTCAGGCTGGTCGCAGTTTCCGCTCGCGGTGTCTAAGTTCGCTGAGAGCTGACGGCTGATAGCTGAAAGCCGCTCGGCCGGGCAAAGTCACCGCCGAGCAATGGAGCAATGTCATGGGTCTTTGGCAGGACATTCAGTTCGCGCTTCGGCTCCTGATCAAGGACAAGTGGTTCGCGCTCGTGGCCATCGTGGCGCTGGCGCTCGGGATCGGCGTCAACGCTACGGTCTTCACGTTCGTGAACGCCGTCCTGATTCGCGGATTGCCCATCGCCGAGCCCGATCGCGTCCTGTCGATCGGGTCTCAGGACATCGCGCGCAACCGCAACCTGGGCGTCTCGTACCTGGATTTCAGGGATTTGACCGAGGCGACCAAGACGTTCGATGCGATGGGCGCCTGGTCCGGCTCGAATTTCAACCTCAGCGACGAGGGCAAGCCGCCGGAACGTTATAGCGGCTTGTACATCTCCGCGAACGGCTTCAAGATCCTCGGTCAACCCGTGATTCTCGGCCGTGACTTCGTGGCCGACGACGACAAGCCGGGCGCCGCCTCGGTCGTGATCATCGGTGGTGGCGTGTGGAAGAACCGGTACGGCAGCGATCCCAACGTGATTGGGCGCACTGTTCGGATTAACGACAACCCGTCGGTTGTGATCGGCGTCATGCCGGAAGGGTTCAAGTTCCCGGCGCAGGCCGAGGTGTGGCTGCCACTCTCACAGGTGATGGATCTCCTGAAACAGCCGCGCAACGCCCGTGGACTGCAGGCCTTCGGTCACCTCGCGCCCGATGTCTCGATAGATCAGGCAAGGGCCGAGCTGGTCGCTATCGGACAACGCCTGGCCACGACCTATCAGGACACCAACAAGGACATCCGGCCGCGCGTCCAGACCTTCAACGAGCTGATGAGTGGCGGACCGATTCGTGCCGTCTTCCTTTCGCTGATGGGCGCGGTTGCGTTCGTTCTGCTCATCGCGTGTGCCAACGTCGCGAATCTCCTGTTAGCGCGGTCGGCCGCACGCGCACGCGAGATTTCCGTCCGCGTCTCGCTCGGCGCCAGCCGGTGGCGCATCGTCCGGCAACTGCTGATTGAAAGCCTGCTGGTCGCCCTCGCCAGCGGCGTTCTGGGCCTGCTGCTCGCCAACGCCGGCATCAAATGGTTCGATTCGGTCACCCAAGATGCTGGAAAGCCGTACTGGATGGAATTCACCATGGACGGCAGCGTGATCGCCTTCTTCGCCGCCGTCTGTCTCGGCACCGCAATCGTGTTCGGCCTCGCGCCGGCGCTGCACGTCTCGAAGACCGACGTCAGCGAGGTGTTGAAGGAAGGGGGACGCTCTGGATCGGCCGGCGTCAGAGTTCGACGCTGGACCGGCGCGCTCATCATCGTCGAGCTGGCCCTCACCGTGGTGTTGCTGGCGGGCGCCGGCTTCATGATGCGCAACTTCCTGACGATGTATCGCATGGATCTGGGTATCGAAACCGCGCACTTGACGACGATGTCGCTGGCGCTGCCCGATCGAAAGTACCCGTCTCTGGAACAGCGATTGGCCTTCTACGACCGGCTTCAGCAGCGACTTCAGCGAGTCCCGAACGTGCGCGCGGTCACGGTCGTGAGCAATATCCCGCTCCAAGGCGGCTCCGCGCGAAAGCTGACCATCGACGGGCGGCCACTCGGACCTGGAGAGCAGCAACCCACCGTGACGATGCTGACGATCGATCCTCGATATTTTCAGACCGTCGGCCTCAATCTCGTGCGCGGTCGCGTCTTCACGGAAATCGATGGCTCGCCGGGTCAGGAGAACGCCATCGTCAACGCCCGATTCGTGCAGATGTACTTTCCGAACGAGGATCCCCTCGGCCGGCGAATGACGCTGGCGATGGACTTGGCGGGAGGCGCGGCGCCACCCGGCGGGATTCCCGTGTCGCTCTCCGCCACCATCGTTGGCGTGGCGCCCAATATCCGGCAGCGCAATTTCCAGGACGCGGAAACCGACCCGATCGCGTACCTTCCCTTCCGCAGCGATCCACGGCAATTTCTGTGGCTGTTGGCTCGCAGCGACGGTGATCCGTCGACCGTTGTGCCGCTGTTGCGCGAGGAGGTGCGCGCTATCGATCCCGATTTGCCGCTCTACAACATCCGGACGTTGGATCAGAATCTCGCGCAGGCGCGCTGGCCGTTCCGCGTGTTTGGGACGATGTTTGCGGTCTTCGCGTTGATCGCGCTGATGCTGTCGGCGATCGGCCTCTATGCGATCACGGCGTACTCGGTCACGCAGCGCACGCAGGAGATCGGCATTCGCACGGCGCTTGGCGCCGAGTCGAAGCAGGTGATGTGGTTGTTCGTCCGGCGCGCGGCCATCCATCTGGCGATTGGCTTGACCATCGGCATTGCCGGCGCGTTCGGGGTCGGTCAGATCTTCAGCGCGTCGCAGCTGCTGATCCAAACCAGCCCGCGTGACCCGATCACGATCGGATCGATCGCCGTGCTGCTGGCTCTCGTCTCCATCGCCGCGAGTCTCTGGCCCGCACGCCGGGCGACGAAGCTGGATCCACTGATCGCGCTGCGGCGCGAATAGCTCCAGGCGACCCTGAAGGGTCGCCTCTACAAGGGCACGTCGCCTCTACAAAGGCACATGTAGAGGCAACCCTTTAGGGTTGCCTGAAAATAATCAACCCGCCGTCTCCTGCTCGCTATCCCCAGCCAGCAAATACAACACCGCCATCCGCACGGCGACGCCGTTGGCAACCTGATCGAGGATCACCGACGCCGGTCCGTCGGCCACTTCTGACGCGATCTCCACCCCGCGGTTGATCGGGCCCGGGTGCATGATGATGACGTCGGGCCTGGCAAGCTTCACTCGTGCGTCGGTCAGCCCGAACGTTGTGAAGTACTCGCGGATTGATGGAAAGTAGCCGCCCTGCATGCGTTCCAACTGGATGCGCAGCATCATCACGACATCGGCATCCTTCACTGCCTCGTCGATTCGGGTCGTCACCCGTGCGCCTGATTGGCTCAGCCCGAGGGGAATGAGCGTTGAGGGTGCGCAGACCCAGACGTCGGCTCCGAGCTTCGACAGCAACAGCAGGTTCGACCGCAGCACGCGGCTGTGCATCAGGTCGCCGATGATCGCCACCTTCAATCCCTCGAGCCGCCCCTTCCGCTCGCGAATCGTGAACGCGTCGAGCAGCGCCTGCGTCGGATGCTCGTGCATGCCGTCGCCGGCGTTCACGATGCGGGCGCGACAGATGCGCGACAGCAAATGGCACGCGCCGGCCGAAGGGTGTCGCAGCACGATCATGCTCGGCGCCATCGCTTCGAGATTCATCGCCGTATCGACCAGCGTTTCGCCCTTGACGACGCTGGAGGTTGCGATGGCCACGTTGAGGGTATCCGCGCTCAGACGCTTTTCCGCGATCTCGAACGACGTCCGGGTGCGCGTGCTCGGCTCGAAGAACAGATTGATCACGGTGCGGCCGCGAAGCGTCGGCACCTTCTTGATCGCACGCTGCCCCACTTCCTTCATCGCTTCCGCGGTGTCGAGGATGAGCAGAATCTCCTCGCGGCTCAGATCCGCAATGCCAAGCAGATGTCTGGTGCGAAGCGCGGTGAGCGGTGGTGCGGCAGACGCAGTGTGTAGGGCTTCCATGGCTCACTCCTGGGCTTGCAAGAGCACTTCGTCCACGCCGTCGATCTCGCGCAACCGCACCTGGACGCTCTCCTGACGCGACGTCGGCACGTTCTTGCCGACGTAGTCCGCCTTGATCGGCAACTCCCGATGTCCGCGATCGACGAGCACAACGAGCTGGATGGCCTTCGGCCTGCCGAAATCGATGAGCGCGTCGAGCGCGGCTCTCGTCGTCCGGCCCGTGTAGAGCACGTCGTCCACGAGGATGATGCTGCGGTCGTCGATCGAAAACGGGATCTCGGTTTTACGGACCAGCGGCTGCGGCCCGACCGCCGCACGCATCAGATCGTCACGGTACAGCGTGATGTCGAGCGCGCCGACGCCGAGGGACTCACCAGTGATGGCGTCGATGTCGCGAGCAATCCGTTGGGCGATGGGGACGCCGCGGCGTCGCACACCAACGAGAGCGACGTCGGATAAACCGCGATTACGTTCGAGGATTTCGTGGGCGATGCGGGTGAGCGCACGCGAAATGCGCTCGGCATCCATGACAACCGGCATGTGCAACCTCTTTGCGAACTCTCGGGTCCGCGTTTAAAGAGACTCAGGGGAGTATAGCAGAACGGGGATCGGGGACCAGGGACCAGGGATCAGGGACCGGGGATCAAGGATCAGGGAACATTCGGAGAGCTTCCCAGCTCAGTCGTCGGCAATGGCGATTCGTGGGCGGCTCGCGCGCTTCACGGCGCGGCGAGGACTGAAGTCGCCTCCCTGTGTGTGCTTCGGGCGTCGAGGACGCTGCTTGGCGGAGATCGCCTTTATCAACAGCCGCCGCTTGGCGCCCAGATTGAGCGGAGGATCGGCACGGTCAATCGCCCTTTGAATCAGCGCCTGAACGGCCGGCCGATCGAGATCGTCGGTGTGCTGCAGCACGATACGCCGCACCAGGTTCCCGTTGCCCTGCAATAGCCCTTCGGGGTCCGGCAACGTGTCGCCCTCGAAGAAGTACAGGTTGATCCAGCGGGGATAGACGGCAATCGAACAGATCACATCCGAAGCGTGGTCGTTCGGGCAAAAGCCGATGACCAGCGCCTGATAGTTGTCATAGACCATCTCGGTCGCTCCCGGAAAATGCAGACGCATCTTCCGCAACACCGACTTCGTCATGGCTTGCATAGCGGGCATGAACTTGGCGATGAACCGGGCGAGATGAACGCTCGGAGAGGCTACCGATGCCAGGGCCACGGGTCTTCTCAGGGACTTGGCCATGGGGCGAATCTACATCAAGGTTCCAGAGTTCCAAAGTTCCAAGGTTCCAGAGTGCGAAGGTTCCAAAAAACCCATCATTCTAGGATCGCGTTGCAGCCAAGAACGTTGGAACCTTGGAACCATGGAACTCTGGAACTTTAGGCAATACCCGGCCTCCGTCGCCCAAACCCCGTCGCCTGTTCGAAGGCGTACGCGAGCTGCAGCACTCCGAAGTCGTCACGATGGCGGCCGACGATCTGGATGCCGACGGGCAGACCGTCGGCCGTGAACCCTGCGGGAACGGACGCGGCCGGTCGGCACGTCGCCGAGATCCAGTAGGCCGACTTCATCCACGACACGTAATTGGCCATCGGCTCGCCCTCGATCGACTTGGGCCAGTCGAGTGAGGCCTCGAACGGCGGCACTTGATTCACCGCGCAGACGATGAACTCGTACGTGTTCTGGAATCGCCGCACACGCTCGAGAAGCTCGGCATGACGCAGCATCGCGCGGCTGATGTCGTCGCCGCTGAAGCGCGCGCCGGACTCGATGTCCCAGACGGCCTCCGGCTTCATCTGATCGCGATGCTCGGCCAGGAGTGGGCCGTTCACGATCCAGCTCATCCACGTTCGAATCGTCAGGAAAATGTCGTCGGCGTCCGTGAGATCGGGGACCGCCTCCTCGACGGTGCAGCCGAGCTGTTCGAAGGTCGCGCGCTGAGCCTGAAGAACCGACCGCACACGTCGATCGAGCGGTAAGCCGCCAAGGTCCGGACACCAGGCGACGCGCACACCGCCAAAGTCTCGATCGAGCGGCTGCAGGAACCGGGCAGGCTCGGAGGGATAACATCCAGGATCGCGCGGGTCCGGCCCCGACATCACGCTCAACAGAAACGCCACATCCGACACCGAGCGTGCGAGGGCGCCCTTTACCGAGAAACCCACGAGCGGCAACTGCGTCGGCGCGTTGGGGACCAATCCGACCGTTGGACGCAGCGAAACGACGTTGTTGAAGTTGGCGGGATTGCGCAGCGATCCACCCAGGTCGCCACCATCGGCAATCGGCAGCATGCCCGACGCCAGGGCTGCTCCCGCCCCGCCACTCGACCCGCCCGCGCTCATGCTGGTGTTGTACGGATTCAGCGTCGTTCCATACACGTGGTTATAGGTGTGCGACCCCATGCCGAACTCGGGCACGTTCGTCTTCCCGATCGGGATGGCTCCGGCTCGTCGCAAGCGCTCCACAATCACCGTGTCTTCTGTCGGCATGAAATGCCGGAAGATCGGCGACCCCTTGGTGAAGGGAAACCCGACGGCGGCTTCAAGATCCTTGAAGGCAATCGGCAGACCATGCAGCGGGCCAACGCGCTCGCCGCGTGCCAAGCGATGGTCGGCATCGTCGGCCAGCTCCAGACACTGCGCATCGTCCAGCCTGGCGACGATGGCATTCAGACGGGGATTGAGTCGCGCGATTTGAGAAATGTGCGCGCTCATCACGTCGCGGGCGGAGACAGCCCGGCCGCGGATGAGACTCGCCAGCTCCTGAGCGCTCGCAAAGCACAGCGCGCTTACATCCACTTGGCTTTCCGGAAGCGGTAGACGAGATACGCGTCGACGACGACCATCAACGCGATCGCGAGCGGATAGCCAAATATCCAACTCAGCTCGGGCATGTGCTCGAAGTTCATCCCGTAGACGCCGGACACCATCGTCGGAAACGCCACGAGTGACGCGTACGCGGCCAGGCGTTTGGTGACCTCGTTCTCTTGCAGCGTGACGAGCGACAGATTGCTTGAGATCGCGGTCGAGACCATGTCGCGCAGGTTTTCGATGGCCTGCTTGGCTCGCACCAAGTGATCGTAGACGTCGCGAAAATAGTCCTGCAGCCCCGTGCAAATGGGAGGCACCCGACCCCCGTGAAGCTTGCCCGCTACTTCGAGCAGCGGGACGACGGCATGATCGAGGTGCATCAGCTTGCGTTTCAGTCCGTAGAGCCCTTCGACCTGCGCGCGTGTGTTGGTATTCGCGAAGATCTCTTCCTCGACCTTTTCGATGTCCTCACTCAATAAATCGAGGACTGGAAAGTACCGATCCACGACGGTGTCCATCAGCGCGTAGAGCACGTACGCGGGGCCATGCTGGAGCAGCTCCGGCTCCTGCTCGCAGCGGCGCCGCACCTCCGCGAACCCCAGCTGCGCGCCGCGCCGGACGGAGACAACGTACTGGGGACCGACGAAGATCGCGACCTCACCAGTCTGCAGGTCGGGCCCCGACGGCTCGACCGTGTGCATCACGACGAAGAGCGAGGGGCCGTATTCTTCGATTTTCGGCCGCTGATGACCGTGTTGGGCGTCCTCGACCGCGAGCTCGTGCAGGTCGAATTCTTCCTGAAGGACCGCCAGCTCCGGCGGCTCCGGATCCTTGAGCGCGACCCAGACGAAGCAGTCGGGGCGCGCCAAGTGCTTCCGAATCTCGCTCAGCGGGATGTCTGCGACTCGCTTGCCGCGCTCGTACGTGACACAGTTGACGACCATTCGGCCAAGACTGTATCGCAGTCACGGGGAATTCGATTCGGCGATTGAGCCAAGGACGATTGGTCCAGTACGGCAACCAGTCAGTCGATTCCCGGGCTCACCCAACAGGGTCACAGAATTGGGTGAACCACTCAATCACGAAACAGTCGGTCAATCGGTCATTCAGTCGTTCGTCAATGAATGTGTCACCCTCATGACCGCGTCAATGTGAGCCGCCGCGCAATCCACTGATGGAAACTCGGTGTTCGACTCATTGAAGAGCAACGTCAGGTCGGTGCCACCAAACACGATCGCCTCCGCTCCGCCGTGCGTGCAGAGCGTCTGCGCCATGCGAGTGAGCGTGGCGTGCTGCTCGGGTGACGCTCGACCGGTACGCGCGAGCTGGACATACGTGTTGTGGACCACCTCCAGTTGTTCAGGGCGAAGAGTGACCAGCTCAACATCACCAAGAGCGCCACACAGACCGGTCTCGATCACGAATCGTGTGCCGAAGATCGCGACGCGACGAAGGCCTCGAGCGTGGACGGCCTCGTTGGCGGCGGTCAGCAGATTGACGACACCCCGGCACCCTTGGCACTTTATCTCCCGTAAGAAGGGATGAAGGTCACGGGGTTCTCAGCGGTAAAGCTCTGCTTGAAGATATCGGTCCGCGCCAGCCCTTCCATGTCGGCGCCAACGGGCAGACCAAGAAAGTAGAGAACAGTCGGCGTGACGTCGACCAGCGCGGCGCGCGCGGGACGACCGGGCGCCACCGACGACCCGAACGCGAGCACGAAGCCATCGGGAGCGCGCTCGTGGGTGCCACTGATCTGCGGATTGCCCACCGCCATCTCGAGCAGCCTTTTGCTTGGACTGAGCGGCTCCATGCCGAACGCCGAGACAACCAGCAGCAGATCGTCGGGATCGAGCTTCTCCATTTCGCGTCCGACGAGGGTGTCGACAAAGCCGTAATACTGATTGAGCACGCCGCCAAACTGCCGGAGCTCGTCTTCGGAGACATCCCCGAATGCCGACGGATCGGCGTATCGCAAGAACAGATGCCCTACGGCATCGATCCCCGGAAATCGTGCCGCGAGAAAGCGCGACCGTGGACCGAACGCGTTCAGCAACTGCAGGTGGACGCGATCGGCGACCACCGGCGCGGGGTCTCGTCCGACATCGTAGTCATTGCGCGGCTGGGGGGCGCCCATCGAGGACACGAGCGAAACGGGATCTGGTGCGGCCGGAACCGCCAGCGCGGCCGACGCGTCGGCGAACCGGCTCGGCGGCCACAGGCCCTTCGATTCCTCGAGCGCAACGCCACTGTCCAGCAATCGATGGAAGGTGTCGCTGACGAGGAAGCCGTTCACCTCCGGCGCCGGGTGGGTAAGGGGCCAGCCGATGATGCCGACGCGCACGCCAAGGTCGCTCAGGATGCTCCAAATCGGCCGCGCCGACAGATCCGCGGCGGTATGCGGCTCCTCGCCGAGCACGCCAACTCGCACGAGCGCTTGTGCGAAACAGTAGTCGGGCAGCATCAGCAGCGGGACGCCGCCAGGCGCGCGATACAGCACGGCCGAGCGGATGCCGTTGTTCATCGGTAGCCTGCCGGTCGCGATGGTGCTCCACACCGGCTCGGCTTGCGTCGGGCGGAGAGTGGCCAGATGCAGAACAGCGCCTTGGTCGAAGATGCGCCCGATGTTGGGCAGCCGGCCCGCCGCTACCGCCGGTGAAATCGCATCGAGCGAGGCGCCGTCGAGCATCAGCATCGTCACGCGCGCGCCGGCTCGTTCGGCGTTGAGGTCGGCATGCGGCATCGTCGGTTTTGCCGGACCGGCCACGACATGCCCGGGCCCTCGAGCCAGCAGCGGGGCCGCCACCGACGCGAACATGGTGATCGACAGAATCGTCGCGCTCATCCGGCCGGCGCGACGGCCCAGATGCGAAAGTCCAATCAACAGAAAGACCAGGGCCGCGACCGAGACCAGGCCGGCGCCAACCGCCATCCGTGCCGTAGTTGGCGCGTCGAGTACGGGCCCGAATCCGTTGAGGTTGAGCCACATGATGGTCGCGCCTGTGACTGCCGCGATCGCGCAGAGCCACGACATGACGCGGACGCTCAACCAGCCGGGCGACAGCGCTTCGACGGTCAGAATCTGGCGGAACATGATCAGCGCGTAGAAGGCGATCGTCAGAATCGCGCCGTACGAGGCGCCGATGGTGAGCGCGAGCGGCGTCAGCGTGCCCGCGTCGATTGGAATCGCCGGATTCACCTGCAGGAACAACACGGCGAGATATGCCGACGCGAGGCCTGCCGCGATCACCGAGTTCGACAGCATGCGCAGGTAACGCACGAAGGGATCATACCTGCGTTACACATTTGGTGATCTGGCGACGTCGTGATGTGGTGATCGAGTGAGCTGGCGATCATTCACCGCTTCATGTCGCCACATCCCCAGATCAGATCATGAGATCACTACCCCGCCACATCACAACATCGACTCACCAGCTCACCACATCACGAGATCACCAAATGACTGCGTCCCCATACCAACCTGTATACTGCAGAGGATGCCGCCTGTGGACATCGACGCCGTCGTGATCGCCAACGAGCGGCTGTCACGTGACTACTCCGTGTTGACACTCGGCGCTCCAGAAGTTGGCTCGCGCACCGAACCCGGACAATTCGTGATGGTGAAGCCGGGCGGCTCGAATGGTCCGCTGCTGCGCCGGCCGTTCTCGGTGTTCGAAGTGGTCCGCAGCGCTCGAGGCGAAGTCTCCGCCATCAGCCTGCTGAACAAGCGGGCCGGGCCGAGCACGAGCAAGCTCTACGACCTCGAGATCGGCGATCGCGTCGCCTGTCTGGGACCGCTGGGCCGGCCCTTCACCGCAGTGCCGCCGCCAAGGGAAGCGTGGATGGTCGCCGGCGGAGTGGGACTGGCGCCGTTTGCGACATTGGCCGAAACGCTCGCGGCAACAGGCACCAAGACCACACTGTTCTACGGCGCGCGGTCAGCGAACGAGCTGTTTTATCTGGAGTTCTTCGAACGGTTAGGCGTGAGGCTTGTGCTGTCGACCGAGGATGGAAGTCGCGGAGTCAAGGCGCGAGTCACGGTGCCGCTCGAGGCTGCGCTTCGTGCGTTGACCGACCCCCGACCCCCGACCCCCGACCCCCAACACCCAACGAGCGAGAGCGGAGCCGTCATGATCTATGGCTGCGGCCCCGAGC
>JBOGIV010000514.1:0-9513 GCA_050747925.1 Vicinamibacterales bacterium
TGCGAATGCTGTCGCGCTGATTGACGTGAGCGACCCGGTCTGGCCGACTGTCCTCGACCTTGCGCCCGTGGGGAGGGGTCCCGAGGGCATCAAGTTCTTCCGGCGCGGCTCGCGCCTGTTCATCGCGGTCGCCAACGAAGTGTCGGGAACGGTCTCGATTTTGGAGGTCGTGTCATAACCGCAAGGCATCGCGGTTGAGATGACAGGACAAGTCGAGCGGCCACTGCGCACGGGTTCAAGCGGTTGACCGGTCGCCGGCTCGTTTGATCAAGCACGTGCACGTCGCAAATCCATAGAGCTTGCCGTCGGGCCCGTCGAGGCGCCCTTCGGCAAGCGCCGTCGTGCGGCTGCTGCTCAGCACAGTGCCCACGCCTCGCACTTCTCCCGACATCAGATTGAGCGGCCGCAGAAAGTTGATCTTGAATTCGATGGTCGTGTACGCGTCGCCTTTCTCCAGAGTGGAGTGCACGGCGCACCCCATGGCGGAGTCGAGCAGCGTCGCGGCAAAGCCGCCGTGGACCACGCCGAGCGGGTTGTAGTGGAACTCGGATGGCAGCGACGCAAACACCGCGCGCCCGAAGCCGACTTCGATCAGTCGAATGTCCATGAGCTGCGCCATCGGCGGAGGCGGCAGCTCTCCCGCGATCACGCGTTGCAGACAATCGAGTCCAGAGAGTGTCCGCATGATTTTGTACATCTGCGCGGGATCCTCCCAGGTAAGGGTTCGTTGTCGATGCATCTGAGGATGTTACTCCGTAGGCTCGCTCGCTTCGCTCGCTCCTAGGTCGGTTGCTTCGCAAGCTCGTGGGCGGCTCGCATGAGCTGCTGGTATTTGCTTTTGCCCACCGAGCGAAGCGAGGCCCACGCGCCGCAACCAGCCTTTGCTAAAGCTACGGCGGTCCGCCGAAGCCTTGGCGTTGGAGGAAGCATTTGCGAAGGCGGAGCCGGCGCGCCCGGGAGCGCGCGAAGCGCGCGACCCTACGAGGCCGCGCAGCGGCCGAGCCTACGAGGTGGCGAAGCCACCGAGCCCCCAGTGGCCGTATTACTTCATCTCAATCGCCCATCCCGCACCGAGCTTCAAATTGGGCACGAACCCTCCGCCCCCGACTCTGAACTCTGTGAAGAATCCGTTGCTGTGCGTGAAGCCAAAGAGGTAGCTGCCGCCGGCGTGGACTTCCCGCGGGCTATCACTGACGCCGCTCAGCGTGGCGATGACGATGCTGGGCCCGCCGCCCTGAACCAGCGACCACGCTGACTTGCCGAGTGGAAGTAACACGACAAGATCGATGTTGATCGACGCCAGCCGCAACCCATCGCCCGTGGCGCCGTCGATGCCCGGCCGCAGATGGAATCGGCCCCCGATCTCTGGCGACCGCCAGTACACGCCGCCGTAGACCTGTTTCGGATCGATTGCCGCGCCACCCCCGAAACCGATCGATGACTGTGCCCTCGCCGGCGCTGCGGCAGCCAGCAGGGCCACCACGACGAGCGCGGTGCGTCCACTCCTTGAGACCATGCACACCTCTCGGTCGATGGACATCAAGATTCGTTCCAGATCGGGTTTCCGCCTACGCGGCCGACCAGCCTCCGCGAAAGCTACGGCGGTCCGCCATGCTATCGTGAAAATCCCACATCGTTGGCCGCCGCTCCTGACGCCTACGCAGCCCTTCGCAATCGCGCTCCTCATTGCCGTGGTCGGCTTTGGACTGGCGACGATCGGGTTTGGCCTCGCTCGATCCTTCGTGCTCTCGCTGGCGTGTCTCTACCTCACCGGCGTCTTCGACAACGTCAGCGTGGTGATTCGGCTGACGCTCGAACAAACGATCACGCCGGATCACCTGCGCGGACGCGTGGCGGCCATCAACTACGTGTTCGTCGGCTTCTCGAACGAGTTCGGCGCGTTCGAGAGCGGCACGACGGCTGCGCTCTTTGGCCCAACGCTTTCAGTCGTGGGCGGCGGCATCGCCACACTCCTCGTCGTGGTCATCGTCGATATGACATGGCCACACCTCAGCCGCATTGGCCCACTGCACACGCTTCGTCAAAATCCGTGAACTTGCCGGTACCTTTGAACCTCTCGACCCTTTTGATCCAGTTAAGATTCCACCAATGTCTCTGATGCGTCGAATGCTGATCAAAGGATCGGAGAGCACGTGGCTTCGAGAGCGTGCGTCACAAGCGCCATTTGTGCGGCGAGCGGTGTCGCGTTTCATGCCCGGCGAGTCTCTCGACGACATGATCGGCGCCGCACGCGTGATGGCGGGGCAGGGCGTGCCAGCGGTTTTCACGCAGCTTGGCGAAGGTGTCAAGGAATTGGCGGAGGCCGAAGCCGTTTTGGAACATTACCTCGACGGCATCGAGCGGAACGCGCGTCTCCAGTTGGCGTGTGAGCCGTCGATCAAGCTCACGCAGCTCGGGCTCGACATCGAGCGGAACCTCGCCTATGGCCATCTGCGCGCGCTCGCCTCCCGCGCACACACGCTGGGCACCTATCTGTGGATTGACATGGAGCAGTCGAGCTATGTCGATGTCACGCTCGATTTCACTCGACGTCTGAAGAGTGAGTTTCCCCGCGTCGGCGTGTGTCTGCAGGGGTACCTGTATCGAACTCGCGAGGACCTCGTAGACCTGATGGGACGCGGGATTGGCGTCCGATTGGTGAAGGGCGCCTACAACGAGCCGGCCGCGATGGCATTTCCGAAGAAGAGCGAGGTCGACGCCAACTACCTGGCGCTCGCGCAAACGATACTCGATGCCGGCTCCCGAGCCTCTGGATCGCGAGCGGTCTTCGGCACCCATGACACGTCGCTCATCGAGACGATTCGCCGCCACGCGCAATCGATTGGCGTCGCCACAGCGGAGTATGAATTCCACATGTTGTACGGCATCCAACGAGCCGAGCAGCTTCGCCTCGCGCGAGAAGGCGCGTCAGTGCGAGTGCTGATCGCGTATGGCTCGTATTGGTTCCCGTGGTACATGCGCCGCCTGGCGGAGCGCCCGGCGAATGTCTGGTTTGTGGCGAAGAGCGTGTTTTCCTAGGAGTCTGTCTGCGTAACGAGTAATCACAGGGAGGTCATGGAGATCAGGGGTCAATCTTTGTCAGATCCAATTCTAACTCCCCGATCTCTCTGATCGCCCTGTGATTCTCCTAGGTCGGGTGGGGCGGGTGAGCCTGGTAGGGCAGGTTGGGTCGCGCTACTGATTGCGAACCTTCTCGATCTTTCGATCGCGCTCCTCGTTGAGGCGTCGCATCTCCCGCCGGTGGCCCTCGTCGAGCTTTAAGCGCTCTTCGTACTCCATCACCGTGGCGAGCCGCGACTTGAAGAGGATGTCTTCTTGCGCGAGTTTGGCCGCGTAGGTCTGACGCACCGAGGCGATCTCGGCCTTTTGATCGTCTGACAGCGATCGGTCAGTCACGCCTTGCTCAGCGTCTTTCTTGCGGAGCCGCTCCATGGCGAGCTCAATCGCGCTCTTCGGGGCCTCGTCCATTCGGAGATCATAGTTCCAGGGTTCCAAAGTTCCAAAGTTCCAGGGTTCCAAGGTTCAGAGGTTCCAGGGTTCGAAGGGTTCGACTATGAGTTCAACAAAAACGTCGCCGTCTCGTGAAAAAATTTGCGGAGGATCGCTTCGGCTTCCTCTGGCAGCCTCGTTTCCTCGAGCGCGCGGTCCATCAGCGTGAGCCAACGGTCTCGCGCCCGCTGATCGAGTCGGAACGGCTGATGCCTCATCCGCAACCTCGGATGGCCGCGCTCATCGACATATCGTTGCGGTCCGCCGAATCGATAGACAAGGAAATCGCGAAGACGCTGCTCTGCGCCAGAAAGATCCTGCTTCGGATACATCGCCGCCAGGATGTCGTCGGTGGGCACTTGCCGGTAGAACGCGTAGACGAGACGGGCAAACCCATCTTCACCGACCACGGAAAACACGTCGTTGAGCTCCACGGGCTTCAGAGTAATTCGAACTCGAGAACCCCGGAACCCTGGAACCCTGGAACCTTGTTACTCCGCCCTCAGCGCGACCAGCGGATCCACACGCGCTGCTCGCACTGCGGGCGACAGGGACGCAAAGACGACGATGACGACTTGGAGCAGAGCCACCGCCAGGTAGGTGAGTGGATTGAGTACGTTGACGCCGAGAAACACCACCTGAACCAGCCGCGCCACCGAGGCGGCGAGTATCGTGCCGACAGCCAGCCCGGGCAGCAGCAACGCCACGCTGCTTCGAAGTACGTCTGTGGCAAGGTCTCGAGGCGTCGCGCCGATTGAGACCCGCACGCCGAACTCTCGTTGACGCCGGCTCACCGCATGGATCACGGCACCGGCCAGTCCTACGGTGGCCAGAATCAGCGCCAGGCTTCCGCAGATGGCAAACACTCGGCTGAGCGTGCGAAACGGCCACATCTGGACGCCCATGCGCTGCTGCATCGTCTTGATCGCCAACATTGACACGTTCGGATCCACGGCGCGTGCGGCTTCCTCGAGTGGGCGAACGACGGCCAGGGGTTCGCCAGCCGTGCGGACTACGAGCGACAGTCCATCCTCGTACTGTTCTGGGCCGACGGGGACGTAGATCGTGGGCTGCTCCCAATCCAGGCCTCGCGTGCGGTGCTTCCCGGCGATGCCCACGACTGTGAAGACCTCGATCGGGTCGCCCTGTCCTGAGCGAGCGGAGCGAGTCGAAGGGCCAGTGCGAATGGTCTCACCGAGGCCCCGGCCATCAGGCCACTGCTGGCGGGCGAAGGGTTGGTTGATGACCACCTCAGCAGCGCCGCGCGCGGGCTCGAACTCACGACCCGCCACCAGCGGAATCCCCATCGTTCGGAAGTAGCCAGGTCGCGGCGAGCGTCGCAATCTTCGGGCACGCGCTGACCTCGCACGTGCCCGCTTCGGGCCACACTGCTGTGACGCGTTCGAAGCCGATGAAGAAGGGCGCGCGATTGACCAGCGCTGCGTCAGTGACGCCAGGCAGTGAACGTGCGCGTACGAGCAACGCGTCCGCGTAGCGCTCGGCTGCATCCACGCTGTAACGGTTGGAGGCCGGGTCGAATTGAGCGACGACCACCCGGTCACGCGCGAACCCCAAGTCCAGTTCCAATATCCGGCCGAGCGATTGGAGAAACAGCGCGGCAATCGCCAGGAAGGCCGTCGAGCCGGCGATCTGCGCGCCGAGCAGCCATCGCCGCATCGCCGACGGCTTGGCACTCGCCGAGTTGGAGCCCTGTGAGCCAAGCACGCGCACGACGTCGACCCGCGCCGCCGCCAGGGCGGGCCAGAGTCCTGGCAGCACGCCGGCGACGATCACCAGCCCGATGATGAAGGAGACCGTCGTCAGATCTGGCGTGAAGTCGATGTGCTGCGGCTGCTCGATGGGAATCGCGAAGCTGCTGACGAGCGACTGCGCGCACCACGCGATGACCATGGCCAGGACGCCTGCCGCCGCCGCGATCACGAATCCCTCCACGAGCACCAGGCGAGTGAGCCTCGCGGGACTCGCACCAAGCGCCGTGCGGACTCCCAGATCGCGCTCGCGCTCGACCGCTCGCGCAAGAAGCAGATTGGCCACGTTGAAGCATGCGAGCAGCAGGACGAGACTGATGAGGCCCATTCCGATCGCGGCGCCCGTCGCTATCCCTCTCAGCTCGCTGTTGCCTTCGCCGAGCATTCGGAAACGCGCTCCGCGGTCCTTGTGCGTGTCCGGCCAATCCCTCGCCATCATCGCGACGCCAGTGTCGATCTGGCCTTGAACCTGCCCTGCGGTAGCGCCTTCACCGAGCCGGCCAAGCAGGAAGAGCCATCGCGTGTCGCGCTCTTGCAGTGCCGGGGAGGCCCCAAAGAGCGAAAGCTCGTCGAGCGGTAGCCAGACATCCGGTGAATAGAGGCCGGCAGGGCCGGTGAACGACTCGGCGATGACGCCGGCAACGTTCGCGTCGCCGTTGTTGAGGCGAAGCGTCAAGCCGGCCAGCGACGCCGACGCCAACTTCTCACGCCAGAAACGCTCGCCGATTACGACGGAAGGCAAGCCTCCAGGAACGCGTTCGACTTTCGGCTGACCCGCGATCACGTCCGCGGTGACCATCGAGAAGTAATTCGAGGACACGGCCAGAACCCACGCGGTGTCGGTCACGTTGTCATAGTGCCTCGCCATCGACAGGCGACCCTCGGCCGCGAGGTCGAGCGCTCCGCTCGTCGCGGCGGCAAACCGTTCGTACTCCTGCAGCGAGGCGTTCCCACTCTCGTCGCCGCCGGGCGTCGTCACGATGCGGCCGACATCGCCGCCGACCTTGCTCGCGAATCCTTTGAAGAGCAGGCCGTTGACGACGCTGAACGCCACCGTATTGACTCCCATCCCAATGGCCAGCGTGACGATGGCGGTGGCGCTGAACACCGGTTTTCGCCAGAGCTGGCGAACGGCTTCACGAAGGTCCACGAAGGTTCTAGACGAAGGTTCTGGACGAAGGTTCTGGACGGAGGTTCGGACGGAGGTTCTGGACACAGGTTCTGGACAGAGGTTCCGAGTTGGCACACGACATGCCCCGGCTTCTTGCATGGGAGCCAAAACCTACAGAGAAATCGTAGCGTGGCAACTGGCGTCGGAGATTCGGCGGGACGTGGTCGCAATTCTTGCGACCGCTCGGGCGCGCGCGGATCGACGTTTCTGCGATCAACTCCTCGCCTCGTCCGCTTCGATTGCCAGCAACATCGCCGAAGGCTTTGGTCGATTCTCGGCAGCGGATTTCGCTAGGATGTTGAGTATCGCCCGCGGATCGCTCGACGAGACCGATAACCATCTTCGTGATGGAGCAGAGCGCGGCTATCTTGCACCGTCGGAGGTAGCGCCAACTCTCGTCCTCTGCGTTCGCTGTCGGAAGGCGATCAACGCGTTGCAGGCTTACTTGCGTCGCTATGCTCGGCAGCGACGCTGAGGGCCCAGAACCGTCGTCCGAAACCTCTGTCGGGAACCATCGTAGAACCATTGTCGGGAACCATTGTCGGGAACCATTGTCAGGAACCATTGTCAGGAACCATCGTTGAGAACCATCGTCGAGAACCATCGTCGAGAACCATCGTCGAACCATCGGAGCCCTCATGCGCGAAGTCACGGCTGGCTGGGTCGAGGATGCCGTTTTGGCGGCCCACATCGAGATCGGACCGCACTCGTTGCTCGCAGACGAGCCCTTTGAAAACGGCGGCGGCGATACCGGCCCAACCTCACACCAGTTGCTGCTCTCCGCCCTCGGAGCCTGCACCACACTGACGCTACGCCTCTACGCGAAGCGAAAGGGATGGCCTCTCACCGACGCCAACGTTCGTTTGACCGCACGGCAGGAAAACGGACGGTATGTGATCACGCGTCAGCTTCACTTCGAGGGGGAACTGGATCCGGTGCAGCGGACGCGATTGATGGAGATCGCCAATCGATGTCCTGTTCACCGCACGCTTACAGGAGAAATCACGATCGACACAATTGAGGCATCCGAATCATGAAAGACATCATCAAGCGGTACTCGAACGGTGAGGTGACCGTCATCTGGCAGCCATCGCTGTGTATTCACTCCGGCATCTGCTTTCGCGGCCTCCCCAAGGTGTTCGATCCCCGGCGACGGCCGTGGGTGATCCTCGAAGGCACGAGCACAGAGGAGATCGTCAAGCAGGTGGAACGCTGTCCCTCGGGAGCGCTGTCATACGAGCCAACGTAGAGGTTGTCTTTAGATGCGCCTGGGATGGAAGGCGGGTCTGAAGACCCGCCCCTACGTACTGAGGCCGTCATCCATCGCTTCCTCGCAGCCATCCATCTTCGTCATGGGTTTGCGATCGATGGCGCGAAACGGCTATCGTTAAGCCGGTTTCATACTCGTTCATACGGTTGGTTCGGAGGCGGCCTTCATGCAGGTGATTCCCGTTCAGGCCGTCCAGCGCGGCTTCGGGCAGACGTCCCGGCGCGACGCGTGGTGGGCGGCACCGCTTGGTGTGTTTCTCGGCCTCTCGAGTTTCGTGGCCTACACGACCTGGGCGATGTTCCAGGGTCAGCATTACGAATTCGGGCCGTATCTCTCGCCGCTCTACGCTCCGGTGCTTTGGGGCGATTCGCCGCACGCGTGGTTCAGCGACTCGAGGCCGCCGTTCTGGCCGGGCTTCATCCCGTTTTCTCCGGCGCTGCTGATTCTGCCGTTCCCCGGCGGGTTCCGGTTCACCTGCTACTACTATCGTGGCGCTTACTACAAAGCGTTCTGGGCCGATCCGCCGTCGTGTGCGGTCGGCGAGCCGAGGACGAAGTATCTGGGCGAGAACTCGCTACCGCTGATCCTTCAGAACGTCCATCGCTATTTCTTCTACGTCGCGGTGCTGTTCATTGCGATGCTGTCGTGGGACGTCTGGAAGGCGGTCTGGTTCGTGGACAACGGGGTCGAGCACTTTGGCATCGGCGTTGGGACGCTGGTGTTGGCGGTGAATGTCGTCTTGCTCGCGGGTTACACCTTCGGATGTCACGCGGCCCGGCACCTTGTTGGCGGGTTCAAAGACGAAGTCTCGAAGTCGCCGGTGTGTGACGTCGCGTACTCCTGCACGAGCAGCCTCAACTACAAGCATCAGCTCTTCGCGTGGTGCAGTTTGTTCTCGGTCGGGTTTGCCGACGTGTACGTCCGGCTCTGCGCGATGGGAATCTGGACGGATCTGAGGATCCTCTAATGCCCGCGCACACAACGTACTCGTACGACGTCCTGATCGTCGGGGCGGGTGGGGCAGGGCTGCGTGCGGCGATCGAGGCCGCCAAAGGCGGCGTCTCGGTCGGCCTCATTTGCAAGTCGCTTCTCGGCAAAGCCCACACCGTGATGGCGGAAGGCGGCATGGCGGCAGCGCTTGCCAACGTGGACGACCGCGACAGTTGGAAGGTGCACTTCGCCGACACGATGCGCGGTGGCCAGTACGTGAACAACTGGCGGATGGCCGAGCTGCACGCGAAGGAAGCGCCCGACCGGGTCCGTGAGCTGGAAGCGTGGGGCGCGGTGTTCGACCGCACGACCGACGGCCGCATTCTTCAACGCAACTTTGGCGGCCATCGCTATCCGCGGCTCGCGCACGTCGGCGATCGAACCGGCCTCGAGCTGATCCGAACCCTGCAGGACCACACGATCCATCTTGGCGTCAGCGTCCACATGGAGCACACCGTCATCGAGCTCCTCGTGGATGGCGGCCGCGCCGCCGGCGTGGTCGCCTACGATCGCGAGCGTGGACGCTTCCACATCTTTTCCGCCAAAGCCGTCGTGCTGGCAACCGGTGGCGTCGGTCGCGCCTACACGATCACGAGCAATAGTTGGGAAGGCACCGGCGATGGGCATGCGCTGGCCTATCGAGCGGGCGCCGAGCTCATCGACATGGAGTTCGTGCAATTCCATCCCACCGGAATGGTGTGGCCGCCGAGCGTGCGAGGCATTCTCGTCACCGAGGGCGTGCGCGGCGAGGGCGGCGTGCTGAAGAACAGCGAAGGCCGCCGCTTCATGTTCGACGACATTCC
>JBOGIV010000515.1:0-3301 GCA_050747925.1 Vicinamibacterales bacterium
GGCCAACACCGCCTCGTGCTGGAACTGGTTCAATCCGGCGGATCAGATGCGCGGCTCCGGAGAGCCAGCTATCATTGCGGGTATCACGCGCGCCATCGCGTCCGAATTCGCCATTAAGCATCGCGAAGTGTTCGTGGCGGGCTTATCGGCTGGCGGCGCCATGACGGCGGTCATGGGTGAGACCTATCCCGATCTTTATGCGGGCGTTGGGATTCATTCCGGGCTGGCCTATGGGTCTGCGAACGATGTGGTGTCGGCCTTTGCCGCCATGCGGGGTGACACCCCTATTGCGCCTCGTGCCAAAGGGCGCGCCTCGAGTAGAGCTGAACAACGGGTCCGTACGATCGTTTTCCAGGGGAATGCTGACCGCATCGTCCATCCATCCAACGCTGACCGTATCCTCGCTCAAGCCGCCGCGGATGTCCCGTCACATCATTCACGGCGCGAACGCGTTTTCACTAACGGCCGCTCTTATACCCGAACCATCGTAGCGGACGCTGACGGTACATCTGTCTTGGAGTACTGGCTCATCGAGGGTGTCGGCCATGCCTTGCGTATTCCGGCGAAGGCGGACACTGAATCCGATTGAATCCGGACAGTGATCCGAGCGATTGCGGACAGCGATCCGACGAAGCCGGACAGCGCCCACCCGTCGACAGGCTCAACGGTTCACGCGGCGGCGTCCGTGTCAAGTTTGCCACGCTTGGCCGTCTTGTTTTTCGGATCGCGCAGGCTCTCGCCGACGAGGTTCAGCCGGTGCGCGTTGTGCACGAGACGATCGAGGATGGCGTCAGCCACCGTCGGGTTGGCGATCATCTCGTGCCAGTGCTTCACGTGGACCTGACTGGTGACGATGGTCGAGCCCCGCCCCTGCCGGTCGTCGAGAATCTCCAGCAAATCGCGACCTTGATCCGCCGTCACGTTGGCCAGCCCCCAGTCGTCGAGGATCAGCAGTTGCACGCGCGCGATGGTCTTCAGCAGGCGCGCGTGGCGGCCGTCACCGCGTGCGAGTGCGAGAGCATCGAACAGCCGGGGCAGGCGGTGGTAGAGGACCGAACGATCGTCACGGCAGGCCTTATGAGCCAGGGCACACGCGAGCCAACTTTTGCCGAGCCCGGTCTTTCCGACGATGATCAGGTTCTGATGCTGGCTGATCCAGTCGCCGGCGATCAGCTTGGCGAGCAGCGGCTTGTCGAGGCCACGGGCCGCCTTCATGTCGATGTCCTCGACGACAGCATTCTGCCGGAGCCCAGCGAACTTCAGGCGGCTGACGAGGCGCTTATTCTCCCGCTCGATCGCCTCACGGTCGACGAGCAGCCCGAGCCGCTCCTCGAACGAGAGCGCCGCGATATCGGGTTGTCGCCGTTGCTCGTCGAGCGCCTTTGCCATTCCGTTGAGGCCGAGCGCCATGAGCCGCTGTTCCGTTGGATGTGTGAGCATTGTCATTCCTCTTTACCCGCATGTTGATTGCATCCGCGTCCAGGCGTCAGTGGTAGTAGTCAGGGCCGCGGATGTTGCCGTGCCGGAGCGGCGGGGCGTCCGGCGTTGCCTCTGGCGCGAACGCCTTGTCGAGCCCGTGCTTCAGAATCGACGCGATCGAGCCGTAGGTGGTGGAGCCGACATGGTTGCCGCGCCGGCAGGCGGCCTCGACCCGGGCCGGCCCATAGCTCTTCACGAGGCTGATGATGCCGAGACACGATCGGAAGCCCTGCTCGGGATGCGGCTTCCCCTTCATGATCGCCTCCAACAGCGCGACCGTTGCCTGGCCGACCTTGGCGGCCTCCTCCATCATCCGCGCCGGCGTCCATTCCGCGTAACGTCGGTGGGCACTGGGCATGTGCTCGGTGATGGTCGTGTGTCGGTTGCGCACGGCCGAGAACGCGTGGCTGGCAATGCGCTGGCCCTTGTGGAAGATCTCGACCGTCGCGCTGGTGATGCGCGCCTCGACGATCTCGCGGATCAGCTTGGAGGGCACCGAGTAGAAGTGATTGTCGATCTCGATGTGATAGTCCGGTGCGACGCGCGCCCGCTTCCATGTGGCGTAAGTGTAGGGCTCGTTCGGCAGCCGCTTCAGGGCCGGCCGCTCCAGCGTCTCCAGCAGATCGGCGCGGCTCCTGCCCACGCGCCGCATGATCTTGGCGTTGATCGCCGCGACGCAGTCGCGCATTGCAGTGTTCAGCTCGGCCAGCGAGAAGAACGTCCGATTCCGCAGCTTCGCCAGCACGAAACGCTCGACGATCTGCACAGCAACCTCGACCTTGGACTTGTCGCGCGGCTTGACGATGCGCGTCGGCAGCACGACGCAGTCATAGTGATCGGCAAAGTCCTGGTACGTGCGATTGATGCCCGGCTCGTAGCGCGACGGCTTGGTAATGCCCGCCTTGAGATTGTCCGGCACCAGGGCTTGCGGCACGCCGCCGATCGCAGCCAGTGCATTGACGTGCGCGCCTATCCAATCCGGCAGCGTCTCCGTCCAACGCGCCTCGGCGTAGGTGTAGTTCGAGGCGCCGAGCGCCGCGACGAAAATGCGGGCGCGGTGTTCCTCGCCGGTCGCCGGATCGACCACGCCGATCGTGTCTCCGGCCCAATCGACGAACAGCTTCTCGCCAGCCAGATGCGTTTGCCGCATCGTCGCCGAGACCGTCTGCTTCCAGATCTTATGCAGCTCGCAGAAGCGCGTGTAGCTGTACCCCATCGGCTGCTCGGCGAGATACTCCTGCCACAGCAACGACAGCGTCACCCCGCGCCGCTTCAGCTCGTTCTGCACCATCGGCCAGTCGATGGCGGGGCGGACCCGCCCGCTGTCGCCCACGATCGGGAACAGGCGCCGGTCGAGTTCGGCGTCGTCGATCCCCACCGCCATCGGCCACGTGATGCCGGCCGCCTCGGCGCGGCGCACGTACTCGGCCGCCTGCGTCTTGCCGACGCCGGTCGCCTCGCTGATCCTCCGGTAGCTCATTGCAAGCGCGTGCTTCAGACGAAGCACCTCGCGCACCTTGCGCATCGACAATCTCTCCGCCGGCATCGCTTGACCTCTCTGTTGAGAGGCAGCGATCAGGTGATTCGATTGTCGACGGGTGGCGCTATCGGCCGGTCGTCACCAACTGTCCGGCTTCATCGGACCGATGTCCGGCTTGCTTCGGATTCGCCGTCCGGCTTCCGTCGGATTCCGCACCTCCGTTGGTGGTGGCGAACACCTGCTTGCCCACGGCCGCGTAGAGCTCCTTCGGCTGCTTGGGGTCATGGACGACGGCCGAGACCGGCCCGGTCACATTGCCGGCCTTGCGAAACCCGCAGAAGC
>JBOGIV010000516.1:0-21246 GCA_050747925.1 Vicinamibacterales bacterium
GTAGTGGCGTGCGGAAGATCGCCGGGCCGCGTCTCGGGCAGGGCTACCCAGAGAATGATGCCGAACAGCACGGTGGTGGCGGCGTCGGCCGCGAAGAGCGCGCGATAGCTGCGCGCGGCAAGCACACCCCCGAGCAATGGGGCGACGGACGCGCCCAGATTCACCGCCCAGTAGATCAAACCGAAGGCCCGCGGGCGATCGTCGCGCTTCACGACATCGGCGATCGCGCCGAGTCCGGAGGCGGAGAGGACCGCGCCGGCCTGGGTCGGCGTCAGGCTCTGTACTTCTGTTAGATAGATCGCAAGAAGACGAGGACGAAACCGCCGACACGATTGACGAGCGTGCCGGCGAATAACACCCAAAACGGACGCGGAAGGCCACGAAAGTCCGGCACCAACCGGGCGAATGTACGCGGCGCCACACTGCATTCTGACGGATCGTGCGCGCCGGGCAGGTAGGCAGGTAACTTGGAGACGGGCGGGTCGCAGACCGGCCTCTACGGCGAGTGTTGTTCAGTCTTTCAAGCGCGCCGCAACGCTGCTCCAGCTGTACATCAAGAAGTTCCTCGGCCCGCTGTTCATCATCACCAGCAGTCCGTCAGGAAAGCCGGGAAGCACCGTCGCGGTGACGTCGAGACCATCAGTGGAGTCGGCTTGGGTTGACACCGCGCGAATCAACGGCTGATCGTGCGGCCGGCCGGGCTGGCCCGTACGCGAGTAGATCATCAGTCGTGTCGCCCCCGGCATCTGGTCGCTGGACACGAGGAAGCCGCCGCCATCCGCGCGCTGGTAAATCGCCAGGCCCTCGCGATCGCCCTGATAGGCGCCTCGCCCAAGCACCGCCAATTCAGTCGCGGCATCGGCGTGATCCGGATCCGCGTGCCATTTGCGAATCCCGAATCGTTCGTCCGAGTAGTAAACATAGCCAAGTGGATCGTCCACAACCAGTGCCTCAATCTCACCGATCTCGCCGGCCATGGGTCCCCGACGGCTGAAAGCCCCGAAACGTCGAACCAATCGGCCTGTCACACCACCCTGCTGCTCTTCGAGGCGGTACTGCCACAGGTAGTTCGAGGTACCGCCAGTCTTCGGCGAGACGATGGCAAAGACGGCGCCATCACTCGGGCGCTTGTAGAGTGCGATGCCCATTGGCTCTCCAGCCTCACCCATCTGTCCTTGCAGGACGGGCACGCCACGTGGCGCAACATCGCGGATCGCGCTCCCATCGGCCGCGATGGTGAACACGCGAAGCCGGTTCTGCTTCCGTTCGGTCACCACAGCGATGTCAACCAGCTCGCCGCCAATCCGCGCGCCGTACTCCACATCAACGTTGTTCGGCCGATCGAGTGGACCGATACGGTGCCGTAAGGCTCCATCGAGTCCAAACACGTAGAGCCCGCCGGTCCCTGCCATCTTGTCCGTGGTCAGGATCAGTGCTTTGGACGGGTCGGAAGCTGGGAGCCAGATGGCGGGATCGTCCGGATCGTTGGGAACCGTCGCCGTCGCGCGAACCGGGGAGATGGGCGTCTGCTGAACCGAGCAACCGACCAGCAGGAGAACAAGGGCGCTCGACCGAATCATCGACTCGCGATCTTAGTCACGGCCGCGCTCGAAATGGTGACAAAACGGTTAACGTCCTCGTTACGTTGTCGGTCGGCGCGATCACCAGCGAGGTCACAGCGATCGCACAGACCGCGACGGTCGATACGAAGACGGCCGTGACCGGCGCACAGATCGCAGCCATTCCACGGCCGCAACTTGGCGTCGATGATGGCCTTCGCGCCTGGGGCGACCAACACGAGCGAGGGCAGTCAGAACAACATTCGCTTCTTCGGCCGCGCGGGATGACAACAACTGGACGTTCGACGGCGTGGACTTGACGGGGATCAAGGATCCGAGGACCGAAGCCTGAGGCTGGTGCCCGGAGTCGAGGCGGTCACGGGTAATACCGATCGCTGGCTGAACGTGGCGGCGTTTGCCGCTCCCGCCACCACCGAGTTTGGCAACTCGCCGCGCAACGGCTTCCGCGGGCCGAGCTCGTGGCAGTTCGATCTGTCGCTCAGCAAGCGGGTGCCCCTGAGCGGACGCGCAGCGCTGGACCTGCGGCTGGACGGGTTCAACCTGTTCAACGTCGATCAGTACGGCAACCCGGCGAGGGACTTCTCCACACCGCTGACGTTTGGCGTGCTCAGCCCGCTCAACAACGGTCCGACTGGCACGGGTACGGCGAGGCAGTTTCAGTTGGGTCTCCGGCTGAACTTTTAGCGCAGGGTTCCACGGTTCCAGAGTTCCAGGGTTTCCGCCTCGCGTTGCCTCTCTGAACGAAACATGTCTGACTCGATCGTCCGTCCCACGTGGACGTAGCTCTTGTGCCGACGGCGCGCGACTATTCGAGTCCTCAAGGAGTCTCATTTCGCGAGCAGTTGCGCGTTGCTTGCACAAAAGAACCGAGCGTCATCTGACAAACGCGCATCATCGCTTCCCTGTGCCCAGAACTGACGCGCGGCGGTGCGTGCATCGTCCCAGACGTCCAGTGTGTCTGAAGTGACATTCGGCGCCTCGAACACGCGAGGTGGCACCTGGCCATCAGTGGTCGGCGCATACAGCATTGAGACCTGATCGAAGGCCGGAGCAAGGCGCAGGCGTGAGCCTTCCGTGAAGAACAGGATGTTGTACTGATGCCGATCGGTGTTTCCGATGAGTGCGCCAAAGGCATCAAGCCATCGAAGTCGTCGCGCATCTTCATCAGTAAGACGCCCGGCGTCTCTGAGTGACGCAGCCGCGCGCGCCCATGAGTCCGCGAGGTCGTCATGAATAGCCGCAAGACTCAGAACGCCAACCCGCCCGCGTCTCCCTACGCGATCAAATCGCTCGCTCTCCAGGAACCAGTGTGAAGGCGTCTCGATGACGTTCGTACGCGCGGCAGCTATCCCGCGTGACCCGACGACTTCGAGCGCGAGTCCTTCCAGGATGAGCAGATCACACCAACGCCTCGCGACGACATCGGCTACCCCTCGTCGCGCCGCAAACTTGACGAGCATGTGCCGTTGGTTCACTGGCGTGCCGAATTTTGGCCGCTCGCCGCCAGCTGATGAACCGGGGGGGTGACCCGCAATCGTCGCGTCAGCAAGCGCTGGGTAGTCATTGCGGATTCTGGGAACATTCTCGAGTGCTTGCCATCGAGCAAACGATTCCTCGCCGGCGATGAGATTGCCGGGCAAATCTTCTCCTCGTCGGGACATCGCGAGGAGGATGTGGTGATCAGACCAGTCGGCCAATCGGGGCGGTAACCGGAGATCCGCGTGAATGGCAGCGAAATGTCGCCCCAAGAAACCAGACGGGCGCGCGTCGGTAAGTTCTATCGGAAGCCCGTCAGAGACCCTACCGGCGGGCATCCAGACCGACTGGCGCGCCGCAAGCGTAATCAGTTCACCTGCGGAGACAGCAGCCCCGGATTCGGTCACTCGAAACAATGGGAATCGCGAACTGTCCAGGGTCGGCCATTGTTGGCGTAAGGCATATTGCGTCGCACGGCCCCGGCCGATTCGAAGGACGCCAGGCCCGGCGTCTCGCACGATACGCATGAGGGTCGCCGGCGACACCCCAAGGCGCTCTCGGAGGTCAGACGCATGCAGCACTCCACGGCTCAGCTGAGTTGACACGTCACCAAGCATGAAACGATTATACAGCAGCGACATTCACATAAAATGGCCTAAGTAGCGAACTCATAGTGAACTATGAAACGAAAACTGAAATGATTGTTGAAACTATTATCTACGGCTGATCGGTTCCGTTGGTACTGCCGGGCTACGAGATCCTCGAACGCTGCCACGAGGAGGCGAGAGCGCCAACATGAACGGACCGCCGCCAGCTCCAGACACTGCTCGCGTACTGCCGCTTGAACAAGGGCTGTCGGATTGGTGGACGGCGGGCAACCCTCGCCTCGATCATGAGCGAAGGTTCGTGGACCTGATGGTCGCCAGTTGGAACCAGATTCTTGCGTAGCTGCGTCGAGTTGATGCTGCGAGGCGAGCAGCCTCAGCGGTCCACATTCGCGCTTGCACCGCCGGGCTTCGCCGCTACGGTGGACAACCTTCTCGTGGCTTGCCAACCGTAGCTCACGCTCACGCTCGTTGCAAAAATGAGCGAAGGTTGGCCTATTCCTGTCGAAGCGTCAGCGTCGGATCGAGGCGAGCGGCGCGGGTGGCGGGAATCGACGCGGCCACCAGGCAGGCCGCGATGATGATCAGCAGACTCACGGCGTAGGCGACTGGATCGAGAGCGTGAACGATCTCGCCAATGGGGGCGGCGGCCGGTGTGGCCAGCAGCAACCCGGACAGTCCGGCGACTGAACCGCCGCCGATCAAGAGGCCGAAGCCGACGGGCCGGATCGACTGTGACAGGACCAACCGCGTGACATCATGCGTGGTCGCACCGAGCGCCATGTGCACGCCGATCTCCTTGGTGCGCTGCTCGACCAGGTACGACAGTACGCCGAACAGGCCCGACACCGTCAGCGCGAGCGCCAGCCCGCCGAGGACGACCGTGAACCAGAACGCGACCTGCAGCAGGTAGGTCTCCATCCTGGTCACCCACCGCAGGCTTCCCACCTGATCCATGTTGGGATCGATCATGGTCAGTCGATTGAGGAGCGTCTGCCCTGCCAGGTCGGGATCACCGTGGACACGCGCGACGAGCGCGGTCTTGGGCATCGCGGCACTCGTCGGCACGTAGACGACGGCTTTCGGGACGGGTGCGATCCGGAACCCAGCGACGTCTCGGACGACCCCGATCACCGTGAACGCTCGCGACTCGAGGAGTGGCTCGTCGACAGATCGCGGTTCTGATTTGGCATCCCGGTCGAGGCGCACGACCTGGCCGACTGCATCGGCATTCGGCCACAGGGCGTGCGCGGTCGTTTCCGACACGATGGCCACCGAAAGACTCGACGTCCGCTCGTCCGGCGCGAACGCCCGCCCGCGCACGACCGCGATATCGAGCACGCTGAAGTACTCCGGCGATACGAACAGGTATGCGACCGTTGCCTTTGCGCCGGCGCTTTCTGCGAACACCGATCGTGGCGCGGCGATCGCAGCCGGCCACGACGCGGCCACCGCGGCGACCGACGGTTCGGCCGTCACCGCCTGCACCACCGCGTTGCGCATCGGCTCGTTCACGATCTGGACGAACACGGTGTCGGAGATCCGCACGCCAGGATCAGCCGTGGCCGCGGCGAACGCACTTCTCAAGAACACCGCCGCCGAGATCAGCAGCAGCGCCGACACGCCCACCTGCACGCCAATCAGGAAATCCCGCGCTCGTCCTGGCCGCGCGTCCCTGACCACCTCGCCGCGGATCGTCCTGAGCGGTTCGATGCGCGTGGCCTGCAGTGCGGGGGCGAGTCCGAAAGCAATGGTCGAGACGCCGGCGCCGGCGATGAGAAAGAGCAGCACGCGCCAGTCCGCGCCGGGGACCAGCAATCGGAGATCTCCGATCTCCGGCGGCCAGCTGGTCATCATCGCGTTGACGACCGCCTGCAGCGCCACCCGCGAGATGGCGAAGCCGGCTGCGGCGGCCACGAGCGCAAGCAGGAGGCTCTCCGTCAACAGCTGGCGGACGATGCGGCCGCGGGCGGCGCCGAGCAACAGCCGGATGCCAATCTCACGCTGTCGCACCACAGCCCTGGCGAGGAGAAGGTTCGCGACGTTGGCGCAGCCAATGAGCAGGATGAGGCCGAACGCAAAGAACAGGGGCGCGCTTACGAGCAGCGCTTCAAGAGGTTGCTCGACGGTACCGCGCCTCGGGACGAGCGTAATGTGCGAGGCGCCGCGCTTGATTGGACTGCCGCTGGACTGGCTTGCATCCCAGACGGCGAGTTGCGCCACTGCGGCCTGCTGCGACAGGCCCGGCTTCAAGCGTCCGATGATGCCGACGCCGACACTCGCTTCGCGGCCCCGATCGATCGGGCGGACGTGACCGAGCATCGAGAGCGGCGCCCAATAGTCGTCGGGTGCGACGGTCAGTCCGCGAAATCCCTCGGGCATCACGCCGACGATGTCGAATGTGAACCCATTGACGGTCACGCGGCGACCGAGAACAGACGGGTCGCGCGCAAACAGCCGGTCCCATCCGCGGTGACTGAGGACCATCACCGATTGTCCCGCGAATGGCTCGTCATCAGCAGGCGTCAGCGCGCGTCCCATCGCGGCGCGGACGCCGAGCACCTGGAAGGAGTTGCCCGTGACGAACGTGCCCGACACCCTGCGCCGGTCGACGCGGCCGTCGACATCGGACACCTGCGCGAAGGCGCCGGTGAAGACGTCGGTCTCACGGCGGAGCGCGTCGAATTGCGCGCGCGTGAAAGGCTCGGGCTCGTCGTCGGAGGTTCGCGGCCGTTCCACCGCGAACATCTCGTGCACGTCCGGAACCTGATCGACGTGAAACAGGAACATGTTGAGGAGCGCGAAGGCCACGGCGACCAGGCCCAGCCCGAGCGCCACCGTAGACACGATGGTGAAGGCCACCAGAGGCGCGCGCCTGAACCCGCGCAGCGCGTAGAGGATGTCCCGGACCGTGTCGTCGACGAAAGCGGTGCCGCGCGGGTCGCGGCATGCCTCCGTGGTGACGTCGGTCTGATCGCTCACGCCGCCTCTCTTGTAGATTGCCATACGAAAGACGGAGCTGACCGAACAAAGTTCATTCGAGAGTTGGACGGCGCGCCGCTCACGCAGAAGGCCGACACTTCTACCCGCCACAATCCGAGCAGATGTTTGATCAGCGTGGACTTGCCCGCGCCGTTTTCGCCGACGAGGCCGAACACGCGTCCTCGTGATACCGCGAGGGTCGCATCGTTTAATGCCCTCTTCAGTCCAAAGCTTCGCGACAGGTTGGTCACGGCGACGACCGGTTCGTCCGAAGCGGAATTGTGAACGTGGAACTCACGCACGACGCTTCCTCCTCTGCTTGGCAGTTCGACGCAAGGCCAGCTCGTTCTCCATCAGCCGGCGAATGTCAGAGGGGCAGGAACCGCACCTGCCTCCCATTCGCGCTCGAGGCTGCACTCGGCCACGAGAATCAAGTCGTCGATTGCCTGTCCGATAGCGACGACGGACCTCACCTCGAAGACACCTGGCATTGGCTGACCAGCGGCAACTCGATCGAACGCGTGCTTCGCCAGTGTTGAGATGTCGTGAGTGATGACGATGCGCCCCTGCTCGGCGGCCCATTCCAGAACAGACGGGTCATCTGCGCCGGAGAGGCCCACGTCTTGAACACGAACGATATCGAGATTCGAGTTTCGGCGAAGGAGCCCTCGGACGATGTCTCCATTGAAGTTCTCGTCCGCTGCGAACCGCAGCATCGAAGGGACGTTCCTATCGGCGCCGGGCTAGCAGTCGTTCCCGTATGCCCGAAGGAGGGAACCGTCGCTCGACTTCCTCTCGAACCTTTGCGACCTGTTCCTGCCGCCTCTGGAGGTAAGCGGAGACTTCAGCTTTGTGCCTCAGGTAGTACGTGATCACGGAGTAGACGTCCGGCAGGGGTACGGAGGAGTACTGCTCAGCGATTTCCTCTGCGGCCGCACCGGCGTCGAAGGCCGCGACGATCGTGTCGAGCGTCACACGCGTACCAGCGACACGGACGACGCTGTCGGCGTCGGTGTGAATCGGAACCCGTTCAATCGTTTCGGCCGAGTCCACCTGAAACACTCCTCGTTCGATTATACGGCCCGGTTGCACGTCAATTGATATGAGGTTTCGCGAGCTGCTGTCAGCGCGTGGGAACGCGCTGCTTCAGCTCTTCTAGCCAGTTCAGCACGACATCGACCTGCGTGTGTCGGGCGGAGGAATCCGCTTCGATCATGACGAAATACGTGCCGTCGGGTCCGACGTCGAAGTTGTTCGCCCCGACGTCGAAGGGACCGTCGAAGAGCGGTGCGGGCACGCCAATCTCGAGCGCCGTCCCGGGGCCGGGCTGAATCGGAACCGCCATCAGCGTCGAGCCGTTCAGGTAGAACAGCTCGCGTCCGCTCGGCGACCAGGCCGGCGACCACCCGCCCCCTCTCGAGACCAGCCACTTTCCATCGTCCACGCGCGGAAAGGGCCGGACGTAGATCTCCTGCCGACCGGACTCGTCCGATTGATAGGCAAGCCAACGTCCGTCTGCGGAAAGCCTGGCGGCCAACTCGTGCGCCGGCGTCGCCACGAGCGCCCGCGGTTGGCCGCCGCGCGGCCACATCCAGATATCGAACCGGTTGGTCGTGGTATCGCTGAACACCAACACCTCACCGTCTCGCGACCAATCATGCGGACTTTCACCGCCTTCGCGCGCGAACAGCCGTTCAGCGGGCGCGCCACCGTCCGCCCGCCGCCAATAGATGTCTCCTTGATCGGCAAAGGTGACCCGCTGGCTATCGGGCATCCACGCACTCCCAAGGCTATTGGCAATCTGAATCCCCGTCCGGCGCAAGAGGTCGAACACCCAGAGCTGCGACGGGCGAGGATCGATCGCGACGAGCAGGCGCCGCCCGTCGGGAGAGATGCGCGGAAGGCGGTATCCGCGCCGCTCGTCGACGAGCGGCGTGCGACGGCCGTGACGATCGACCCGGACGAGCGTCCGTTCGTAGCCGCCGCGACCGAAGACCAGATCGCCGCTTGGGGCAACCGCGAAGTGCCCGCCGCCGCCATTCTCCGAGCGAAAAACGCCATCGAGGACGGACACGGGCTCGCCGCGAAACGCCAGACGGTGGACGTCGAATCCGACGGTTTGCAGCTCGCCTTCCCGCACGTGCGGCGCGTGAAAGACGAGATGGCCGGACGGCAGGTACTGTGCCTGGGACCCTTGGCCGATCGATCGCGTGGCACCGGTGTCCAGTGACACGGCGATCAGCGACTCGCCCTTTCCGCGTTCAGACAGCGTCGCGAGCAGCGTACGGCCATCCGGCAGGAAGTGGGGCCAGGCCACGCGATAAACGTCCGCGCCCGCGATCTTTTCACCGAGCAGCGCCGGCGTTCCACCACCGGAAGGCACCTTGAGCAAGCCATTCGGCCCGGCGACGACGATGGTGCCGTCCGCAGCCCAGGTGCCTCCTCGGCCTTGAAACGGGACCTCACAGATCGTGACCGGCGAGCCGCCAGCGCTCGATTGGCGTTTCAACTTCCCATCCGCCAGGAACGCGACCCAAGCACCGTCCGGCGAGAAGAACGGAAACGACGCACCCTCGGTTCCCGGCAGTGGCTTCGCGTCGAAGGCGTCGAGCTCGCGCAGATACAAGCGCAGGCCGCCGTCACGACGAGCGACGTAGGCCAAACGCCGACCGTCGGGCGAGAGTGCCAACGGCTGGGAGCTGTTCGATGTCTCGAGCTGTTCGCCGACGCCGAGCACGACGGCGGTTCTGACGACCGAGCGAGAGCTATCCGTATTGTCGTCTCGCGAACGCATCCAGAGCGACGTAGCCGCGCTGCTCAACGCGACAAGCGCGATGCCGACTCCCAAGCGCCAGATCTGCTTGCGGTTGCCTCGTGCCGCGCGCGATGCCACCGGCGGGCTCGCCGCGTCCTCGAGTTGCATTCGCACGTCGCCGATGTCTCGAATGCGGCGGCGCGGGTCCTTGTGCAGACAATGCGTCATGAGACGCGCGAGAGCGGGGGGCACGTCCTGCGGCAGGTCGCTCCAGTCCGGCTCGCGTTCCACCACGGCCGCCAGCGTGTCGGTGATTGTCTCGCGAGCGAACGCGGCGCGGCCCGTGAGCATCTCGTAGAGCACGCAGCCGAACGCCCAGATGTCGGTCCGCTTGTCGACGGCGTGCCCGCGCGCCTGCTCGGGGCTCATGTAAGCGGCGGTGCCGACAATCTGGCCGACACGCGTGCCGGCATTAGTGATGGTCGGGGCCGTGGCCGCGGCATCCGCCGGGTCAGCGCCAGAGGTCAGCTTCGCAAGGCCGAAGTCGAGCACCTTGACACCGCCGTCAGGCGTGACCTTGATGTTCGCCGGCTTGAGATCTCGATGGATGACGCCCTTCTCGTGAGCGGCGTCGAGCGCCTGGGCAATCAGGCCGGCGATCCGCGCGGCGTCAGCGACCGGCAGGCCAGCCCTGTGACTGCGACGTGCTTCGGCGATCTTCTCGGTCAGCGTCGGCCCAGGCACCAACTCCATGACGAGGGCGCGGACACCGCCGCTGTCCTCGAGCCCGTGAATGGTCGCGATGTTCGGATGGTTCAACGCCGCGAGGGCGCGCGCTTCTCGCTCGAATCGCGCCAACCGATCGGGATCGCTCGTGAACGCCTCCGGCAGGACCTTGATCGCGACGTCACGCCCGAGCCGCGCATCGTGCGCGCGATAGACGTCCCCCATCCCGCCGGCGCCGAGGGCCGGCAGAATCTCATACGGGCCGAGGCGTGTCCCGACAGCCAGTGCCATCCGTTTGTGTCAATGCGCTGTCTGATTCTACCCGGTATCTTTTCCGCCGTTGGGGCCGCATAGCGGCCCCGATCGTGCGGGAGGGGTTCGAGTCAACGGCTCTTCTGCAAGTTGACCCTTGCGATCGCACTCGTTTGGAACTAACGGGGGAGGTTAGAGGTTAGCCGGCTGCCCGCTGCGGTCGAACGTCGATGCGCAGATCGCTTACGAGACGCTCGACGCTGGCGGGGTCTCCATTCGCGAGAACGTACTTCAAGTCTTCCAATGCCCTGATCGTGAGGAAGCGCTTCGATGGTGCGGCTAGGTACCGCTGAACCGCCTTGTCGGCGCCATTGGCGTCGCCGACGAGGATCTGAAAGCCCTTCTCGATCACCGTGTCGAGACGCGCCCTCACCTCGGCTGGAAGCCGTGAAATCTGTCGTGAACCAGCGACGAAAACGGTTGATGTCGGCATGGCTCGCAATATTCGGTCATCGCGCGCATCCGGCCGTCCGCTTACGCGGCCCGAACGGGCCTGTAGTCCTGTTCCGCCACGGGAGGCTCGCCAAATTCCGCGAGGAGCTGGTTTAGGCGGTCGAGTGGAACTGCTTGCGGTGCGGTGATCTCGACGCCCAAAGGTCGACCTGAGGCGGCGTAGTCGACGATGAGAAGCCCATCCTGTGATGCCACGGTTCTCACGCTCTTCTCCCCGGTGGGATGCGAGAGGTGCAGGTACGCCGCAAACGCCCGGCCCTTCCGGTAGGTGACTTGAAGCGAGCGCTCCGTCATTGGGATACCTCGTAAACAGTCACGACGAACAGCACCTTGGCATCGTCATCGGGCTCGACGATCACAACCTACGGGCTCTGCAGGCGGCGAGCGTGGATCATGAATCTGCCTTCCACGACGTTGGGCTCGAACCCCGTGGCTTTCTCCAGCATAGCGCGGACCTCACCTCGATCACGCCCCGTAGCTCCATTCGCAACTCGGCGTGACTGGTCAATGAAAGGTCCCAGTTCCACCACTCAGGAATGGTCGGCATGGAGGCGTTTGGTGGGCCGATCGTAGCACCCGATCACAGCGTCCAGGAGTGCCGCTGATCCCATCCGGCGAGCAACCCACGCGCCCTCAACCTTCGCACTGGCTCCAACGTCGTGGGTCGAACTGCTGACGCCGCGAGAGTAGCCGCGACGATCGGTGGTGGTTGGCGTCGACTCCGATGCAGACAGCGAACCTCAGCCTGCCAACACAGCTTCGGGCCTGCGAAGAGTACTGCCGCCGCCAGGGCTACGAGATCCTCGAACGCTTCCACGAAGAAGGCGAGAGCGCGAAGTCAACGGATCGCAGCCAGCTACAGAACTTGCTCACGTTCTGCCGCCGGAACAAGGGCCGCGTGCACTTCGTGGTTGGGTTCAACCTGACACGCTTCGCACGCGACAAGTACGACCACTTCGCGCTCCGCTCCCTGCCGCAATCGCTCGGCATCTCGCTGCGGTCGGCCTCAATCTTCGAAATGCCGCTTCGCGAACGCGCGGCCGGAGCCGGATTTCAGGTACCGCTCGAAGCGGATGGCGCTGCTCTCATCGGGGAACTCAATGACCACGTGACGCTGCCATGGCCGCGGTGAAGCGGTGTGTGGGCAACGGCCCGTGTTGTAATTCGACACCCTCGCGTTCACATCAGAGGTGAGGCCGACATAGAAGTGTGGCGCCTGATCTGCATTCTTCAGAACGTAGGCGAATCGTTTGCTTCCGGCCATGGCGACGCGCAAGGCAAGGCCGATGCCCGAACGATAGGCGTTGAAATGCTCGAGAATTGACGAGACGGCTGACGAGGATGGGAGTTTCCGCATGCGATTCGCGAGAAAGGCCGGCGATTTCTGCCCCGCCGTCGTAGTACGACTCTAGCTCCTGGGTCTCGGGAGGTGCGTGATTTGCTGCGCCGACGCTCTCGCAAGACGAAAATAAGGTTTATCTAGCCGAAGCTCGTTCAGGGATAGGATCAGGCCCGCCTTCGCGTCGCTTTGCGACGCTACGGCGCGGCATACTTAGCTTGCAATAATGAGGGAATGATGGTGGACCTGACCGGGATCGAACCGGTGACCTCCTGAATGCCATTCAGGCGCGCTCCCAGCTGCGCTACAGGCCCACGCGGGGTGTGAGCCCACGATCATACCCGCCTATTGCCAAGGCGAGCAAACCAACGCTGGCACGACTGGGGCCACTTCGGCTCGCCCTGCGCCGCGAAACCAGACAAGATCGTCTACCGGATGCTGAACGGCCGCCCCATCGCCATCGGGTGCATGCGTCTGTCGACCGAGCCCGATCGCGACGACGCCAGGTCCCTCGCGGTGCTGCATGCGGCTTTCGACGCCGGCGCCACGCTGCTCGACACGGCCGATGCGTATTGCTGGGACGAGCGCGAGCGCGGGCACAACGAGCGGCTGATCGCTCGCGCGCTGACGACGTGGACCGGCGATCGATCGCGCGTGAAGGTGGCGACCAAAGGCGGCATCACGCGGCCAGACGGTCGGTGGGAGACCGACGGCCGGGCAAAGCATCTGATGGCAGCGTGCGAGAACAGCTGTCGCGCTCTCGGTGTCGAACGAGTCGATCTCTACCAGCTGCACGCCCCCGATCCCCGAGCGCCGTTGTCGACGAGCGTTCGCGCCCTGGGTGCATTGAAACGAGACGGCCGAATCAACGCCATCGGCCTCTGCAACGTGACGGTCGGCCAGATCGAAGAGGCGAGGCGCATTGCCGAGATCGATTCGATTCAGGTTGAAGCCAGCGTCTGGCACGACGCGGCGTTTCTCAGCGGCGTGGCCGACTACTGCGTGGCAAATCGCCTGATGCTCTTGGCCCATCGGCCGCTCGGCGGCCGGCGCTCGCGTCCGCGCACGACTGCCGATCCCGTTCTCAACGAAATCGCGGCGCGACACCACGCGACGCCATTTGAGATTGCGCTGGCCTGGCTCGCAGACCTGTCGGACGTGATCGTCCCGATTCCCGGAGTGACACGGGTGGAGACGGCGCTATCGGCCGCGCGAGTGCGCCAGCTTGCGCTGAGCGAAGAAGACCGCCGCCTGCTCGACGAGCACTTCCCTGCTGGCAGGTCGCTCCGACAGGGAAGGACGCGGGCTTCAGTCTCGGTACCCGTTCGTCACGACGCCGAAGTCGTGCTCGTGATGGGACTGCCCGGCGCCGGCAAGACGACGCTGGCCGAAGGTTTCGTCGCCGATGAGTACCAGCGCTTGAATCGCGATGATGCCGGCGGCACGTTGCGCGATCTCCTGCCCTCGTTCGATCGGGCACTCGCGTCAGGCACGTCCCGGATCGTGCTGGACAATACCTACGTGTCGCGCAAGTCGCGCGCGGAAGTGATTCGAGCGGCCTCCGACCATGGTGCGCGGGTTCGCTGCGTCTGGCTCGCGACGACGGTCGAGGATGCGCAGGTCAACGCCGCCTGGCGGCTGGTCTCGCGATACGGCAGGCTGCCGGACGACGCCGAGATCCGCAGGCTTCGAAAACGAGATGTCGCCGCGTTCCTCCCCATGGTGCAGTTCCGCTATCAGCGCGAGCTCGAACCTCCGGATCCGTCCGAGGGGTTCTCGCGAATCGATGTCATCCCCTTCGAGCGGCGACACGATCCCGGTCAGGTGAATCGCGCTGTGATCGTGTGGTGTGACGACGTGCTGGTTCGAAGCCGATCGGGGCACCGCACTCCGGCGAGCCCTGACGACGTGATCGTCGTCGAGAACCGGGCGTCGCGGCTTCGGGAGCATCAGGCGGCAGGCTGGCGCGTGCTCGGCCTGTCGTGGCAGCCGGAGATTGCGGACGGCACGCGATCGGCCGCTGATGTAGATGCGGTTTTCGCCCGCATGAATCAACTGCTGCGACAGTCTCCCGTGGTGAACGACAAACCTGAAGGTTTGTCGCCACAACTTTCATCTGAGCGTCTGTCGCCACAACCTTCATCTGAGCGTGGCGACAAACCTTCAGGTTTGTCGATCGAGGTCGAGTATTGCCCTCACGCTGCCGGCCCGCCCCGCTGCTGGCGCCGGAAGCCGCTTCCAGGATTAGGCGTGCTGCTGGTCCATCGCCATCAGCTCGATCCAGCTCAGTCCATGTACGTTGGCGAAGGTTCGCAGGATCCAGGCTTTGCCCGAAAGATCGGGTTCACGTATCGCGAAGCGAGTGACTTTTTCGGATGAGACCAAAGCCACAGATTCCAGCGGAGATCGAGGAACACCGCGACCAACGCTGGTGCCGCGAAGCGACGCGACAGGTCGAGACCGCCCTCGACGCAGAACGCTTCATCGAGCAGGTCGGCTTCGCCTTTTGCCTCACCGACTCGCGCAAGCCAGGACCATCGCTCTATGTGGCGGTTTGTGGGCGACGCGACGCGGTGCTGCCACGCAACGTCCAGAAAGACCCGGAGGCCTCCCTCACCTGGGTCTTGAAAGACGAGCTGGTGAAACGCGGCAAGGTCTACTATTCCAAGCTCGCCCGCGGCAAAGCGATGTTCCTGGCGCCACGCATGATTCCCTACTTTCATGCCATCTGGGGCACGCGGCGCGGCGAGGAGAAGCGCCGCCTGAGCAAGGGCGCCCGAGCCATCTTGAGAGTGCTCCGCAACGAGTGGGAGATGGCCACGTCGGACTTACGCGACGCGTCTGGCGTGAAGGATCGAAAGGCGTTCAACACAGCACTCGATGAGCTGCAAGCTGCGATGATCGTCGTGCCGAGCGAGGTCTTCTACCTGCCGAAGTTCACCTACATCTGGACGCTCGGAGTTGGACGGTTTCCAGACGCGTTGCGCCGTCGCGTGAGTCGAGCGGTCGCGGTCCACGAAATCGCCCGCTGCTTTCTTTCCGGAGCGGGGATGACGATTCCCGGCGAGCTGGCGCGAGTCACGGGGCTGTCGCGGCCGGAAGCGGGACGGGGCAATCGTGCGCTGGTGGCCGAAGGCTACGCGACGATGCTCGCCCCCGGCCTGTATCGGTTGGCGACGCGCCTCGGCGCAGCGGACGCGTGAACTTCACTTTCTTGGTCTCAGTGGCAAATGACGCGAGCTGGAATCGCGGTATTGATGTGGTGACCTTTGAGCGAAGTCGCTGACACACCTCGGCGCCCGCAACCGCTACGAATTCTTGAGTTGGATGAGTGGAGGACCGATTTGCTCCACGGTAGGCAATTCTGACAGCCCCATCAGTAAATGCACTCGCTCGGACGGTTCGCGACTCCGATTGACCGCCCGATGTGTGACGTCGACACGCACGAGCCAGGCCGAACCGTCCGCCGGCAAATGAACGCGTTCCACTCGACCGCCGGCCAGCTTCCATTCGAAAAACGCGCTCGCGTTCGTGATGATCGGAATGTGCAGCCGCCACCACTCGTTGTTCGAATCCGTATGCCACTGCATCACTGCTCCGTCGTTCACCAACTTCATGATCCGCACGCGATACGGAGTCACCGGTCGCGCTTCGAGAAGTCGCATCGTTTCCAGAAGAGCTCCGCTGCAGATTCCCGTGGCCTTACGGCCGGGCACGCCTCCCGACTTCGGATCGATCCATTTGACGCCGTCGCTGAGCGAGCCATCGCGGCTGGTCACCGCCCAACCGACGTAGTTCGCCTCGTTGTCGTGGTAAGGAGTGGCCGGTTGCCTGGCGACCATCGTCTCGTAGTGCTCGCGCAACCGAGCCACATCAACCTGAAAACCCGCCAGCCGGCCGTACAAGATGCCGCGCGATGTCGTTGCCATGGTTATTCTGGTGGGAGAGCGGGATTATACGACGGAGAAAAGAGCGGGATCGTCCGGCGTGCGCGTCCTGATACTCTGTCCGCCATGCACGCCCAGGCGACTGCCGATCGCGCGAGCCCGGGCTGGCTGACATGGCTGGTCATCGGCGCGCTTGTCGCCGGCGCCCTCGACATCATCTACGCCATCGTCTTCTCGTACTTTCGCAGCGGCGTCGCGCCGTCGCGCATTCTTCAGTCGGTGGCCAGCGGCGCGCTGGGACGCGCGGCTTACGACGGAGGCGCCCAAACCGCGGCACTCGGTCTCGGCTTCCACTTCTTGAACGCGTTCATCACCACCATCTTCTTCCTCGCCGCTCGCGCGATGCCCCGGCTGGTCCAGAAGCCGATCGCGATCGGGGCGGCGTACGGAGTCGTCGTCTACCTCGCCATGAACTACGTCGTGATCCCGTTGTCGGCCATCGGCGTCTTCCCTCGACCAGCCATGGTGGTCTGGGTATCGGGCGTGCTGGTCCACATGTTTCTGATCGGCGTTCCGATCGCGCTCGCGGCACGAGGCGCGTTCGGGCGAACTGGCTAAGCCTGCCGAACGCGCGGCGGCGGATCGAGGCGACCTCCGGAAGGGGTACAACCTGAAGCCGAGATTCGCGTGATGGTGAACGAGCTGAAATTCGTCTTTGAGTCCCGCTTGCCCCGCTGTGGGACCGGCTCACCCCAAAACGCCTGACGCCGAGTCGCATTTCGGCGACTCTCGAGGCGCATCAACGGCCGCCCATCCTTGGAGGAGCCATGACTCGCGCGCTCATCGTCGCCGCTGCCCTGCTCGTCGTCGTTCCAGCTCGCGCGCAAAGCCGGCTGGATCAAGTGAAGATCGAGAATCTTCAGTTCTTCCCTAAGGACATCAGTCGCGAACAATTGGTCCAGCGCATGCGCGAGTTCTCGTTTGCGCTGAACGTGCGCTGTCAGTACTGCCACACGGGCGGCGACGGCATCTCGTTCGACGGCGTGAACTTCGCGTCGGATGAGAAGCCCGCCAAGGTGAAGGCGCGGACGATGCTTCGCATGGTCGATCATCTGAACAGCGCCGTCCTGCCTCAGCTGCCCTCGCGTGCGGAGCCTCGGGTCGAAGTGACTTGTGTCACGTGTCACCGCGGGCTGGCCTTGCCCAAATCGCTGCAGACGACGCTGCTCGAGGTCATCGACAAAAACGGCATCCCTGCCGCGGTGGCGCGCTATCGTTCGCTTCGCCAGGACACGCTGGTCTTCGGCCGCTACAACTTCGACGAGTGGGAGATGAACGAGCTGGCTCGACGACTCTTCGAGGCGAAGAAGACCGACGCGGCCATCGCCATGCTGGAGTTGAACGGCGAGTTCAATCCGAAGTCGGCCGCCATCGACTTCCAGCTTGGCGAGCTGCACCGGATGCGCGGCGAGCGCGATCGGGCGATTCAGCGCTATCGATCGGCGCTCGCCAAAGCGCCGAAGCACGAAGGCGTCATCCAACGTCTGGCTGAGCTGGAAAAGAAGCAAGATTAGGCCGTGCGCGCGCGGCTTCGCGGGTGGTTGGCCGTCTGGTGCGGTTGGACGGCGCTGGCGCTCTTCTTCGCCGTCACCGCGTCGCTGACCTACCGCTCTACTGGACGTCCAGCCAACTGGATTCTGAGCCTCGAGCGGTCGCTCACGGAGTGGTGGCTTTGGGCGCTTCTGACGCCGCTAGTCGTCTCCCTCGCGCGCCGCTTTCCCCTCGATCGCCCGTGGCCGTTGCGGCACGCCGCGATTCACGTTGCAGCGGGCATGGCGCTGGCTATCGCGAAGGCCGCTGCCGAGCGGGCCATCTTTGCCTGGCTGACCGGTATCTGGACCTACTGGCTCATCAGCACGGTCGCGCTGCAGTTCTTCGTCTACTCGGCCATAGTGGTGGCGGCCCACGGCGTCGAGTACTACCGGCGCAGCCGCGAGCGCGAGCAGCTCGAGGCTCGGCTTGCCGACACGCGGCTCCAGCTGCTCAACGTGCAGCTCCAGCCGCACTTCCTCTTCAACACGCTCAATACGATTGCCGAGATCGTGCACGAAGACGCCGACAAAGCCGACCACATGATCACGAGCCTCAGCGACCTGCTGCGACGAGCGCTCGAGCTCGGCGCCACGCAGGAGATCTCCCTCGACCGCGAGCTCGATCTGCTGTCGCGGTACCTCGACATTCAGAGGATGCGATTCGGCGATCGCCTGCACGTCACGTGGCGGGTATCTGACGAGGCTCGACAGGCCAAGGTCCCAGTATTGCTGCTGCAACCGCTCGTGGAGAACGCGATTCAGCACGGACTCTCGGCAAGCGCCAACGCCGGCCAGATCGACATCGAGGCCAGGCGCGCCGGCAACCGGCTCGAGATCAGCGTGACCGATGACGGCGTCGGCATCAAAGAGGGTCCGCTTGCCGGACGCCAGCCCCTGGGCCTCGCCAACGCTCGCGAGCGGCTCGCCGCGCTTTATGGCAGCGATCAGCGTCTGGATCTCGCCAATGCTCCAGACGGCGGCGCGCGAATCTCTTTGGAGATTCCCTGGCGGCTGGCACCACATCTCCCTGGCGCCACTGAAGTAGTGCCCTACCAGGGGCGATGACTGAAGCCGTGCCCCATCAGCTGCGATGACGACGCGTGTGCTGCTCGTGGACGATGAGGCGGTTGCGCGGCGGCGAATGCGCCGGTATCTCGCGAGCGAGAGCACGATCACGATCGTCGGCGAGTGCGCCGATGGCCGGTCAGCCGTGACGGCGATCCGAACGCTCCGCCCCGACGTCGTGCTGCTCGACGTCCAGATGCCCGAGCTCGACGGATTTGCCGTGCTGTACGAGTTGTCGCCTTCAGAATGGCCGGCCGTGATCTTCGTGACCGCCTTCGATCGGTATGCTTTGCGGGCCTTCGATCTCCATGCGATCGACTACTTGCTGAAACCGTTTACGCGCGATCGGTTCGCATTGGCCCTGGCCCGCGCGAAGGCACGCCTCCGGGACCGCGAGAGCGACGACAAGTTGCTCGCGCTCGCCGAGCAACTCCGCGCGGCCCCTCGTGCTCCGTCCCGGGTCGCGGTCCGAAGCCGGAACCGCATTGTGGTGATCGATTGGGCCGACGTGGATTGGATTGAGGCCGCCGACAACTACGTCAAGCTGCATGTCGGACGGGTGGAGTACCTGCTGCGAAACACCCTCGCCGCACTCGAAAAGCAGTTGGACAGCCACCAGTTCGTGCGCGTTCACCGATCCTCGATGGTCCGGATCGACCGCATCACGGAGCTCGTCCCCGAGACCCATGGCGACTTCACGCTGCGCCTCCGCGACGGATCGGCGATTGCCTTGAGCCGTACGTTTCGCGAGCGCGCGGAGCGGGCGCTCGGCTGGGATCGCTGAGACGCGGCTCGACGCCAGAGCAATCACTGGCTGTTCACCGCTCGACACTACGAGCGCGCGTTGGCGACGTTGAACGACGTGGGCGTCGAGAGCGAGCAGCTCCAGTGGCTCGCCGCGCAATTGCCGCTGGAGCAAAAGTCAGGCGAATTCTTCACTGTCGAGCAACTCCTTTCTCCTGGCTGACTGCGCGCGCGCAAAACCCGTCTGAATCGCCGGCATCGGCGTCGGCACGATTCGTGAACGACCTCACGGAATGCGCAACACACTGCTCCTCGTTGTTTCCCTCGTGGCTCTGCTGGCTTCCTCGAGCGCCGGTCAGACGCGACTCGCACCGCTCACCGTGGTTACTGACGTGGACTACCAGCGATATGGCGGCATGTGGTTCGAAATCTCTCGACTGCCGAACCCGCGAAATCGGTGTGCGACCGATGTCACGTCCTCCTATACATTGCGCGATGACGGCCTGCTCGAGGTTCGCAACAGCTGCCGCAAGGACAACGGGGACGTCCTCGAGGCCACGGGCGTGGCGCGTCGCGCTTCCGGTCATCCTCCATCGTCGCTGCAGATCCGGTACGGGCCTGCGTTTCTCGGCTTTCTGCCAGGGGTCTGGATCGACTACCAGATCATCGATCTTGGCGACCAGTACCAGTACGCGGTGGTCGGGACGCCCGACCGATCGTCTCTCCGCATCTTGGCGCGAACGCCGCGAATGGACCCCAGTCTGTATCGCGAGCTGGTCGAGCGCGCCCGGGCGCAGGGCTTCGACGTCGACGCCCTGGTCTTGACCACGCACCCGTGGACCTAGGGGGGGTCGGAACGATCGCACAGAGTGATCAACCGAAGTGAGCTTTGGGGCTCGGCCCCGCGGCCCTCCTACGCGGCTGAAGGCCGCTACGGCGAGGTCTCGCCGAAGCTCGTACGTAAACGCTCAGCGAGCGAAGGCGGATTGCCGCATCGCCGATTGACAGTGCGCCAGAGCCTACCATCAGTTGAATGCCTACCGTAGACGATCTATCTGAGCGGCTCGAATTCCTGCAGGGCACGCTCGAAGTCCTGATTCTGCGCAGCCTGACCCTGGGCCCGAACCACGCCTACGGGATTTCCGTCTTTCTCAAGCAGCAGTCCGATCAGGAGTTCGTCGTGGACAACGGCTCGCTCTATCCCGCGCTGCAGCGACTGCTGCAACGCGAATGGATTGTGGCGCAGTGGAAGACGTCGCCGAATGCGCGGCGGGCGAAGTACTACCGGCTCACGCCAGCCGGCCGGAAGCAACTGCTGGTGGCGACATCGAAATGGGAGCGGTTCGTCGAGGCGATGGGTCGAGTCTTCGCGGCCGCACGGTAACGGGTCATGACGGGTGAGTGGTGGTCAAAACTCCGGACGGCCGCACGGCGCGACCACCTGGATGAGGATCTGCGGGCCGAGCTCGACGCACATCTGCAGATGGAAGTCGACGCCCGCGTCGATCGCGGGATGGACGCGGACGACGCGCTCGCGGCCGCCAGGCGCCAGTTCGGCAATCGCACGCGCATCGAAGAATCGTCGCGCGAAGCCTGGATGTTCGCCTGGTTCGAGACGCTGCTGCAGGATCTGCGCTACGGCATCCGCATCCTCCGCCGATCGCCAGGCTTCGCCCTCACGGCGACTCTGGTCATTGCGCTCGGCGTCGGCGCCAACACCGCCGCATTCA
>JBOGIV010000517.1:0-3665 GCA_050747925.1 Vicinamibacterales bacterium
GCGTTCATGCTGTTGGTGGGCCTCTTCTCGTGTGGTGCGCCCGCCAGGCGCGCGCTCCCGCCTCGAACCGATTGAAGCCATGAGGAAAGACCTGTAGTTGCAGAGGACACTCGACCGGCTTCAGCAGCCCGCACGTGGATCAGGTCGCGTTCGGCAGGCCCGCGTCGGACAGCGCCTTCACGTAGTCTTCCCTCGTGTTGAGGTTCCTCAACGTGCGGAGCTCCGGATCGACTGACGTCATCTCCGCCGGCTGCACGCGGCGCGTGCGCACGGCATCGAAGAGAAACGCAGGCCGAAGCCGATCCTGCGCCAGCAGCGATTCGACGTGCGAGAGGGTGGCGCGCCGGTAGATCGCAGACAGTGGATGCGCAAATCCGTCGATCTCCATCACGGCAATGTCGTGATCGCCGAGCAGTTCGATCATCCGCCCGACGAAACCCGGAACAAGCAACGGGACGTCGCAGCTTGTGACGTACGCATTGTCTACGGAATCCGGCAGCGCCTTCAGCCCGGCGCGTAACCCTTCGAGCGGTCCTCGCGCCTCGCGCTCGTCTCGAGCAATCAGGACGTCATCTGGCAGCTCCGGCAGCTGCTGCTCTCGCGCCGCCACGACGACGATCGGGGAAACGACGAAGCTGAGCAGTCTCACCACACGCTGCAGCATCGTCTCGGGACCGAACGGCAGCGTCGCCTTGGGTGTGCCCATGCGGGTGGACCTGCCGCCAGCGAGGACGATGGCGCCGGTGGTCATGGAGTCAAGCCGAGCCGCGACAACGCGTCTCGCGTCGAGGGTTGCTGCAATAGCCTCTTGAACGCGACCACGCCCGGTCGATCTGTGCGAGAGCGCGGTGAGACGAAGTCGTACTGCTCAGCCCGCACCGAAATGAACGCGAGTCCGGCATTGCGAGCGACCGTGTCCAGCGTGACCCCCCAATCGGCCCGGCCTTGCGCCACAGCCGCTGCGACAGCGTTGTGATTCCTCGGTTGCACGGCATAGCCGCGCGGTCTGACGCCGCCGAGCAAGCGATCGATCAGTGCCCGCGTGCCACTCCCCTGGTTGCGGTTGACCATCATGCACGCCGGATCGTCGAGCGCGTTGGCGATGGCGTCGCGTAGCGACCGACGTTCGAAGCGCGCGTCTCCAGGACGGAACACGACGCCCTGAAGACGACCGTAGCCATCGATGAGCTCTACGTCCGGAGTCAGAAACGGCCGGTTGTACTGGTTCGTGTCGGCATCGAGCAGGTGAATGCCCGCGAGATCGCATTCGCCGCGCTTGGCGGCGTTCAACCCAGCGGTGCTGCCGACGGCCATGAACTTCGAGTGGATGCCCTGCTGCTGGAGTTGCCCAAGCAAGTAATCGAGACCGATGCAGTGGCTGCCGATGACGACGAGGTCCGCCAGTTGCAGATCGCGGCCCAGCAGCCGAACGTCGACGATCGTTCCGGCCTCAACGATCTCTTGGTGCCGGCCGATGGTCGCAAATCCGTCGGCGCGGCTGAACGTGGTGACGCTGCCCGATCCTTGTCCCATCGGGTAGGCGGCCAACCGGCCTTCGCTAAAGCTACGGCGGTCTGCCGAAGCATTTCCAAAGACACGAGCTTCGGCGGACGCTGCGGCGTCTTCGGTTGGAATCTCGACCAGCCCGACCAGCATGTACTCGGTTCGGCCGATTTCGCTGTTGACCTTCACCGCGAGCCTGGCCCGAACGACCGATCGTTCCTCTAAGTCGCGGCCGGCCAGCAGCCGAAGCACCGGCGCGACGAACTCGTGGAACGTGAAGATCGCGGAGGTCGGGAAGCCTGGAAGCACGACGACGGGACGCCCGCCAGTCGCCGCGAGGCAGATCGGCTTGCCAGGCTTGAGCGCGACGCCGTGCGCGACAATCCCGGGATCGTCGAGCTCGGCGACCACGCGATACGACACATCGCCCGCGCCCTTGCTCGTGCCGCCAGACAGCAACACGATGTCGGCGAACTCGAGCGCGTGTCGCAATCGCTCGCGCAAAGCGGCGGCATCGTCCGGCGTGATGCCCAATCGTCGTGGCTCGCCCCCCAGTTCCTGCACGGCGTCAGCGAGCGCTTGCGCGTTGGAGTCGTAAACCTTGGCGGGCCGCATGAGATCGCCAGGCGAGATGATCTCGTCGCCCGTGGAGAGGATGGCGACGATCGGCCTCCTCCAGACATCGACCTCGGCCACACCGATTGCTGCCAGTACACCGGTATCGCGGCTGGTGAGAAGCTGGCCGCGGCGAAGCACTGTCTCGCCGGCGGTGATGTCGGTTCCGGCGAACGAGATGCCGCTGCCGGCGCTGACGGCCTTGGCGATTCGCAGCTCGCGGCCGCGGGCTTCGGCGTGCTCGATCATCACGATGGCATCGGCGCCGCGAGGCACCATGCCGCCGGTTGCAATCAGCACGGCCTGGCCGGAATGGATGGTCGAGGTCGGAACGATTCCCGTCTGGATCTCTTCCTCACCCAAGCGCACCGTTCGCGGCGCCTCTTCTGATGCGCCGAAGGTGTCTTCGGCCACCACGGCAAAGCCGTCAACGTTCGACCGATCGAACGACGGCACGTCCACTGGCGCCACGACGTCGGCCGCAAGCACGCGACCAAGCGCCGCCTCGAGTCGAACCCTGTCAATGCCGCGAGGCGCGAGGTCGAGCGCGGCGCGAAAGCGCCGTTCGGCCTCATCGCGGTCGAGGACCTGGAGAAACTGCTCCTGTTCAGTCATAGAGCCAGGCCGCGGATGACACAGATGCGCTCTTAATAAAGCCAGGCATCGACGTCGGCACCAGCAGGGAAACCCTCGCTGTCGTCGCCGACGATGACGAAGCCATCCGCGCGGGTCGTTGACGACAGCAGTGACGCTCCCCCGACCGCCAGCGGCTCGACCATTCCGCCAACGATCTTCACGCGTGCGTAGTCGAGGCGACCGATTGGCGAGCTGATCTTGCGCGTCAACCGTGCGCGAATCGAGCGATACGGCCACACCTTGCTTCGTCCACCCAACGCTCGAATCGCGCGGCCGGCGAAGAAATCGTACGCACACAGACTCGAGACAGGATTCCCCGGCAGCAGGAAGATCAGACGATGACCGACGCGCCCAAGTCCGGTTGGACTGCTCGGCCGCATCGCAATGCCGTGCACCGCCAGCTCGCCGTGTTCGGCGACAAGCATCGGCGCGAGATCCTCGACGCCCACACTCGAGCCGCCCGAGACGATGACGATGTCGGCGTCGGCGCGAAGGGCGTCGAGCACAGAGTCGCGATCGTCGCGAACGAGGCCGGGAAAGTCGAGCACGCCACCGTCGCGCTCGACGAGTGCCGCAAGCATCGGGCCATTGGCATCGGCAATCTGAAACCCGCGCGGCTTCGCGCCCGATGGCAGCAGTTCGTTGCCCGTCACCGCCAGGCGGACGCGAGGGCGGCGAACGGCTGGCACATCACCCCGGCCGATCGAGCTGAGGACTCCGAGATCCTGGGGCCGCAGCACGCGGCCTGGCTCGAGCAACGTCGTGCCGCCGGCGATGTCCTCGCCGCGCCTGCCGACGTTTTTTCCCGGCGAGACGGAGTCAAGCGCGCTGATTCGGGGATCGGGGACCAGGGATCGGGGATCGGGGACCGGGGATCGAGGATCGGCTTCGATCCATTCGGCGGGCAGCAC
>JBOGIV010000518.1:0-5275 GCA_050747925.1 Vicinamibacterales bacterium
GATTTGGCCTGACTCCTTGAGCCCCATGAACTGCCACGTCTTGCCGGCGTCGAGCGACTTGTAGACGCCGCGGCCGATGATCACATTCGACCGAATCGCCGCGCTGCCGGTGCCGACCCACACATGGTTGGGATTCGACGGCGCGACGTCGATCGAGCCGATCGACCCAGTGGCCATCTGGCCGTCGCTGATGGGCGCCCAGTTGATGCCGGCGTCTTCCGTTTTCCAGATGCCGCCGCCAACCCCGCCGAAATAGAACGTGAAGGGTTGCTGGCGGACACCTGAGTAGGCCGTGACGCGGCCACCGCGCGTCGCGCCAACGCTCCGCCACCTCAAGTCCTTGAACGCGATCGGCGGCACGATGGTGTTCGCGTCGCCTTGTGCCCGAAGTGGTTGAGTGGGTCCCGTCATGACCACGAGTGAGGCGAACGCCAGGGCAGCGATCATTCGGAGATGCATCGTCATGGAACGAACCTCGAGCAGGTGAACTGAGAACTGGTAAACGTGGAGTATACCGTTCGAAAAGGTCCTGGTTTAGATCTCGATCGGCTCGTCGGCGGCCGCCTTTAACCCGGACCAGCGCTCGACGTCGACGTGAATGTCGAACTGATCGAGGATCCGGGCGACCGAGTAGTTCACCATCTCGTCGATCGTCCTGGGCCGCGAGTAGAACGCCGGGACCGGAGGGGCGATGACGACGCCCATCCGCGACAGCTTCAGCATGTTCTCGAGATGAATCTCGTTGAGCGGCGCCTCGCGAATGGCGAGCACGAGCTTGCGCCGTTCCTTCAGAACGACATCGGCGGCGCGGTGGATCAGATTGTCACCGAGCCCATGCGCGATCGCCGCCAGCGTGCGCACGCTGCACGGCGCGACGATCATTCCCATGGTCACGAACGAGCCGCTCGAAATCGCCGCCCCTTGATCGCCAATCGGGTGCGCCACCGAGGCCAGCTTCTGAACCGCCTCGGGCGTGAAGTCGGTCTCATGCACGAGCGTCCGTGCCGCCCATCGGCTCATCACCAGGTGGGTTTCGATGTCGGACTGCTTCAGCATCTGGAGGAGCCGAACGCCGTAGATGGTGCCGCTGGCCCCGGTAATGCCGACGATCAGGCGGCGCTTGCTCATGTGTCTACTGTATAGGGGACAGGGCTCCCGAACATTCCCCGGCACCCTGTCCCCTAACAAAAAGGCACCGAAGAGGGCGGACTTACTACAATAGCTACCTCTCGCGAATGTTGAGCTGCGCATGCCCATTTCTGCCGGCACTCGCCTCGGCCCGTACGAGATCCTGGCGCCCTTAGGCGCCGGCGGAATGGGCGAAGTCTACAGAGCCCGCGATCCGCGTCTGAATCGATTCATCGCCATCAAGATACTCCCGGGCCACGCTGCGATGGATGCCGACCGTCGTGAGCGCTTTCAGCGCGAAGCGCACGCGATTGCCGCGCTCAACCATCCGAACATCGTGACCATCTATTCGACCGAGGAAATCGACGGGCATGCGGTGCTCACGATGGAGCTGATCGAGGGACGCTCGCTTGCCGAGGCGATCCCCAAAGGCGGCCTGCCACTCGATCGCCTCCTGCCGATCGCGATTGCCGTCGCCGACGCCGTGGCCACCGCGCATCAAAAGGGAATCACGCACCGCGATCTCAAGCCGGCCAACATCATGCTCGGCCAGGGTGAGCAGGAAGGTCGGGTGAAGGTGCTCGACTTCGGCCTCGCCAGGCTCGCCGACACCGCGACCGGAACCAGTGGCGCAACCTCGATGCCGACGACGCTGGTCGGTGCTGTCGGGGCGAACCCCCTTACTGCCGAGGGCCGAATTCTCGGCACCGTCGCCTACATGTCGCCGGAGCAAGCGGAAGGCAAAACCGTTGACGCGCGGTCGGATCTGTTCTCGCTCGGCGTCGTCCTCTACGAGATGGCGACCGGCCGGCGTCCGTTCACGGGCGATACGAGTATTTCGGTCATCTCGTCCATCGTCAAAGACACACCGAAGCCGGTGACGGAGCTGAATGTCGAGTTGCCGCATGAGATCGGGCGCATCATCCGGCATGCGCTGACGAAAGATCCCGAGCGACGGTATCAGACCGCGAAAGACCTGCGGAACGATCTCGAGGAATTGAAACGATCGCTCGATACCGGAGAGCTAGCCGCGCACAGGTCCGGTACGAGCGTGCGCGGCGGCGCAACGCGCGGGTGGCAATGGGCGGCGCTCGGCCTGGCACTCGTCTCGGTTGCCACCATCGCAGCGATAGTCGTCCTCCTCAGGAGCGGTCCAGACTCGCCTGTGTCGTCCGCGCCGACGCCGCAAATCGAAATGATTCGCTTGACGAACTCCGGCACCGCTCGCCTTCCAGCGCTGTCGCCGGACGGCAAGTTCGTCGCTTACGTGGAGGGGGACAGCGACAAGCCGGGCGACCAGCCGAGCGTGTGGGTCCGGCAGATCGCCAGCGGCAGCGCCACGCGCATCGTCCCCCCGGCGCCGGCAACTCAGATTCGCGCTGTGGCCTTCACTCCCGACGGCAGCTTCATTGACTTCGTGAAAGGCGAGACCAATCGGCGCAATGCGCTGTGGCGCGTGCCCGTCCTGGGCGGCACGCCGCGCAAACTGGTCGACCAGGCCGGCAGCGCGCCCGGCTGGTCGCCCGACGGCAAGCAGATGGCGTTTCTTGCCAACGCGCCGAGCGAAACTCACGTCGTCGTCGCGGAGGCCGATGGGTCGCAACCGCGCGTGATCGCGACACGCAAATTGCCCCAGCGCTATCCGACCGTCACGTTTGGATCGCGACCCGATCTGCGACCGATGTGGCTGCCCGACGGCCGAACCATCGCCGTCATCGGTCTCGACGGCACCGTCGGCATTGCCGACCTGGTTCTCTTGACTGTAAGCGTCGCAGGCGGCGCCGAAACGACACTGCTGAATCTCGGCGGCTATGGTCTTTCCTCTTGGATGGGCATGGCTGCCGCACGCGACGGCCGATCGTTCATCCTCAATAGGACGGAGCCAGACGGACCGCAGCAACTGGTGCGTTTGCACCTGCCCACTGGGGACACGACCAGGCTCACCAACGACCTCAGCACCTATTCCGGAGCCAGTCTGGCCGGCGATGCCGTCGTCGCGTCCCGCCTCGACTCGCGTTCGAGCCTGTGGCTGACAGATGCGGCTGGCAAGGGTGCGCGGCAGATTGGCCAAGACATCCCAACCCGTCTGGAGGGCATGGCCTGGGCTGGCAACGGACGGGTGATCAACTTTGCCGTTCTCGCGGGCGGCATGGGCCTGTGGTCAACCGATGTGTCCGGCGGAGCGCCCGAACTGATCGTCCCCGGCGGTGGCTTCTTCTTCTCGACCACCGGCGATGGGCGAACCTTGGTCTACGTGCGACGACGCGAGAACACCAACGAACTGTGGCGCAGCGACGCCGACGGAACGCACGCGACGCAGATTGCGACGGGCGGTTTCACCAGGGCGACCGTCACGCCGGACGGCTCCGCAGTGCTGTACTTGTGGTCTAAATCCGGCGTGCAAAATCTATGGATGATCGACATTCGAGGCGGCGCGCCCCGGCAACTCGCTCCATTTCTTGCGTTAGCTGCGGGGCTTGCGGCCTCTCCTGACGGGCGACTCGTGATGATCCGGTCCATAGACGAACAGACGCGATTGCCGGAGACACGCATCATCCCGATCACGGGTGGCGAACCTGTTCGTCGTCTGCGCACAGACCAAGTGTTCCGCCGATGGGCGCCCGACGGCCGAGGGTTGGCATATGTCGATCCATCCGGATTGAACGTCTGGGTCCAACCGCTCGAAGGCGGCGCACCCCGTCAGCTGACCCACTTCACCGACGGCCCTCCGATCGTCGAATTCGCGTGGTCACCAGATGGCCAGCAGCTCGCCCTGACACGCGCGATCGATACGAGCGACATCGTGATGCTGAAAGGCATCAAATAACAAGGACTCGGAACCAGACGACCCTCGCCACCGCGATCGTGTAGAGGCGACCCTTTAGAGTCGCCTCCGGCGATCGAGGACAACGTACGCGACCACCGACGCGGCCAGCGCCGGCAGGGTGGCGCCGATTGACGCAGCCAGCCGGTAGACGATGAAGCCGAGTGCCCACGCCAACATGCCGGCGAGCGTAAATGCCGGCAGCCGATCCTTCTGATAGACGAGACTGACGTCGACCGGCCGGCGCAGCACCACGAAATGTGCGAGGAAAACGCCGCCGACCGGGACCAGCACGGAGCCCAGGATCAGCATCAGGTCCGCGAACCGCGTGAGCCACACCGATGAGATCAGTCCGAGAGCCGTGCCGATAAGGCCGATCGTCCACACCGATCGTGTGCTCGACGAGTTGGGCACAAGCGTTCGCCACGCCAGCGACGACAGGTAGATGTTGACGAAGTTGGTCGTCACCGTCGCCAAGGCCACGAGTAGCGCGGCCCACCCACCGACACCGGCTGCGCTCAGCATCGTTCCCGGATCGTCGCTCGAGGCCACCCGCGCAAGTATCCAACCGACGGGCATCAACCACAGGGCCGGCAACGCGAGGCCCGCGAACACCGCGGTGGCGCTGGCCCGACCGGATCTCGTATAGCGAGAGTAGTCGGCGAACATCAGCAGCCATGAGACCTGATAGCCGATCACGACGTCGAGCCCCCACAGCAGCGGCGGCTGCTCCGTGGGTGGCGCTTCGAGCGCGGAGGTGGGCGGGCCAGTGATGGCTGCCCACGTGAAGACCGTTCCCGCAATCGCCATCAGCGGCACCGCCACCCGATCCGCCTGTCCGACTGCGCGTGGGCCTCGGGCAACGACGAGCGTCGCCAGGACGCCAAGACCCGCCGACCAGAGGCGGGCGGATGTCGATCCACCGAAGACCTCCGCGCAAACCGATGCAGCGATGGTGTTGTTCACTGCGATCCAAGCGAAGTTCGTCAGGTAGAGCAGCGCGGCCACCAAGGCGGCGCCGTGACGGCCAAGCGCGGCGCGTGCCGCGATCATCGACGGCACTCCGAAGCGCGATCCCACCGGCGCCAGCAGCGCCACCAGGATCGCGCCAAAGACGGCGCCGCTGACGACGAGGACGAGCGCGTCCTGGTTGCCGTAGCGTTTGCCGAGCACCGCACCGGTCTGCAGCGTCGTCGCCACGACGTTGGCCGCCGCGAAGATCAGGAACAGATCGAACGCCGACTGTGTTCGAGCCGATTCGGGAATGGGCGACAGGTCGGCGGGATCCACCGGGGGAGTATAGAGGGTCGCTCGGTACTCGAC